>CAMBLN010000093.1 GCA_945868215.1 Opitutus sp. GAS368
CCCCCACATCTTCACGCCTTTTTGTTTTACCCCCGCCTCCGACGCCCGACACTCGGCGCATGTCGTCCGAAGCCTCGCGCCCCCTCCCGCCCCTCCCCGTCCACCCCGCCGGCCCGCTCCCCGGCCGCTACCGCCACTACAAGGGCAAAGAGTATCTCGTCCTCGGCGTCGCCCGCCACTCCGAGACGCTCGAAGAGCTCGTCACCTACCGCCTGCTTTACGGCGACCACGGACTCTGGGTCCGCCCCCGCGCCATGTTTCTCGAAACCATCGAAATCGACGGACGCGTCCAACCGCGCTTCGCCTACCTCTGCCCCGCCTGATCCGCGCGCAAACTTAACGTCCGCCCGCGTCGTTTTGTTTTGAACCCCGGCGCACCGCCCCTGTCGTCTCCTGTTCCCGCATGACCTCCGACGACCACGAGCACCGCAAGGAACACCTCGCCCGCATCCGCCGGGTGAAAAACCTCCTGCGCTTCATGCCGCGTCGCGCCCGTTTCCACAAATATCCGCTCATCGGCCGCTTCGCCGCCATCGCCCGAAAACGTTCCTTCCTCTGGTCCTTCAAAACCGCCCACGTCCGCCCGTCCTTCTACGCCGGCTCCATCCTCTCGCTCATGCCGTTCATGGGCGTGCAAATCCCCGTCGCCCTTCTCCTCGCCCTGCTCCTGCGTGGAAACTTCATGATCCTCGGCGGACTGCAATTCATCACCACTCCCGTCACCGCCGTCCCGATCTACTACGGCACCTACCAGCTCGGCAAATCCGTCATGATGCTCTCCGGCTTCGGTCAAAGCATCGAGGTCTCCGCAACTCCCGCCTTCGACGTCCCCTCCGCACCCCCGCCGGCCGATGCCGCCCAAGCCTCCGCCGGCCTAACCGACGACGACGTCAACCCGCCCCACGAGCTCCGCTGGACCCCCAACCTCGGCACCCGCATCAATGCCCTGCTCCTCGGCGGTCTCATCGCCGGCACCGCCCTCGGCACCATCCTCGACCTCCTCTGGCGTCTCGGCGCCCGCCAGGCCGACGCCCACCGCCGCAAAGTTCTCGCCCGCCAAACCGCTTCCGGCTCGACGCATCCCCCTGCGGATTCACTGTAAAACTCCGCATGTCCGGCCCCCACCGTCTCCTCTTTCTTCCCTTCCTTCTCTCCCTAGCGGTCGGCCTGGCTTCCTTCGTCGGCTGCCGCTCCCAACCCGCCCCTTCGCCCGCGCGCACGCTTCCCGCGCCGACCCCCGCCGCCATCCCGCCCGTCGTCTACCCCGTCATGCTCGGCATCGACGTGCTCGAAGCCACCGGCTTCCGCGCCGTCGCCGGCAAAAAAATCGGCCTCCTCACCCACCCCGCCGGCGTCAACCGCCGCGGCGAAAGCACCATCGACGTCCTCCTCCGCGCCCCCAACGCCAAACTCGTCGCCTTCTTCGCCCCCGAACACAGCCTCTCCGGCGACATAAAAGCCTCGGTAAATTTCACCGACTCCATCGACCCGCGCACCAAGCTCCCCATCTACTCGCTGCACGGCAAAAACCGCAAACCCACCGCCGCCCAGCTCAAGGGCCTCGATGCCCTCGTCATCGACCTCCAGGACATCGGCGTCCGCAGCTACACCTACAACGTCGTCATGCGCTACGCCATGGACGAATGTTTCCGCAACAACGTCGAGGTCATCATCCTCGACCGCCCCAATCCCCTCGGCGGCTACAAGGTCGACGGCCCGCAACTCGACCGCGAACACTTCAGCGGCGTAGGGGCTTTTCGGATACCTTACGTCCACGGACTCACCATGGCCGAGCTCGCCCGCCTCGCCGGCAGCGAGCCCGGCATCCTCGATATCCCCGAGGCCGTCCGCCGCAAGGGCCGCCTCACCCTCGTCCCCATGCGCGGCTGGAACCGCGCCATGCGCTGGCCCGAAACCGGCCTCCGCTTCGTCCCCACGTCCCCCATGATCCGCGACTTCCCCGCCGTCATGGGCTACGCCATGATCGGCCTCGGCTGCGAATACAGCGGCTTCAAACACGGCATCGGCACCCAACACCCGTTCCGCGGACTCACCTTCAGGGGCGTCACCGCCGACCGTCTCATCCGCGACCTCACCGCGCTCAACATCCCCGGCCTCGCCTACCGCAAGCTCACCGTCCCCGGTCCAGACGGCAAACCCCGCGAGGGCGTTTACGTGGACGTCGCCAACTGGAACGCCTGGCGCCCCACCGAACTCAGTTTCCACCTCATGCGCCTCGCCTGCGTTTATGACCCGCCCAACCCGTTCAAAAAAATCACCCCCGTCCAGCGCCGCAGCTTCAACATCCACGTCGGCTCCACCGCCTGGTGGAACGCCTTGGAGCGCGACGGCGCCCGGGTTGACGTCGCCGGCAACATCGCCGCCTGGCGCACCCAAGCCCTCGCCTACCAGCAGTTGACCCGCAAATACTGGCTCTACAAATAACCCCCGTTCTCTCCCCTCCCCGCTTACACCTCTTACTCCTCTTACACTCTTTACACCTCTTCCCCAAACACCCATGCCCCGTCCCGTCACCCTCTTCACCGGCCAATGGGCCGATCTCCCCCTCGAACAGCTCGCGCCCCTCGCCAAAAAAATGGGCTACGACGGCCTCGAACTCGCCTGCTGGGGCGATCACTTCGATGTCGATGCCGCCGTATCCAGTAAAAAATACGTCCACCAAAAGTGGGAACTCCTGAAGGACCACGGTCTCACGTCCTTCGCGATCTCCAGCCACCTCGTCGGCCAGGCCGTCTGCGACCTCATCGACGAGCGCCACAAATCCATCCTCCCGCCCGATGTCTGGGGCAACGGCGAGCCCGAGGGCGTCCGCAAACGCGCCGCCAAAAAACTCGCCCTCGCCGCCAAGGCCGCCCGCGTCTTCTTTGACGCCCGCCCCGGTGCCGCAGCCCGCAAGGACGCCTTTCCCGCCGTCGTCAACGGCTTCACCGGCTCCTCCATCTGGCACTCCATCTACGCCTTCCCGCCCACGTCGCAGGCCTACTGGGACGCCGGCTTCGCCGACTTCGGCAAACGCTTCGGCCCCATCCTCGAAACCTTCGACGCCGCCAACGTGAACTTCGCCCTCGAAGTCCACCCGACCGAGATCGCCTTCGACATCGCCACCGCCCGTCGCGCCCTCGCCGCCGTAAAAGGCCACAAACGTTTCGGCTTCAACTACGACCCGTCCCACCTCGCGTATCAGGGCGTGGACTACGTCAAATTCATCCGCGAATTCGGCGACCGCATCTTCCACGCCCACATGAAGGATGTCTGGTGGGGCCACGGCAACGGCGACGTCGGCGTCTTCGGCGGACACACCACGTTCGGCGACGCCCGCCGCGCGTGGGATTTCCGTTCCGTCGGCCGTGGCGACGTGAAGTTCGAGGACATCATCGTCGCCCTCAACGACGTTGGCTACAAAGGCCCGCTTTCCGTCGAATGGGAAGACATCCGCATGGACCGCGTCCACGGCGCCACCGAGTCCGCCGCCTTCGTCCGCAAGCTCGACTTCCCCGCCAGCGCCGTCGCCTTCGACGCCGCCTTCGACAAGAAAAACCAGTAAATCCCGATCCTGTTGCCCACGAAACACACGAAAAGACACGAAACCGGAATCGGAATTCAGGTGGTTTTCATTTCGTGTCTTTTCGTGTGTTTCGTGGGCAAAAACTCCGAATTCCTGCCACCATGTCCCTCTCTCGCAAACTCCGCTACGGCATGATCGGCGGCGGCCGCGGTGCCTTCATCGGCGCCGTCCACCGCATCGCCGCTGGGCTCGACAACCAGGCCGAACTCGTCGCCGGCGCCTTCTCCTCCGACGCCAAACGCTCCGCCGACTCCGGCGCCGACTTCTTCCTCGATCCCTCTCGCGTCTACGGCTCCTACGCCGAGATGGCCGAACTCGAAAGCCGCAAACCCGCCGGCGAACGCCTCGACTTCATCGTCATCGTCACGCCCAACCACCAGCACTTCCCGCCCGCGAAACTCTTCCTCGAAAAAGGCTTCAACGTCGTCTGCGACAAGCCCGTCACCTTCAACCTCAAGGAAGCCCTCGCCCTCCGCAAAATCATCGCGAAGACCAAAAAAGTCTTCGTCCTCACCCACAACTACACCGGCAACGCCATGGTCAAACAGGCGCGCCACCTCGTGGCCTCCGGCGCCCTCGGCGACATCCGCAAGGTCGTCGTCGAATACCCGCAGGGCTGGCTCTCCACCGCCGTCGAAAAGACCGACCAAAAACAAGCCGCCTGGCGCACCGACCCCAAACGCTCCGGAGCCGCCGGCGCGATGGGCGACATCGGCACCCACGCCGAAAACCTCGCCGGCTACATCACCGGACTGAAGATCGACAGCCTCTGCGCCGACCTCACCGCCTTCGTCAAAGGCCGCGCCCTCGACGACGACGGCAACATCCTCGTCCGCTTCAAGGGCGGCGCCAAAGGTATCCTCCACGCCTCGCAGATCAGCGTCGGCGAGGAAAACAACCTCAACATCCGCGTTTACGGCACCAAGGCCGGACTCGAGTGGAAGCAGGAGCATCCCAACCAGCTCATCGTCAAATACCCCGTCAAACCCGTCGAGATCTGGAGCCGCGCCCAAGGCTACAACACGCCCACCGCCAACGCCGCCACCCGCACGCCCCCCGGACATCCCGAGGGTTACCTGGAAGCCTTCGCCAACCTCTACCGCGAAGCCTTCCGCGCCATCTCCGCCGAAGTATCCGGAGAACCACTACCGAAGAATCTCGACTACCCGACCATCGAGGACGGCATCGAGGGCATGGCCTTCATCGAAACCGCCGTGAAGTCCTCCAAACTCGGCGCCAAGTGGGTCAAATTCCCCGCTCACTGATTCCTCCCCTCAAGCCCGGCGCACCACCGCCGGGCTTTTTCTTTACTTCACATGCCCCGGTTCCGCCTCATCGCCGCCTTCGTCTTCGCCGCGCTTGGCCCGCTCTCCGCCCAACCCGACCCGGACGAACGCGTCGCCCACCTGCCCGAGGCCAACCCCTACCGCGCAGTCGCCCTGCGCTGGCTTTCGCTGCCCGAAAGCGACCGCAACGCGCTCTCAAACTGGATGTCGCCCGACCCCTCCGACGAAAATGCCCCCGCCCCGCCCGACACCGCCCAAAAGGAACTCGCGCGCAGCCTGGCCCACGACCTCGCCGCCGCCGCAAAAATCGGGGCGATCCAATCCGAACTCTGGCCACCCAAGACCGACCCCAAAAATCCGGACAATCCTTTCTATATCCTGATCCCCGACGTCAGCGTGATGCTCGATCTGGCACGCATCACCAACAAGGTCGCCGACACCTCCCCGCCTGCCGACGCCATTCAACTCTACGCCGCCACCGCCCGTTTCGGCCGCGATATCCGCTCGGGTGCCACGCTCATTCAGGGTCTGACCGGCGTCGCCGTCGAAGGCATCGCCACCTCCGGGGCGTCCCGCCGTCTCAACGCCTTCTCCCCGCAAGAACTCGAATCACTCTCCTCGTCCTGGCGCCAACTCCCCGCACCGCCTGGCATCGACCACGCCCTGCAATCAGAGCGAAACGTGTTTTTTATTCCTTTGCTCGAGCGGATCATCCTGCCGGGCCTGCTCGCCCTCCAGTCCGAGGGCGTCGACAGCTTCGACGTTCCTTCGCGCTCCGGCCTCTCACCCGACCTGAAAAACCTCCGTCTGAGCGGACTCATCGCCGCCGCTGGCGAGCAACTCATCCACCTCGAAAACATCGCCACCGGCCACACCTTCACGGTCACCAACAAAAAACCCGCGGAAGGCGTGAAGTTGATCCGCTTCGACGCCAAGGCCGGCCGCGCCTGGCTCCGCGTAAACGGCGCGCCCGCCGTACTCGACCTCCAGTCCAAACGTTTCGTGTCCGCCCGCGACGACATCGCCCGTCTCCAAAAATTCCTCGGCATCTACATGAGCAATGAGACACCGGTGAAAACTCCCGACTGGGTGCGTCGCGCCCTCGCCCATCCCGACGGCCCCGAAGGCTACGCGCTCGATCTCGTCGAGGAATACGACCGTCGCATGGCCGCACAGGTCGCCGGCGCACAACACAACAAAAAGCCCGAACCTTCGCCGGACGATGTCTCCGCAGATCCCCTGCTTGCCATGATGATGCCTACACTCGGTCAAGTCGCGCGCAGGATGAACGCGGCCTCGATTCAACCCGTCATGTTTGAAGCTGCCATTCGCCACCGCCTCGGCCAGCCCGGTGCCACCCCGTCCGATCCTTGGGGACAACCTGATGCTGGCAAAATACCCGCCCCTTTCATCTTCGAGAAAACCCCCGATGGCGGTTTCGTCCTCCGCTCCGCCTACGAGGCTCAGAGCGACGAGCCGTTCACTTACAAATTCGGCACCCCCGACGCCGGCGTCCAACGAAAGCCGGCCGCCACCCAATAATCCATCCAAAGCCCCGCCCCTTCGCAGCCACCCCCGCCGTTCAAGCTCCCTGCTTACAACTCCACGCTTTCCGCTCCATGCCCCGCTCCCTGTTTACCCTCATCCTCGCCATCACCCTCGTCTTCACGGCCTCCGCCGCCGAACGCGACTCCCTGAAGCTCCTGACCATCGGCAACAGCTTCTCCAACGACGCCCTCGGCTACCTCGCCCACATCTCCAAGGCCGGCGACAAAGAACTCCTTGTCGGCCGCGCCAGCCTCGGCGGCTGCTCCCTCGAACGCCACGCCGGCCACCTCCGCGAAGCCATCGCCGGCGACCCCAAGGGCAAACCCTACGGCGGCCGCTCCCTCCCCGAAATCCTCGCCTCGGAACATTGGGACGTCGTCACCCTCCAGCAATGGAGCCAGCTCAGCTTCAAACCCGAAACCTTCCAGCCCCACGCCGACGAACTCATCGCCGTCATCCGCAAACTCGCCCCCGCCGCCGAGATCGTCATCCACCAGACCTGGGCCTACCGCGAGGACCACCCTTGGTTCCAAAAGGACGACGGCTTCACCCCCGCCAAAATGTATGCAGGTGCCCGCGACACCTACCGCGCCTTCGCCGACGGCAAAGGCTTCCGCGTCCTTCCCGTGGGCGACGCCATGAACCTCGCCCGCCAGACCCCGCGCTGGACCTACGTCCAGGATCCGAACTTCGATTTCAACAATCCCCCCGCCGGCCAGCTCCCCGACCAACGCACGAGCCTGAACATCGGCTGGCGCTGGAGCATCCCGAAGGACGAGTCCGCCCCCAAATTCACGCTCGACGCCATCCACTGCAACACCGCCGGCAAATACCTCGCCGGCTCCGTCTGGTATCAGGTCCTCTTCAACACCGACACCGTCCCCACCACCTTCACCCCCGAAGGTCTGGCCGAAGCCGACGCCGCCGACCTCCGCACCCACGCCCTCGCCGCCGTCCAAGCCGAACGCACCCGCACCGCACTCGCCGCCAAATAACCAATCCGGTCATTGGTCATTGGTCATTGGTCATTCCGTCGCCGCCCTCGGCGGCGACGGCCACCGTTCCATCGGCAAACTCCGCCGCCAGCCGCTGTCCTTTCCGGACCGCGGCTTTTTTCTGCACCGGCTTCCCGTCCTCATCGCGCATGATCACAAACCCTCGGTTCAACACCGATGCCGGACTCGCCGCTTGCAACCGTTTCCACAGCGCCAGCAACCGCTGCGATTCCGACTCCACGCGCCGTTGCGGCGAACGCTCGCGCAACAACGACCGCACCTCGCTCAACCGCTGACGCCGCGCCTGCACCGTCGCACCCAGCGCCGCGCCCAGCCGGTTCGATAAATCATCGAGCCTCAAAAACCCGCGCTCCACCTGCGCCGACGGCGCCAGCAATCGCAGTCGCGACCGCGCATGATCCAACCGCTCCCCCGCAACCTCCACGGCCTCCTTCACTCTCCGCTTTAAATCCTCGCGCAACCGCGCCGTCCGCTCCGTCGCCGCCACAAACCCGCTCGAAATCAACTCCGCCGCCGCGCTCGGCGTCTCCGCGCGCACATCCGCCGCGAAATCGCACAAAGTAAAATCAATCTCATGCCCCACCGCCGAGATGATCGGCAACCGGCACGCCGCCACCGCGCGCACCAACGCCTCCTCGTTAAACGCCCACAAATCCTCCAGCGACCCGCCTCCGCGCCCGATCACCAACAAATCAAAAAACACACCCTGTTCCTCCGTCTCATTCGTCATTCGACATTCGTCATTCGTCATTCCTCCGGAGCCTCCGCCATTGGTCATTGGACATTGGACATTGGTCATTCCGCCGAGCCCGCCCTCGCCTGCCTTTGAGACCAACACATCCGCATATTCGACCATCGCCGCCAACTCGGCGGCCGCGCCTTCCCCCTGCACTTTCGCCGGCAACACCACCACGCGCCCGCGCCAGCCGCGCCGGATCAGTATCCGCATAAAATCCTGCACCGCCGCACCCGTCGGCGACGTGATAAACCCGATCGTCCGCGGCATCGCCGGAATCGCCACCTTTTTATCCGCCGCAAACAACCCTTCCTCCGCCAGCCGTCGTTTCAGCGCCTCGAATTCCCGCTGCAACCGCCCCACGCCGTCCTCGATCACCGCGCGCACGATCAACTGGTAATTCCCGCGCGCCTCATACACCGAGATCTCGCCGTAAACCACCACCTGCAATCCGTCGCGCAACTTCACGTCCTGACGCGCCGCATCCCCGCGAAACAACACCGCCGACACCTGCGCCCCCGCATCCTTCAGCGAGAAATAACAATGCCCGCTCGCCTGTGCCCGAAAATTGGATACTTCCCCGCGCACCCAGCCCGGCCGCACCTGCGTTTCGAGCACCGTCTTCACCCGGCGCGTAAACTCGCTCACGCTTTCCACGCGCGCCCCGTCCCCGCCTTTCGCCTCGTCCGTCGCGTTCATGGCGCCGTCTCCTCCGCCTTCTTGCGCTGCATCCGCCCGCGCACAAAACGCACGCCGACCACCAGCGCCACGATCACGCTAGCCGCCACCAAGGCTCC
Source organism: Opitutus sp. GAS368 (assembly GCA_945868215.1). GTDB lineage: Bacteria > Verrucomicrobiota > Verrucomicrobiia > Opitutales > Opitutaceae > Rariglobus. The sequence goes on from CAMBLN010000093.1 coordinate 8,970, forward strand.
GCGTCCTTCCCCGCGCGCCAGCGCGTCTCCAAACACGATGAACGCCGTCGTGTAGAGGCACACCACCGACCACGAGATCACGAAATATGTCCCGAACGGAATCTTCGCCATGCCGAGCAGGTAGTTCTGCAGCACATACGGCGGACCCGGCGTCACCCGCACCAGGATCACCAGGCTGCGCTGATCCGCCGCCGCCACCTCCGGAATTCCAAACCCCAGCCACCGGCACAACCGCTCCAGCCACGGGCGCAACAACCACCGCGCCATCGCATACGTCAGCGCCAGATTGATCGCCAGGCTGCCCAGCGCCAGCACCAGCACCAGCGGCAGACCCAGCGTCGGCCCGAACACCGGTCCCGCCGTCAGCGTGAAAACCGACACCGGCGCACCCACCGCCGGCAGCAACGCCATCAACGAAAAAAACGCCACCGGCCCGAGCGCCCTCACTTGCGCCAGCACCCACTCGATGCCTTCCCGCACATCATACCCCTGCGCGCGCATCCACCACCAGCCCGCCCCGCACGCGACCAACCCTCCGGCCGCAACCACGGCCATCAGCATCCATCGGGTTTTCGCACTCATGCGCTTCATCGTTGCAGCCTGCCTCCCGCCGCTCCCCACCGTCAAGCCCCCCGCCGTCCCCCTCGCTGCGTTTGGACTTCCGCTCCCTTCCCGCAACCGCCAACGTCCGCCTTCAACGTGCCTCCCTCCGCACTTTCCACGCCTTCGCCAACCCGGCTGTTGCCCGCGCTGCTCGCCGCCGTCGCCTGCACGTTGCTGCTCGGCCTCAGCGTCTTCCCGCCTTCTTCCACCCGCATCTACGCCTGGCCTTGGGCCGGCTTCGCCACCGTCGGCTGGCTTCTGCCGCTTTCCCTCGCGTTCATCGGTCTCGTCCGCAAATCCCGCGCTTCCCGCTTCGGCGGTTTGATCGACGCCGGACTCGCCTTGCTCGCCGTCGCCGCCACCGCGTCCGCCTTCATCAGTCCGTTGCGGGGCGCCGTTCAATCCCACCTTCTGCCCGTCCTCGGCGCCTGCGCCTTGCCGTTCGCCTTGCTGCCCGTTCTTCAGCCCGACCAAGCCACCCGCACCTGGCGCATAAGCGGCTTCCTGCTCGGTCTGATTCTGCTCACCAGTCTCCTGCTCTGGCTCCAGCCTTGGAACGGCCTGCCTTCCTTCGCCTCGCGCAACCCGCAGCCGTTCGGCCATGCCAACATAACCGGCAGCGTCGCCGTCCTTGCCACCACCTGGCTCGCCGCCGGGGCCGCCCGCGAATCCGGCCGCATCCGGCTCTGGTTTTCATTCGGCGCGCTCCTCGCACTCGCCACCGCCGTCTCCTCCGGCAGTCGCGGATCCGTCCTCGCCCTCGCCGCCGCCGGCGCATGCGCCGGCGCGATCAGCCTGCTGCGTCGCGGACGCTTCCTGTGGTTCGCCGCGCTGATCCTGCTCATCTTCGGCGGAGCCATCGCGTCCAACTCCTCGCTTCGCTCGCTCGTCGTCCACGGACAATGGAACTCCGGCGTCCGCGGCAGCAACGACCAGCGCACCGCCATGATCCACGGCGGCCTTCGTCTCGGCGCCGAGCGCCCGCTGCTCGGCTGGGGCGCCGGTTCCGTTCCCCACGTCTTCCCCCGCGTGCGCGCCGATCTTCCCGGCGACGCCGACAATTTCCTCCAACTCCACAACACCCCCGTCCAGCTCTGGGCCACTCTCGGCGCCGCCGGTCTCCTCGCCGCCGCCCTCATCATCGCCGGCCTCGCCACCCGCCTCCGCTCCGCCCCTTGGACTCCCGAACTCATCGCCCTCGCCTCCGGTCTCGCCGCCTCCGGCACGCTCCTGCTCTTCGACCACCCGTTCGCCACCCCGCTCTTCGCCACCCTCGCCGCCGCCCACCTCGCCGCCTGGTCCGTCTCCGCCCCCCATACAAAGAGTAACCCAATAGGTTACTCTTCCCGCTTGCTGCTTGCCGTCGGCGGGCTCGCTTTGTTCATCCCCGCCGCCATCGCGTCCACGCGCGACCTCGCCGCCCGCCGCGCCTACTCCGACGCCCTCGACCACGCCGCCGTCAACGACCAGGCCGGCTACGCCGCCTCCCTCCGCCGCGCCTCCGAATTCACTCCTGGCGATCCCTACTACGCCCACCTGCTCGCCGCCCAACTCGCCATCGGACACCCTTTCCCCGACGCCCGCGGCACGTCCCCGCGCACCGCCGCCGCCCTCTTGGAACGCACCCTCCAATCCAACCCCGACCTCGAATACGCCCGCTACAACCTCGGCTGGCTCCTCCTCGGCACCGCCCCCGAAACCGCCGCCTCCCACTTCCTCGCCTCCGCCCGCCTCGCCCCCCAGCGGCGCGGCGTCTACCTCGGCCTCGGACTCGCCCGTATCCAATCCGACGATACCGACGGCGCCGTCCGCGCCTTCGCCGCCGAATGGCTGCTCGACCCCGCCTCCGCCTGGTCCCCCGCCTGGCGCCAGCCTCCGCTCGACGCCTTCCTCGCGCGTATCCAAGCCGTCGCGACACAGTTCGCCCGCACTCGCGGCGCCGATCCCTGGACTTCCCTCGACACACCCGCGACCGTCGGCAACCCCCACCGTCGCCTCCGCACCGGTTACGGCGTCCTCATGGGGCATCCCGAGGGCGTCCCCCCCGCGGACTTCAACATCCAGACGCGCATCACCCTCCCTCCCGAACTGCGCCCCGTCGTCCCCCGCTTCGGCTGGCTCGACGGCGGCACCCTCCTGCAATTCCTCGACAACCGCTCCCCGTAACCGGTTTGTCTTTGCGCTTTTTGCGCCTTTTTGCGGCCATCCCGTCACAACCACGCCGAATTCCCTTTCATGCCCGAATCCGCCCGCCTGCGCAAAGTCCTCCTCCCGTCCCTCCTCGTCGCGGGTGACGCCGTCGTGGCCTTCGCCGGTCTCTCCCTCGGCTACTGGCTGCGCTATGAAACCCCCGTCGGCGGCATCGGTCTCGATGTCCCCAACGCCACTTACCGCGCCTACCTGCCGCTTCTCCTCATCGGCACCGCCTTCCTCATCGCCGCCTACGCCCAGCTCAACCTCTACGAGGAACGCCTCCTCCTCCGGAAATTCCAGGCCCTCAACCTCATCATCAAGGGCACCACGTTCTGGCTCGTCGCCTACCTCAGCCTCTCCCTCGTCCTCAAATTCGATCCGCCCATCTCCCGCTGGTTCGTAATCCTCGCCTACCTGCTCATCCTCGCGCTCATGTTCGCCTGGCGCAGCGCCGCCTACCGCGTCTTCACCCGCCCGCGTCTCGTCCAGCGTCTCCGCCAACGCGTCGCCATCCTCGGCTGGAACGACGAAGCCCGCGCCCTCGTCGCCGACCTCGCCGCCCAACCCGGACACCCCTACGCCTTCGCCGGCGTCATCACCTTCCCCGCCGAACCCGCCCCCGCCGGCCTGCCCGCCCTCGGCTCCACCGACCGTCTCCGCGACACCCTCCGCGACCACCAGATCGACGTCCTCATCGCCGCCCGCACCGACCTTCCCCGCGAACAACTCCACGCCGTCGTCGAGGCCTGCGAACACGCCTTCGTGGACTGGAAAATCATCCCGTCCTCCTTCCAGATCCTCGTAAGCGGCCTGCGCCTCCAGACCATCGGAAAACTCCCCGTCCTCGGCGTCGAGGAGCTCGCCATCAACCGCCTCTTCAACCGCGCCCTCAAACGCCTCCTTGATCTCACCGGCACCCTCCTCGGCCTCACGCTCTCACTGCCCATCATCGCGATCCTCGCGATCCTCATCAAACGCGAGTCCCCCGCCGGCCCCGTATTCTTTCCCCAACTACGCATGGGCGCCGGCGGACGCGTCTTCACGATGTGGAAGCTCCGCAGCATGGCCCCCGACGCCGCCGCGACCGACCACCTCAGCGTCAGCACCCTCGCCGCCGACCCGCGTCTCCTCCGCATCGGCGCCTTCATCCGGCATTGGAACCTCGACGAGCTCCCCCAGTTCTGGAACGTCCT
>CAMBLN010000094.1 GCA_945868215.1 Opitutus sp. GAS368
TCATTGTCCACCGCACCGCCCTTTCCTACCTGATGCTCAACCGGTTCCCCTACAATCCCGGGCATCTCCTCGCCATTCCCTTCCGCGAAGCCACCGACATCGAGGAACTCACCCCCGCCGAGAGCGCCGATCTCTTCGCCATCATCACCTTCGGCAAAAAAGTCCTCCGCGCCGCCATGAAGCCCGACGGTTTCAACATCGGCTTTAACCTCGGCAGCGCCTCCGGCGGCAGCATCCCCCACCTCCACGGCCACATCGTCCCCCGCTGGAACGGCGACAACAACTTCATGCCCGTCCTCGGCCAGACCCGCATCCTCCCCCAAGCCCTCGAAGCCACGTGGGAACGCCTCGCCGCCGAAGCGGCGAGAATGACCAATGACCAATGACCAATTCCCAATGACGACCCACCCGCATTCCAGCTCTTGCTACTCCCTGACCTCCGTCTCCTCCATTTCCATTGGTCATTGGACATTGGTCATTGGTCATTCGTAAGGAGCCCCATGGCGACCCGCACCCTCCGCTTCCCCTCCGCCCGCCACCTCCACCAGCTCTACGCGGGCCGCGAGGACAACCTCACTTTCGCCGAGAAACACCTCGGCGTATCCCTCGTCAGCCGCGACGACTGGCTCCAGATCGACGGACCCGACGACGCCATCGCTCAAATGGAATCCCTCATCGGTTTCCTCAACGAGGCGCGCACCCAGGGCGTGCAGATCCGCTCCACCGATTTCACCCGTTTCGTCGAGATGATCGCCCGCGGCGAATCCGACCACCTCCGCGAGCTCTTCGGCAAAACCCCGCTCGTCGTCGCCACCAACCGCAAGACGATCATCCCAAAAACCCTCGGCCAGAAACTCTACCTCCAGTCCATCCAGTCGCACTCGCTGGTCTTCGGCATCGGCCCCGCCGGCACCGGCAAGACCTATCTCGCGATGGCCGCCGCCGTCTCCGCGCTCCTCAAAAACCAGGTCCAGCGCATCATCCTCACCCGCCCCGCCGTCGAGGCCGGCGAAGCCCTCGGTTTCCTCCCCGGCGATCTCAACGAAAAAATCCTCCCCTACCTCCGCCCGCTCTACGACGCGATGGGCGACATGCTGGACAACGAGGACGTCGCCCGCCTCACCGAAAAGGGCGTCATCGAGATCGCCCCGCTCGCCTACATGCGCGGCCGCACGCTGAGCAACGCCTTCATCATCCTCGATGAAGCCCAGAACACCACGCCCGAGCAGATGATGATGTTCCTCACCCGCCTCGGCGAAGACTCCAAAATGGTCGTCACCGGCGACATCACCCAGATCGACCTCCCGCGCGCCAAACAATCCGGACTCCTCGAAGTCCAGCGCATCCTCCGCGACGTCCCCGGCATCGAGTTCCACCAATTCAGCGGCGCCGACGTCGTCCGCCACCCTCTCGTCCTCAAAATCATCGAAGCCTACGAGCGCTACAAAAACCCCATCGCAAGCGCCGACGGCGAAGAAACCCGCTAACCTGCGATGCTCTCCTTTCTCACGAAACTTCTCCGCAGCAACCAGCCGCGCACCCGCAAGACCGCCACCGTCTCCGGCACGGTCGAGTTCCTCGAAACCAGCCGCCTGGTCACCACCCTCATCTTCGCCGCGACCACCGCCGCGATCGTGCTCATCAGCTTCGTCGGCATCTCCACCGCCAATCTGCCCGTCCTCGAAAACCAGATCGCCAGCCTCCGCATCGTCGCCAGCGCCCCCTTCGACTACCCCAGCAAAACCAAAACCCGCCTCGCCGAGGAACAACTCCGCGACCGCCTCCCTCCCGTTTACCGTCTCGAATTCGAAACCTTCAACCAGTTCGAAATCCATCTCCGCGAACTGCTCGTCTCCCTTGAAACCTTCGAGCGCGATCATCCCGACGGCGCCGTCCTCCCCTCCAAACGCAAAGACGACTTCCTCGCCCTCGTCGAGGCCTTCAACGCCAAAGGCCCTTACCAGACCACCCCCGCCGACGTCGCCATCCTCGCCAAATCCGGTCCGCCCGCCACCCGCACCACCCTCGTCGAAAGCGGCCTCCGCGTCCTCCGCGACATCTACAACGACGGCATCCATGACGGACGCTCCTCCGGCGCCGATACCGCCGGCGGTGTCACCGTCTCCCAGATTGTCGGCGCCGACGGTCTCGTCATCCGCCGCACCGCCCAATCCCTCGAACAATCCTTCACCTCCCTCCGCATCAACCTCGCCGCCGAGGCCGGCGGACGCGAACTCGGCCTCCCGCTCTACCGCATCTTCCGCAACGGCGTCGCCCCCAACCTCCTCTTCGACCTCGAAGCCACCCGTCGCCTCCAGGAAAACGCCCTCCGCGATCTCCAGCCCGTCATCGTCCAGGTCGCCCGCGGCCAGACGATCATCGAGCCGGGCCTCCGCGTCACCGCCGAGCAATACGAGATGCTCACCGCCCACCGCAAATTCCTCCTCGAACACGGCGACATCGCCCTCGAGGAGGGCCTGCAACTCTTCGGCCGCGTCCTCCTCGTGCTCGCCATGCTCATCGCCAGCGTCCTCTACATCCGCATCGAGGACCGCGAAACCCTCCTGAGCAACGGACGCCTCGGCCTCCTCGCCTTGGTCGTCATCCTCAACCTCGCCTTGGTCCGCTCCACCTACGCACTCGGCAGCCTCCCTCTCTTCATCGAAAACTCTTCCGCCGCCTCGATCCTCCCGTTCCTCGCCCCCGTCGCCATCGCGCCGCTCATCGTCGCCATCCTCATCAACGCCGGCTCCGCCATCTTCATGGCGCTGTTCATCTCCATTTTCACCAGCGTCATCTATGGCAACCGGCTCGACGTCCTCGTCCTTACTTTCCTCGCCTCCATCGTCGCCATCTTCTGCAGCCGCCACACCCGCAAGCGCGGCAACGTCGTCCGCGCCTCCCTCTTCGCCGGGCTCACCGTCGCCACCTTCGCCCTCCTCATCGGCTTCATCGACCGTCTCGAATTCGTCACCATCCTGAAACAGATGTCCGCCGGCCTCGCCACCGGTCTGCTCACCGGCGTCATCGTGGTCGGACTCCTCCCCGTTCTCGAGGGTCTCTTCAAGCGCACCACCGACATCACGCTTCTCGAGCTCACCGACTACAACCACCGGCTCCTCCGCCTCATGCAGCTCGAGGCCCCCGGCACCTACCACCATTCCCTCGTCGTCGCGCAACTCTCCGAAAACGCCGCCGCCGCCATCGACGCCAACCCGCTCCTCGCCCGCGTCTGCGCCCTCTTCCACGACATCGGCAAAACCGCCAAACCCGAATACTACACCGAAAACCAGCGCGACGGCGTCAACCCCCACGACGCCTCCAACCCGTCCCTCTCCGCCCTCATCATCAAGAGCCACGTCAAAGACGGCGTGGACCTCGCCCTCAAACACAAACTCCCCCGCGCCGTCATCGACGTCATCCAGCAACACCACGGCACGTCGCTCATCCGCTACTTCTACCACCGCGCCGTCAACCACACGCGCCCCCCCTCCGCCGCACCCGGCGCCGGCACCCCCTCCAAAGACCCGTTCATCCCCGTCCTCCCCGGACTCGGCCCGGTCCCCGTCAGCGAGAGCACCTACCGCTACGACGGACCCCGCCCGCGTTTCAAGGAAAGCGCCATCATCCACCTCGCCGACGGCGTCGAAGCCGCCTCGCGTTCCCTCCGCAAGGTCACGCCGCAGCACCTCGGCGAAATCATCGATCAGATCTTCCAAGACCGCATGGAAGACGGCCAGCTCGACGAAGCCCCGATCACCTTCGAAGAACTCTCCAAAATCAAAACCAGCTTCACCTTCACCCTCCTCAACATGCTCCACGGCCGCGTTTCCTACCCCAAGGAATCCGACCCCGTCCCCGTCGAAGCCTCCGAGACAAAGTAACCCAATAGGTTACCATTAATTCCCCGCATGTCCGCCCGCGACCTCTCCATCCACAACGCCCACCCGCGTCTCCGCCTCGACAAAAAAGCCGTCGCCCGCGTCATCACGATCTTGGACGAACACCGCGCCAAATTCCTCGGCGGCTGCCCCGGTGGCGAACTCTCCCTCGCCTTCATGACCGACGCCAAACTCGCCAAGCTCCACGGCGACTTCCTCGACGATCCCACGACCACCGACGTCATCACCTTCGAAGGCGAACCCGCCTTCGGCGTCGCCGGTGAGATCTGCGTCTCCGCCGACACCGCCCGAGCGTATTCAAAATCCAACGACAAGGATTTCAGCGAGGAACTCACCCTCTATGTCGTTCACGGCTGGCTCCACCTCGCCGGCTACGACGACCTCCAGCCCGCCAAAAAACGCAAAATGCGCGCCGCCGAGGCCCGCGCCATGAAGCTCCTCCACGCCGCGTCCGCCATCCCCGCCTTCACCCTCCGCAACTAACCGCGAATGCCCGTCTGCGCCCCGCTCATTGGTCATTGGTCATTGGTCATTGCTCATTCCGCTCATGACAGGCCGACTCCGGGAGGCCCCTCATGAGCGGCGGCCCCTCCCTCACCACCGACGCCCTGGTCCTGCACCGCCAGCCGCCGACCGACACCTTTCAAACTTTCTCCGATTTTACCCCCGACGACGGCGCCCTCCGCATCCTCCAGCGCCTCCCCGGCAAAAAGCCTTCCGCCGCGCACCTCGCCCTCGACCTCTTCGACGACGTCTCCCTCGTCCTCGAAGGCACGCCCTCCGGTGACGCGTGGTTCGTAAAAGAAGCGCGCCTGCTGACCCGTCACTCCGGCATCGGCCGACGCTACGAATCGCTCCTCCAAGCCTCCGCCTTCGCCCAACTAGCCGCCCGCAACCCGGGCTCCGAGGAAAGTTACCCCGCGATCCACGCGCTCCTCCGCACCGCGTTCACCGCCTTCGCCGCCTCCGACCGCCCCGACATCGTTTACCTGAAAAGCCTCTACTGTTTCGCCCGCGACGAAGGCTACGCCGTGAAACAACAATGGTTCCCCGCGCTCCCGCCCGCCGACCGCCCCCTCGCCATCGCGCTCATCAACCAGCCGCTCGCGTCCCAGACCACGCCTCCCGCCGACGTCACCCGCCTCCTCCGCAGCCTTGAGCACTACCTCCGGGCCCACACCGAAATCCACCTCGACTGAATCCCCCGCCCTCCGCTTGCCTCCCGCACCCAATCGCGCACCGTGCTCGCCATGAACATCCGCCCCCTCGGAAACACCGGACGCAACGTCAGCGAAATCGGCCTCGGCACCTGGCAACTCGGCGCCGGCTGGGGCGACGTCACCGACGCCACCGCCACCGAGACCCTCCATGCCGCCTACGACGCCGGCGTCACCTTTTTCGACACCGCCGACGTCTATGGCAACGGTCGCAGCGAATCCCTCATCGGCGCCTTCCTCCGCGCCACACCCGCCGCCCGCGAACGCGTGTTCGTCGCCACCAAACTCGGCCGCCTCGACTGGCCCAACGGTTTCACCCGCGCCAAAGTCCGCCAATTCACCGAAGATTCGCTCCGCCGCCTCGGCGTGGACGCCCTCGACCTCACCCAACTCCACTGCATCCCGACCGACGTCCTCAAACGCGGCGAGATGCTCGGCTGGCTCGAAGAACTCAAACACGAGGGCAAACTCCGCGCCTACGGTGCCAGCGTCGAGTCCATGGACGAAGCCCTCTTCTGCGTGAACCACGGCGGCGTCAGCTCGCTCCAGATCATCTTCAACATCTTCCGCCAAAAACCCATCGCCACGCTCTTCGACGCCGCGCAGGCCAAACACGTCGGCCTCATCGTGCGCCTCCCTCTCGCAAGCGGACTCCTCTCCGGCAAGATGACCGCCGACACCCACTTCGCCGCCGACGACCACCGCCTCTTCAACCGCGACGGCCAGCACTTCAACGTCGGCGAAACCTTCGCCGGCCTCCCCTACGAAAAAGGCGTCGCGCTGGCCGACACCCTCAAAACCCGCGTTCCCGCCGGCGTGAATATGGCCGCGTGGGCGCTCCGCTGGTGCCTCGATTTTCCCGCCGTGAGCACCGTCATCCCCGGCGCGCGCAACCCGCAGCAGGCCCGCGCCAACGTCGCCGCCGCTTCCCTCCCGCCCATCGACGCCGCCACGCACGCAGCCCTCGCCGCGTTTTACGCCGCCGAAGTCTCCGCCCACATCCGCGGCCCCTATTGAAAACGTAGCCCTGAGCGTGAGCTCAGGAATTCCGGTTCCGCCCCTCCGTTTTTGTGCCTTCTTGTGCTTTTGCGGCCATTCCCTCCGTCCCATCTTTCTTTCGTGTATTTCGTGTGTTTCGTGGTGACCCTTCCGTCCCCTCCGCACCGCCGACCCACGCATGGAATTCGACCTCGATCAACGCACCGCCACCCTGAGCATCGGAGAGTTCTCCGCGTTCAACATCGGCCCGCGTGATCCCTCCGACCACACCGGCGCCCAAGGCCTCTGGCGCGCCCGTCTCGGCACCCGCTGGCACCAGGAACTCCGCGCCAAAGCCGCCGCCTCCACGCCCGCCGCCTCCTTCGAAGTTCCCATCACCGGCCGCGTCTTCCACGGCGGCTGGACTCTCACCCTCACCGGCCGCATCGACCAATTCCTCCCGGCCCCCGACGCCCGCACCCCCGCGATCCTCCGCGAAATAAAAACCACCCTCGACCCACTCCCTGCCCCCGAGGAAGACCTCCGTGCCGCCCACCCCGACTACTTCGCGCAACTCGCCACCTACCTCGCGCTCCGCCGCATAGAGAACCCGTCCGAAAAAATCCGCGGCGAACTCGTCTTCGTCGAAGCCGGCAGCGGACTCCTCCAAACCATCGCGTTCACCCACGCCGACGAATCTCCGTTCCAAGTCCGCCTCGAACGCGTCGCCGAGTTCCTCAACCTCCGTCTCCGCGCCCGCGAACGCCTCCGCAACCTCCGTTTCCACAGCCCGTTTCCCGAACTCCGCGACGGACAACAAACGACCCAGGCCGACCTCGCCGCCGCGCTCGCCACGCACCGCCAAGTCCTTTTCACCGCCCCCACCGGCTTCGGCAAAACCGGCGCCCTCCTCGAGTGCGCGCTCGGCGCGATGAAATCCGGCCGCTACTCCCGCCTCCTCTACCTCACCAGCAAAGCCACCGGCCAACTCCAGGTCCTCCGCACCCTCCGCGCGATGACAGCGCCGCCGCAGACGGCGCAAATCCCAAATCCTAAACCCCAAATCCCAAAAAACATTCCCGCCTCTGCCGCTCCGCCCATTGGTCATTGGTCATTGGACATTGGTCATTCCACGCCGGTCGCGGCGTGGCACGTCCGGCCCAAACACGAGCACTGCCTCGACCCTGTCTGTTTCTGCCAGCGCCGCGAATTCAACCACCCCGACTCCGTCGCCCAACGCTGGAAAAAACACGGTCTCTCCCGCTTCTATCTCTTCGAAGACGAAGCCCGCGACATCCCCGCCCTCCGCTCCGCCGGCGAAGCCGCGCAGATCTGTCCCTACGAAATCACCCGCACCGCCCTCGCGTTCCAGGACGTGTGGATTGGCGACTACAACTACGTCTTCGCCCCCGCCAACCGCACGCTCTTCTACAACCAGCCCGGCTTTAATCCCGCCGAGACGCTCCTCGTCATAGACGAAGCGCACAACCTCCCCGCCCGCGCCGCCGACGCCCGCTCACACACGCTCCACGCCGACGACGCCCGCCGCGTCCTCGCCGAACTCGACCACCTCCGCGCCCCCGCCCCCCTCGCCCGCGCCTGGGAAACCTTCACCCTCCTCCTCGCCTCGCTCCCCGTCTGCGATGTCCTCGACCTCGCGCAGGAAGACGACCTCGTCCACACCATCCGCCAACTCGCCGACACCCTCGTCCTCCACCCGCTCCCCTACGAAGACATGGAGCCGCCCGTCCGCGAACTCCTCTGGCAACTCCCGTCATGGGCCGAGTGGTTCTCGCAACCCTTCCCCAAACTCATCTGGAGTCCCCGCGCAGGCGAACTCCGCCTCACCTGCCTCGACGCCGCGCTGCCCACGGGAGAAATCCTCCGCGACTACGCCGGCGTCATCTTCGCCACCGCCACTCCCGGCCCCGCCCAAACCTTCGCCTCCGCCTGCGGTTTGGAACCAGCCCCCCGTAGCAGCCGAGGTAACGAGGCTGTCCCCGCCGCCTCCTCCTCCGCCTCCGCCATTGGTCATTGCTCCCCCGCTTCCGCAGGGTCGGCCCTTCGGGCCATCGCCTCGGGCGATGCCCTCTCCGCCCTCCGGGCTCCGTCGTCATTGGTCATTGATCATTCCACGGCGCTCTGCGCCGTGGTCGCCCACACCCCCTGGCGCGACGCCGCCTACAATATCGCCTACGACACCCGCGTGGACACGTCCTTCAGCCAACGCGCCCGCCACGCCGGCACGACTGCCGATACCATCGCCGCCCTTCACAACGCAGCTTCCTCCATTGGTCATTCGTCATTGGTCATTGGTCATTCCGCGACCAAGTGCATCGCAGTATTTTTCCCCAGCTACGCCTACGCCGAATCCATCCGCGACCAACTCGCCCAACGCCACCCACACCTCCGCGCCGCGCTCCAGCCGCGTCTCTCCGACCTCGCCGCGCAAACCGCCTGGGTGGACGAATCCCTCGCCTTCTCCGACGCGCTCTTCCTCGTCCTCGGCAGCAGTTTTGCCGAAGGCATCGACACGCTCGGCGGACGCATCAGCCACGCCATGGTCGTCGGTCCCGCGCTCCCCGAGGTCAACGCCGTGCAACGCGCCCGCATCGACGCCCTCCCCAACCTCACCCGCGAAGCCGCCTTCCAACGCGTCTATCAAATCCCCGGTATCCAAAAAGTGAATCAAGCCCTTGGCCGCCTCGTGCGCGCCCCCGGCCAACGCGCCAAAGTCATCCTCCACTGCCGCCGTTTTATCGAGCCCGCCTACGCGTCCCTCCTCGACCGCGACTACCAATTCGGCACTACACTCGCCACCCCCGCCGACCTCACCACCTGGCTGACTCCCGCGCCGTAACCGTCTTACCAGCGCCGGCCCGCCCGCCCGTTCACTCCACGACTTTCGGCACCACGATCATGTTGTCGCGTTTCTCCGGAGCGTTGCGCAACGCATCCTCGACCGACAGCCCCGGCTTCGCGACGTCATCCGCCCACACGTTGTAGATCGGGAACGCATGCGCCGTCGGCTCCACGCCATCGACGTTCACCTGCTTGAGCTTCTCGATATTCGTCAGCACGTCGGCGAGTTGCGCGGAAAACTTTTCCTTCTCCTCGGGCGTGAGCGCGAGGCGCGCGAGGTTCGCGATGCGGTCGATGTTGAGATCTTCGGAGGCGGACATGGGCTTGAAGTTTTTAGAGCGCGATGGGCGCGGAGGTTTCGGGTTTGAGGATGTCTTCGATGGTCTCGCGGCGGCTGATGAGCTCGGCCGAGCCGTCGGCGTTGACCCACACCTGCGGGGCGCGGCCGATGGAGTTGTAGTTGCTGCTCATGGCATAGCCGTAAGCGCCGGCGTCGCGCAACACCAGGAGGTCGCCGATCTCGGGCCGGGGCAATTGGCGCGGGTTGAGTTCTTCGTCGGCACCGCCGCGCGTGAAAACGTCGCCGCTTTCGCAGAGCGGACCGGCAACAACGATGGGCTCGGTGCCTTGCGCCGGATCTTTGCCGAGGATCTCGATGTGGTGGTAGCTGCCATACATCGCGGGGCGCACGAGATCGACGAAACCGGCGTCCACCATCGCGAATGTCGCGCCGCTGCCCTTGGCGTTGGACTGCGTGCGCTTCACGTCGTGGACGCGGGTGACCAGCGTGCAGGACGGGGCGACATAGTAACGACCCGGCTCGATCTCGACGCGGATCTCGCGGCCGGCGGCCTTGACGATGATCTCGCGGCAGCGGGCAAACAACTCGGCCAGCGGGGCCACGGTGGTCTGCTTGTCGCGCTCGCGATAGTTATGGGGGATGCCGCCGCCAAGACTGACGGCGGTGAGCTTCGGGAAAAGCGGGATGAGCGCGGCGAACTCACCGGCGAGACGGGTGAGGTTGTCGTGCAACTCCTGAATCTTCGGACCGCTGCCGATATGGGAGTGCAGCATGACGACATCGAGACCGGCCTTCTCGGCGGCGGCCGCGGTGGCCTTCAAGTCCTCGTGCCAGATGCCGTGCTTCGAGGAAGGACCGCCGGTGTCGCAGGTGTTGACGTGACCGTGGCCGAAGCCGGGGTTGATGCGAATGGAGATCGGCCCCTTGTAGCCGGCGGCGGCGAGCTGATCGATCATCGCCGGCGAACCGATGTTGGGCAGCAGACCGTGCTTCAGGACAACCTCGAGGGCGTTGTCGCGGAAAACGTCGGCCGTGAAACAGATGACCGGCGGCGTGTTGCCGGCGGGATGACCGGCATGCAAAGCGCGCAAAGCCTCGTTGCCGGAAACGGCGTCGATCCAGATGCCGGCGGCGTTCATCTCGGCGAGGATCTTGGTGGCCGGGCAAGCCTTCATCGCAAAACGGGCCTGGAGTCCGGGCGCCGCCGTCATGGCCTTGATGTCGGCGATGCGCTGGCGGATCAGGCCGCCATCATAAACCCAGAAAGGAGTGCCGACCTGGTCGGCGAGCTTGCGAAGAAGCGAGTCGGAGAGGGACATGGAGATAAAAGGAACCCTCAGGGTGCAAGCCAAGGCGGCCCCAGTGCAAGCCATGCCTATCTACAAAAATGAGGGAAAAGTGGCTGGCCCCCGTCCGTCCGACCCGTTCATCGTGGCGGCATGTTTGAAATCACCGGCACGGTCAAAAAAGTCTTCGAAGAGCAAACGTTCGGCAGCGGCTTCAACAAGCGCGAGTTCGTGCTTACCACCGAGGCGGGCAAATTCCCCCAAGACATCAAATTCGAGTGCGTGAAGGACAAGGTCGCCCTCGTCGCTTCCCTCAAACCGGGCGCCAAGGCCAAAGTCTTCTTCGACCTGCGCGGTCGTGAGTGGAAAGAGAGCTATTTCGTGAACCTCAACTGCTGGAAAATCGAACCCCTCGGCGGCGCCCCCGACGCCCCGGCCTCCGACGACGGCGCCCCCCTGCCCGAAGAGCCCGGCGCCCCGGTGGACGAAGTGCCGTTCTGAGGATCGGAAGTAGGAGCGGCTTTCTTGTCCGCCGAAGCCTCGGCGAAGGAGGAACGCCGCGATGGATCGCCGCCGCGAGCACCTTCCTCTCCTCCCTCAATGAAAACCGATCACTTCGACCGCCTCCGGCCATGACCCCCGATCCAAACCAACCATCCGCCCGCGTCGTTCTTTATCAAGGGGCGGACGGCAAGGTCACGGTCAACGTGCTCTTCGCGCGGGATAATTTTTGGCTCACACAAAAGGTCATGGCCGAGCTGTTCGGCGTCAAACCGCCCGCGATCAGCAAGCACCTCAAAAACATCTTTGAGAGTGGCGAATTGGTCCAGGCAGCAACTGTTTCCAAAATGGAAACAGTTCAAACCGAGGGCGGGCGCGAGGTCGGCCGCGAGGTCGAATACTACAATCTCGATGCGGTCATCGCCGTCGGCTATCGGGTAAATTCCCTCAAAGCCACGCACTTCCGAATCTGGGCGACTCATACTCTGCGAGAGTTCATCGTAAAGGGTTTCGTCATCAACGACGCCCAGCTAAAAAACGGACGCGCCTTTGGTCAGGATTATTTCGATGAATTGCTGGAGCGCATCCGCGAAATCCGCGCCAGCGAGCGCCGCGCCTACCAGAAAATCGCCGATGTCTTCGAGCAGTGCAGCAGCGACTACCGCAAGGACAGCGAGGAAACACAGCTGTTTTATAAGATCGTTCAAAACTACCTGCACTTCGCCACCACCGGTCACACGGCGGCAGAAATCGTCCACGACCGGGCCGACGCCGAAAAGCCTTTCATGGGCCTCACCACTTGGAAAAACGCCCCGCACGGCAAGGTGCTGAAAAGCGACGTCACCGTCGCCAAGAACTACCTCAACACGACGGAGGTCGATAAGCTCAACCGTCTGGTGGTGATGTTCATCGATTCCGCCGAATTACGCGCCCGCTCCGGTCGGGTGATGACGATGGCGGATTGGCTGGAACAGGTGCGTCGCTTTCTTGATTTCACCGAACAACAGATATTGGAGAACGCGGGCCGTATTTCTCACGAAATGGCCGCGCTCAAGGCCCACGCGGAATACGAAAAATATCGGATTAAGCAGGACCGGGAGTATCTCTCTGATTTCGATCAAGCTTTCGCCCGCTACCTAAAGGGAGTCGATTAATCCGTCAGCGCGGTTCCACCTCTATTGATTCTCCCTCACGAGGCCAACAGATCCCGCGCCCTCCCCCTGTAACAATTTCCTCGCCCGCCCCTCCCCGCGCCTTACACCGCGCACGCGGCTTGCTCACAACTAGTTGCAATGGCCGCTCACGCATCGACGCCCGCGCTGCCCGCGACCGAACCCGCCCCTCTCCGCGAAGCCATGCGCAACCATGCCATTGACACCACCCGCGTCAGCATCCCGGGCAGGGTGTGAGATTGGCATGCGACCAAACCGCAAATGTAGCTGTGTAACAACCCGACTCTTTTTCTACTTCCGGGGCGAATGACGGATTCAGCTCTCCGATGACGGAGTCCTCAAGGTTGGGGCAGAACTCGTGCCCGACTTGAGCAACAGACTCCATGCAACGGTCGAGAAAAATGTAATGGCCATAAGCACGGCGGACAGCCCTATCCACCATCCGCTCGGCCAAAAAACATTCCCCCCACCAAATAAAATTGTGATCAGCGCCGCCAAACCTGGTAGTGTCCGGAAAGTTCAGCAAAAAGACGGATCATGGTAGTTGGTGAGGTGGAAACAGGAACCCACCAACCGAAGGAAACACCATGAACCGTCCGAAGAAGGACATTATGATGAGCATGAACACGCGCGAGCAAATGCTGGCGCT
>CAMBLN010000095.1 GCA_945868215.1 Opitutus sp. GAS368
CAAACGCACCCGACCTCCCGCCGTCGGAAACGTGAAATCCCCTTCACCTGCCGGGTGAAGCTCTTTTGTGTTCGAAACCTCGTTCATACGCATCACTTGCAGCAGCTTCCGTGTCAGCCGCTTGGTTCAACTGCGGAATTTAGGATAATCCGTGGTAAACCTCATACCATATAAACTCCCTCCGATGAACACCAACATCCCCTCCCCCTTCCAGGACAAACCCGCGACCATGGCCTTGCCCATGCGCACCAACTGGAACGGTGCGATTCTGATCGGCGTCATCTGGCTGGTGCTCGGTTTGGGCGGCGGCTCGATCTGGGCCCACATCGGCACCAAGCGACAAGCCGCCAGCTACCAGGCCGCCCTCGCCGCATTAATCGCAATGCCGGAAGCCGCCGGACTCGAACAACCTCCCGCCCAGCGCCGCGCCATACTCCTCAAAAAAGGTTCGGTTTACGACTGGAGAGCCATCGTATGGATCCGCACCGATCATCAGCGCTCACCCTACATCTGGCGCGCGCACGTCACTCGCGACGGCGACACCTTCAACTGCACCTCCACCCGCATTGAACCCTACAATATGGAATTGGCGTATTCACTTTCCCTCTACACCGACCCGCAAACCGGCAACTGACTTCCTCCGCCTCCAGCTCATCAATCATTGGTCATTGGTCATTGGTCATTCCGCTCCCCCCGTCACTCCTCGCTTTGCTCAAAAATCTCCGCCAGCTCCGCCGCAATCTCCTCCCGCGGACGATCCTTGCGGATAAACCCGTCCGCCCCGCCTTCGACCGCCTCCTTCACCGTGCCCGATTGCGCGTTGGCACTCAGGATCACCAGATACACCTCGTCGTCGTCCGCCCGGATCTCCGGCACCAAAACCAGTCCGTCCTCCCCCGGCATGTTGATGTCCAGCATCACCAATCCCGGCCGGTGCGCCTTCCACAATTCCCGCGCCGCCGCCACGTCGCCCGCCTCGTAAAACGTCTCCACGCCCAGCTTCGCCAGAATCATCCGCACAAACACACGGATGTGCGCCTCGTCATCGACAATCAGCGCGGATGAAGGAACCAGCAGGGGCATGACCAACCGATAACCTCACACCCCCGCTCCCGGCAAGCGCAGGTTCTTCGCATGGAAAGCCAGCGCCTCCTGAATGTGCGTGTCCCAGTAATCCCACGTGTGCGCCCCGGCGAACTCCCGGTAAACATGCGGCACCTTCGCCGCGTCGAGTTCCGCATGAAACGCGCGGTTGTCCTCGATCAGAAAATCCTCCGTGCCGCAGTCGAGCAACAGCTCCGGCAAATTCCCCGCCGCCACCGCCCGCCGCGCCAGCCGCTCCAAATCATGGTCGCTGCCCCGCGGATCCGGACCGAAAATTCCCCCCAGCTCCTTCAAAAATTCTTCGCCGCGCCCGTTCAGCGACTTCGGCGCCGCCGGCCCGGTCTTGTAGTCAAAATTTCCCCAACCCACCGCCCCCGAGTGGCTGTTCACCGAACAAAACCGGTCCGCAAACCCCAGCCCAATCCGCAACGCCCCGTAGCCGCCCATCGACAACCCACCGATCGCCCGCCCCGCCCGCTCAGCCTTCGCCTGGAAATTCCGTTCGATGAACGCCGGCAGCTCCACCCCGATATGTTGCGCAAAATCCGGTCCCTCGACCGGCTTCGTATAAAAACTCCGGTATCCATCCGGCATTACAACGATCAGCGGCAGCTCCCGCACATACCATTCGATCCGCGACCTCCGCAGCCACAGGCTCGAATCATCACTCAGCCCGTGCAGCAGATAAAACACCGGAAACGGCCCCTTGCCCATATCCGGCAGCAACACCTGCGCGGTGGTCTGCTTTCCAATCACATCGCTTTTCCAATGAAGTGTGCTCCAGGCCATAATGTTTAAAAAATCCCAAACGCCAAAGGTCCAAACTCCAAATTAAATCCCGCCCGTGGCTCGTTTTTGGAGTTTAGCCCTTTGGCCTTTGGAGTTTGGCCCTTTGGAGTTTGGCGTTTGGCGTTTGGCGTTTGGCGTTTGGAATTTGGCCTTTGCACATCACTCCACCCGCACGATGTATCCACGCAGATACTCGCTCTCCGGCATCGTCACCAACACCGGATGATCCGCCGGCTGGTGACAGAACTCCACCACCTTCACCTTGCGCTTCGCATCCGTCGCCGCGCCCGCCAACACGCCGCGCAACTCCGCGTCCTGCATGTGGTGCGAACAGGTGTAGGTCGCCAGCAACCCTCCCGGCACCAGGCTCTGCATCGCGCGCAGGTTGATCTCCTTGTAGCCGCGCAACGCCCCTTCCAGCGCGCTCTTCGACTTCGCGAAGGGCGGCGGATCCAGCACGATCACATCCCACAAGGGCTCGCCGTGGCGCGCCGGATCGTTGAACCAGTCGAACACATTCGCCACCGCGAACGACGCATTCACGCCGTTGCGCTCCGCGTTCTTCCGCGCCTGGTCGATCGCATCGGCCGCGCTGTCGAGGCCGAGCACTTCCTTCGCCCCCGCCCGCGCCGCGTGCAACGCAAACGGCCCTTGGTTGCAAAACGCATCCAGCACGCGCTTGCCCGCGCAATGCTTCGCCAGCACCGCGTGCTGCTCGCGTTGATCCAGATAAAATCCCGTCTTCTGCCCGCTCATTAAATCCAGCCAGTAATCAAACCCGTCGATCTTCTCCCAGCGCGGCTCCCACGTTTTTCCGCTGCGCGTATGCACGCCGAGCGGCAGGCCTTCCAGTTTCCGGATGTGCGCGTCGTTGCGCACGATGATCTCCGCCGGCGAAACCAGCTCCGCCAGCAACTCTACGATGAGCGAACTCATCCGGTCCATCGCCAGCGTCTGCACCTGCAACACCAGCGTGTCGCCAAACTGGTCCACCACCACGCCCGGCAAATCATCCGACTCCGACCACACCAGCCGCCGGTGCTGGTTTTCCTTTGGCATTTGTGATTTGGCGTTTGGCGTTTCCCTCCTCGCGATCGCCTTCGTCAACGCCGCCCGCAAATACGCTTCGTCCAGCGTCACCCGCTGCGTGCTCAACCGCCGCCAGATGATCTGCGACTTTGAGTTATAAATCCCGCTGCCTAAAAAACGCCCCGCACGATCCCGGCACTCGACCACACCACCGTCGTTTTCCGCGGACAACAGCGCCTCGACTTCATTGGCGAACACCCACGGGTGTCCGTTGAGAACGCGCGACTTGGCGTTGGCTTTGAGTTTCAGCGAAAGGACGGGCGACGACATCCGGCCATCATCACTCACCGCCCGTTCAGTAGAAGCTCAAAGTGCGCCGTCGTCCCGCAACGGTCCGCGACCGGTGTGAAATCCGTTGTCATCTTCAAAGCCTTCCGGCGCGCGAAAAACCGCACCGGCCAGCGCCAGGAGTCCGACAAAATAAACAGCCGCAATAACGAGAAGTAGGGTGATCATGTTGAGCGAGGGGTTGAGCCAACAAAAAAAACGTTACCCCGCGACGGACCCATATCGACACATCAAGTTGCATATTTATGTGAAAATTTCCCCGGCCGCCGCATCCCGTTCGCAAAACACATTCCGGAAAATTTCCGACACTTCGCCACTTCCGATAGCCGTCCCGAATAGCCGTCGTTCCCAAATAATCCTTCCCCTCCCCGCCCGCGCCCTGTTGCGTTGGGGGTTTAGCCATGACGCCCACCCAGGAAATCGCCCGCCGTCGCACCTTCGCGATCATCTCGCACCCCGACGCCGGCAAGACCACGTTGACCGAGAAATTCCTCCTCTACGGCAACGCCATTCACCTCGCCGGCACCGTCACCGCCCGCAAGAGCCAGCGCGCCACCACCTCCGACTGGATGGAGCTCGAAAAACAGCGAGGCATCTCGATCTCCTCGACCGTTCTCCAATTCGACTACCAGGGCTACGCGGTCAACCTCCTCGACACCCCCGGTCACAAGGACTTCTCCGAGGACACCTACCGCGTGCTCACCGCCGTCGACGCCGCCCTCATGGTGATCGACGCCGCCAAGGGCATCGAGCCCCAGACCCGCAAGCTCTTCGAGGTCTGCAAACGTCGCGGCGTCCCCGTGTTCACGTTCATGAACAAGTGCGACCGTCCCACGCTCAACCCCATCGATCTCCTCGATGAACTCGAGCGCGTCCTCGGTCTCACGCCTTGCCCGGTCACCTGGCCGCTCGGCAACGGCCCCGGTTTCCGCGGCGTTTACGACCGCCGTTCCAAAGAGGTTCACCTCTTCGAGCGCACCCCTCACGGCGCCTACCGCGCCCCCGTCAACGTCACCGGTCTCACCGATCCCGTCGTGCGCGACAAACTCGACGACTACACCTTCGACCAAGTCTCCGAACAGATCGAGATCCTCGACGGCGCCAGCGCCCCTTTCAACCTCGCCGATGTCCAGGCCGGCCGCCAGACGCCCGTCTTTTTCGGCTCCGCCGTGAACAACTTCGGCATCCAGATCCTCCTCGAAGGGTTCCTCAAGAACTCCATCCCGCCGACCACGCGCAACTCCGTCACGCTCACCGTCCCCGGCGCCCCCGCCCCCACGCTCGCCCGCGAGATCCCCGTCACCCACGAAAAATTCTCCGCCTTCGTCTTCAAGATCCAGGCCAACATGGACCCGAAGCACCGCGACCGCATCGCCTTCGTCCGCGTGTGCTCCGGCAAATTCACCCGCGACATGAACGTCGTCCACCAGCGCACCGGCAAAACCGTGCGGCTCTCCTCCTCGCACCGTCTGTTCGGACAAGAACGCGAGACCGTCGATGAAGCCTGGCCTGGCGACGTCATCGGCATCGTCGGACACGACGCGTTCGGCATCGGCGACACGCTCACCGAGGACCGCACCATCGCCTACGACGAGATTCCTCGCTTCCCATCCGAGGTGTTCACCTACATCTCGAATCCCAACTCCGGCGACTCCAAGAAATACCGCGCCGGTCTCGAACAGCTCCTCCAGGAGGGCGTCGTGCAATCCTTCCAGCCGCGCAACGCCCCGCCCGGCTCCACGCTCCTCGCCGCCGTCGGCGTCCTCCAGTTCGAGGTCGTGCAATACCGCCTCAAATCCGAATACAACGCCGAGTCCCGCCTCGAGCCAACCCCATGGACTCTCCTCCGCTGGCTCGAACCGCATCCGTCGCTCAAGGAGACGTCTTCCCTCGTCGTCGCGAGCGGCGTCAGCTTCGGCGTCGATAAATTCGACCAGCCCATCGTCCTCTTCCCCAACGACTGGACGATGCGCTACTTCATGGACAAAAACCCCGACCTCAAACTTCACGAACTCCCCATCGAGCAAACCCGCACTTCTTCCTAAGGTAGGGCGGGGATTCCGCTCCCCGCCTCCGTCGTCCGCGTTCCGCTCCCAAACATTTCCCCTCCTTTCTTTCTCGCCCGCCCGCGCCAAACCGCCGTCTCCTCTGCGAGCATGATTTTCGCGCGCACTTTCCGTCTCCCGCTTTCCGTCTCCATCCTGGTCGCCACCCTCGCCGGCCTCTTCCTCGCCTCCGCCGCCCGCGCCGACGCCGACTACAAGGGCGCCATCGTCATCGACGCCGCCACCGGCGCCACGATTTTTGAGGACAACGCCGACGTCGTCTCCCCGCCCGCCAGCGTCGCCAAGCTCATGACGTTCCTCATCGTCCACGACGCCCTCGCCGCCGGACGCATCACGCTCGCCACGCCCGTCACCGCCGACGCCATCGACAAGTCCATGGGCGGCACCCAGGTCAATCTCGACACCGGCGAAACCTTCACCGTCGAGGAATTGCTCTACGCCGTCATGGTCGAATCCGCCAACGACGCCGCCCACGCCCTCACCCACGCCGCCGCCTCCGGTCGCGACGAATTCGTCGCCCTCATGAACGCCCGCGCCCGCCAGCTCGGCATGAAAAACACCGTCTTCCGCTCACCCCACGGCCTGCCGCCCTCCTCCCGCCAAATCGCCGACGGCGACCTGACCACGCCACGCGACCTCGCGATCCTCTCCCGCGAACTCGTCACCCGCACCGACGTCCTCCGCTACTCCAACGTCCGCACGCGTCCGTTCGCCGAGGGCGTCCGCCCGCAAACCCTCCACATGCTCAACCACAACAAGCTCCTCGGCAAAGTGGACGGGGTCGACGGCCTGAAAACCGGCTTCACCCGCGGCGCCGGCTTCTGCATCGCAGCCACCGCCCAACGCGGCGACAAACGCCTCATCGTCGTCACCATGGACAGCCCGACTTCAAAGGGCCGCGACCTCCGCGTCTCCCGCCTCATCGAGGAATCCTTCGCCCTCATCCCCGCCACGTCGGTATTCCGTGGATACACGCCCTCGCCCATCGCCGCTTCAACGGTCGAGTCCCCCATCCACTCCTCACCCTCTCCCCAACCGCCCTCCACCCCGGCCGCCCCCGCCGAACCCCCGTCCGTTAAATTCGTCCTGCCTCCCCGCAAGTAACCGCCCCCGCTTGCCACGTTTGTTATGGTCCGTCCCATGCATCGCCTTTTGCCGCTCTTTGTCGCCTTCTTCGCCGCCCTGTCAGGCCTTTCCGCCCGCGCCGCCGACGAAAAACCCTTGGTCGTCTCCACCAACACCATCGCCCACGATCTCGTGCAACAGGTCGCCGGTGACTTCGTGCGCGCCCAATGCCTCCTCCCCGCGGGCTCCGATCCGCATGGCTACGAGCCCAAGCCCGCCGACATCCGCCATGTCGCCCGCGCAGATCTCGTCGTCGTCAACGGTCTCGGTTTCGAGAGCTGGATCGCCAAGCTCGTCGCCAACTCCGGCTTCAAGGGCCCCGTCGTCACCCTCGCCGCGGGCATCACGCCGCTCACCGGCGCCTGCACCGCCGACCACGACCACGCCCACCATCACCATGGCGACATCGACCCGCACGCCTGGCAGGATGTGCGCAACGTCATCCGCTACGTCGAAAACCTCCGGCTCGCCCTCGTCGCGCTCCTCCCCGAGCACACCGCCGCACTCAACACCCGCGCCGCCGCCTACACCGCCGAACTCAACGCCGTCCACGATCACGTGACCAAAACCCTCTCCGCGCTTCCCGAAGATCGTCGCAAGCTCGTCACGTCCCACGACGCCCTCGCCTACCTCGGCCACGCCTACGGCCTCACCATCGTGCCCATCGCCGGCCTCAGCACCGAACAGGAACCCAACGCCCGTCAACTCGCCCAACTCATCCGCCGCATCCGCGCCGAAAAAGTCCCCGCCGTCTTCATCGAGTCCACCTCCAATCCCAAACTCGCCCGCCTCCTCGCCGACGAGGCCGGCGTGGTCGTTCCACCATCACTCTACACCGACAGCGTCGGCCCCGCCGGTTCCCCCGTCGACACCTACCTCGGCATGATGCGGCACAACGCCGACACCATCGCCGCCGCGCTGCGATGAGCCATCCCGTCCACGACATCATCCGTTGTTCGCACGTCACCGTGCGCTACGGCGCGCGTCTGGCCCTCGCCGACGTCACCGCTTCGATTCCCTGCGGCACCGCCACCGCCATCCTCGGACCCAACGGCGCCGGCAAAAGCACGCTCCTGCGCACCCTCCTCGGCTGGCACGCCATCGAAAACCGCGGCGAGATCCGCATCGGCGACACCCACGCCCACCACCAACTCCCGCGTCTCGCCTACCTGCCGCAGCGTCACGCCATCGACTGGGATTTCCCCATCACCGTGCGCGCCGTCGTCGCCCAGGGCCGCTACCCGTCGTTGCGTCCGTGGCAACGTCTGCGCCCCTCCGACCACGCCGCCATCGAGCGCGCCCTCGGCGAACTCGGCATCAACGACCTCGCCGACCGCCAGATCCGCATGCTTTCCGGCGGACAACAGCAGCGCGTCTTCCTCGCCCGCGCCGTCGCCCAGGGCGCCGACATCTTCCTCCTCGATGAGCCGTTCGCCGGACTCGATCTCTACGCCACCGAGGAGCTCACCCACATTCTGCGCAGCTGGGTCGCCCAGGGCCGCACCGTCCTCGCCGCCGTCCACGATCTCGCCCTCGCCCGCGCCCACTTCAGCCAAGGCTTGCTGCTCAACACCCGGCTCGTCGCCTCCGGCCTCATCGCCGATGTGCTCACCGATGAGCGCATCAACGAGGCCTTCCGCGGCGGTCGTTGCCTGCACGACCACGCCAATCCTCTTCGCGGCGTCACCACCACCGACTTCCCCGCATGAGTTTCCACGACTTCCTCATAGAGCCGTTCACGTTCGAGTTCATGCGGCGCGGTCTGCTCTCCGCCGTCCTCCTCAGCCTCAGCGGTGGTCTGCTCGGTTGTATTCTGGTTCTGCGCCGGCTCGCCTTGATGGGTGACGCGCTCTCGCACTCGCTCCTTCCCGGCGTCGCCATCGCCTACGCGTTGTTCGGCCCGAGCACGTCCGCCTTGTTTTTCGGCGCCTTGCTCGCCGGCCTGCTCACCGCCGTCGGCAGCGCGTTGCTCAGCCGCCTCACCCGCGTCAAGGAAGACGCCGCCTTCGGTTCGTTGTTCATCATTTTCTTCGCGCTCGGCGTCGCCGTCGTCAGCACGCTGCGTTCGCGCATCGACCTGATGCATTTTCTCTTCGGCAACATCCTCGGCGTCAGCGGCACCGATCTCCAACTCGCCGCGCTCGCCAGCGCCACCACCCTCGCCGTCTTCATCGTTTTCTACCGCCCGATCCTGCTGGAAACCTTCGACCCCATTTTCCTCCGCGCCACCGGCGGACGCGGGGGCTTGGTCCACGTCGGCATCCTCTGCCTCACCGTCCTCAACTTGATCGCCGCTCTCCAGGCGATGGGCATCGTCCTTTCGCTCGGCCTCTTCCTCCTGCCCGCCGTCACCGCCTACCTGTGGTGCGACCGTCTCGCCCGCATGTTGGTCCTTTCCGTGATCCTCGCGCTCACCGGCTCCGTGCTCGGCATCCTCGGCAGCTACCACCTCGGCTTGGCCAGCGGTGCGAGCATCGTGCTCAGCCTCGGAGTGTTTTTCCTCTTCTCCGCCGCCTTCAGCCCGCGCTACGGTCTCGGCGCCTTGCTCCTGCAAAAACTCCGCGCCGGCAAAGTCGTGTTGCGCGAGACCCCGTGATCCGCGAAGGTCGGCCCCTCATGCCCGCACCCGACCTCGCCGCCGTCAAAGCCTACCTCCTCGATTTGCAGGACCGCATCTGCCGCGCCCTCGAAGCCGAGGAAACCGGCCCGGCCCGTTTCACCGAGGACAACTGGACCCGTGCCGAGGGCGGCGGTGGACGCTCCCGTGTCCTCGCCGACGGCGAGGTCTTCGAAAAAGCCGGCGTCGGTTTCTCCCACGTCCACGGCACGCAACTCCCGCCCTCCGCCACCGCCCACCGCCCCGAACTCATCGGCAAACCCTGGCAGGCCCTCGGCGTTTCCCTCGTAATCCACCCGCGCAACCCCCACGTCCCCACCAGCCACGCCAACATCCGCTTTTTCCTCGCCGGCGAAACGTCCGAAAAAGCAGCGCAGGCTTCCAGCCTGCCCTCCGATTCCGTTCCGCCCATTGGTCATTGTTCATTGGACATTGGTCATTCCGGCGCGGCGCAGGCCGCGCCGGTCTGGTGGTTCGGCGGCGGCTTCGACCTCACGCCTTACTACGGTTACGAGGAAGACTGCATCCACTGGCACCGCACCGCCCGCGATGCCGTCGCCCCCTTCAGTGCCGACCTCTATCCCAAGTGGAAGAAATGGTGCGACGACTACTTCTACCTTAAACACCGCGGCGAACCCCGCGGCATCGGCGGCCTATTCTTCGACGACTTCAACGCCCTCGGTTTCGACCAAAGTTTCGCCGCCCTTCGCGCCGTCGGTGACGCCTACATCCCCGCCTACCAGCCCATCGTCGCCCGCCGCAAAGCCACGCCTTACACCGACCGCGAACGCGACTGGCAGCTCTACCGGCGCGGACGCTACGTCGAGTTTAACCTCGTCTGGGACCGCGGCACGCACTTCGGCCTGCAAAGCGGCGGCCGCACCGAATCCATCCTCATGAGCCTCCCCCCGCTCGTGACCTTCAAATACAACTACACGCCGACTCCCGGCACCGAAGAAGCCCGCCTCCACACCGACTTCCTCCGCCCCCGCGACTGGCTCTCCGGCCTTTAGGATTTAGCCGCTTAGAATTTAGGATTTTTCACAAATGACTTCCCGCGCCCGCTTCCTCTCCGCCCTCGCCTGCGAACCCCTCGACCGCCCGCCCCTCTGGGTCATGCGCCAGGCCGGCCGCTATCTGCCCGAATACCGCGCGCTCAAAGCCCAGTCGTCCTTCGTCCACATGGTGCAAACCCCCGCGCTCGCCGCCGAGGTCACGCTCCAGCCGCTCCGTCGTTTCCCCGGACTCGATGCCGCCATCCTCTTCTCCGACATCCTCGTCATCCCCGAAGCCCTCGGCCAACCCTACTCCTTCCGCGACGGCGGCGGCATCCAGATGGACCGCCGCATTTCCACGCGCGCCGACATCGACGCCCTCGCCCCCGTCTCCGCCGTCCCCGAAAAACTCGACTACGTCGCCCAAACCCTCCGCCTCCTAAAAACCGAACTCGCCGACACCAAAATGCTCCTCGGCTTCGGCGGCTCCCCTTGGACGCTCGCCACCTACATGGTCGAGGGCGGCAGCTCCGACGACTTCGAGCGCATCAAGCTCCTCTTCTACACCGACCGCGCCACGTTCGACGCCCTCCTCGAAAAACTCACCGAGTCCCTCATCGCGTATTTCCACCTCCAGATCGCCGCCGGCGCCGACGCCATCCAGATCTTCGATTCGTGGGGCGGACTCATCGCCGGCCCCGACTACGAGGCCGCATCCTTAAAATGGATACGCCGCATCGTCGCCGCGCTCCCCGCCGATTTCCCGGTCATCCTCTACGCCAAGGGCACCGCCCCCCACCTCACCGACCAGGCGTTTTCCGGCGTGCGCGCCATCAGCGTCGACTGGACCAACGACCTCGCCATCGTCCGCCGAAATCTCCCCGCCAACGTCGCCCTCCAGGGCAACCTCGACCCCGTCCTCATGCAGACGACCCCCGAGATCGTCTCCCGCGAAGCCGCCCGCCTCCTTGAATCCATGCGCGGCCTTCACGGCCACGTCTTCAACCTCGGCCACGGCATCACCCCGTCCGCCAAAATCGAAAACATGCAGGCCCTCGTCGACACGGTTACCACGTGGAAATAACCCGCTTTCGGCACTCCCGGGTTTAAAAATGACAAAATACGCACAGTCCGTCGCCCGATTGTTCCGTAGTCTATAGTCATTGTGGCAAATCTACCCGAGAAACTCCCCATCGCCATCGTCGGAGGCGGCATCACCGGACTCACCGCGGCCTATCATCTGTCCCGCCAGGGGCATGCCGTCCGCCTCTTCGAAGCCTCCCCGCGCCTCGGCGGCAACATCCGCACCGAACGCGATCCCTCCGGTTGGCTCCTCGAAGCCGGCCCCAATTCCATCCAACTCACCCCCGAGGTCGCCGGCCTCCTCGCCAAACTGGGCCTGACACCCCTCAACGCCTCGCCCGCCGCCAAAAACCGTTACGTTGTCCGCAACGGCCGCCCGCTCCCCGTCCCCGCCTCCCCGCCGGCCTTCCTCACATCCCCGCTTTTTTCCGCCTCCGCCAAACTCCGTCTCTTCGGCGATTTGTTCACCCGCCGCCGCACGCGCACCGACGACGTCAGCCTCGCCGATTTCGTCGGCTCCCACTTCGGCCATGAACTCGTCGATTACGCCCTGCGCCCGTTCGTCTCGGGCGTCTATGCCGGCGACGCCCAAAAACTCTCCGCCCGCCTCAGTTTTCCGTCCCTCTGGGAAGCCGAACGCACCCACGGCTCCCTCATCCGCGCCCAAATCGCCTCCGCCAAAGCCAAACGCGCCCGCGGCGAACCTTCCGGCGCTCCCCCCGTCGTCAGTTTCACCGACGGACTCGAAACCCTCCCCCGCACTCTCGCCGCCCGCCTGCCCTCCGGGAGCGTCGAATTAAACGCTCGCGTCACCGACGTCGTGCCCGGTCCGCCGTGGCGGCTGGTCTGGAGTCGCCCGGGCGGCCCCACCTGCACCGAATCGTTCGCCGCCGTCATTCTCGCCGTGCCCGCCGCCGCCCTCGCCGCCTTGCCCATCGGCCGCCAGGGAGACCGCCCGCTCGCCGCGCTTTCCGCCGTCCAATACCCGCCCGTCTCCTCGTTCTTCCTCGGCTACAAACGCGAACAGGTCGCCCACGCGCTCGACGGTTTCGGCATGCTCGTCCCGCCCGCCGAACACCGCGCCATCCTCGGCGTCCTGTTCAACTCCACGCTTTTCCCGGCCCGCGCCCCCGAGGGCCACGTCGCTCTCACCGTCATGACCGGCGGCGCCCTTCGCCCCGAACTCGCGGGTCTCGAAGACGCCCCGTTACTCACCTTGATCCGCAACGACCTCGCCGAATTGCTCGGCGTGCGCGGCGATCCCGTCTTCCTTCGCCGCAACGTCTGGCCGCACGCCATCCCGCAATACAACCTCGGCTACGAGCGTTTCCTCGAGGTCATCACCCGCGTCGAAGCCGCCCACCCGCGCCTGCTCGTCGGCGGACACATCCGCGACGGCATTTCCCTCACCGCCTGCCTCGCCGCCGGCGAAAAACTCGCCACCCGCGCGCTGTAATCGTTCTCGTTCTCCTGCTCGTTCTCG
>CAMBLN010000096.1 GCA_945868215.1 Opitutus sp. GAS368
GCCGTGGATTTACCACTGCGGGCGAGTTCGGTGAGCTGCTCCCTCTCCGCTCGCGTAAGCGTGACTTTGTATCGATTGGCCATGCCGGACATAACCGATCTCAGGCTTCGGCATCAATGCGAAATACTTTATGTTACAAGATACTAGATAAACAATAATAAAAAGATTCATCAACATTTAGTCTTGGCTCTCACCACTCGACCCTTCGCCACAAAAAAAAGGGGCGGCACCTTGTGCCGCCCCTTTTTAACATAAATACTATAACTTATTTCGTGGTTTTCAATTTGGAGGATTTAACCCCGGAGGCATCCTCCGGGACAAAAGGATCAACGTTATCGCGGTAACCGGTGATATCACTCCGCTTAAGATTAGCATCCCGCAATACTCGGGGATCAAACACTTCTTCAGGTTTTGCCGTGTTCGAACTTACAATTTTAGCGGTGATAAAGATCAACAAATTCGTGCGACTCTTTTCCTTTTTGTTGTTTTGGAAAAGTCGTCCAATTACAGGAATCGACCCCAATATAGGAAGCTGAGTGCCTGTCTTGAGATCCTCATCCTTGATCAACCCTCCAATACCCAGAGTGTGGCCATCCTGCAGAGATACCTGCGTCTTGGTTTTACGAGTGGTAATAATTGGAATATCCGCACCACTCGCTCCCCCAAAATTCACAGGATCACCACGCTGACTGATTTCCGGCTCAAGGGTTAGTTTGACAAACCCTTGGCTATTGATCTGAGGCGTAACTTTCAAAAGAACACCGATTGGTTTATACTCAAATCCACTAACCTCGAAAGCACCACGCTCAGCGTTATAGGTATAGCTTGGTATGGGATACTCCTCGCCAATGTTAATTTCGGCCTGCACGTTGTTAAGCGTGACCAACGTCGGGTTGTTGACGACACGGGCCTTGTTGTTGCTTTCCGCTGCTCGCAAAACAGCAGAATAGTCTGCGCCGGTCAAAAGGTTAGTCGTCAGTTTGGAAGGATCTCCAATCCGGATTGGAGATCCCAAATTCGGAGAAATAGGAGCAATATAGCCGGTTTGATAATTTCCGCCCCCACGCACTCCCCCGTTATAAGAAGTATAAATGCCGCCTTTTGAACCACCGCCCACGGACCAAGCCAAGCCCAGTTCAGTCGCGTTGGAAGACCGAATCTCAATAAATTTCGATTCAATCATCACCTGATCAGTAGCTCGGTCTAATTTGTCTACAATAGGACGGATTTTTGCGAGCCGGGATGGACGCTCGGTGATCACCAAGCCATTGCTGCGTGTATCAACGACAACCTTCCCACCGACCGCCGAATCTATAATACCATCAATCGACTTTTTAATGTCCTCGGCCTTCGCATAGTTCACGATAAAAATTTCAGTGGTCAGCGGCTCCTCGGCCAACGCAGTCTGACTTACAATTTTAATGATATTACCATCTTCGACAAAGGTATACCCGATGGGTGAAAGAATGACTTGAAAAATCTGCCGCCAGGTCACCTCGCGCAATTTCAGGGATGTGCGTCCCTGCAGGGTGTCGGGTATCACCAGATTAAGCTCAAACAAATCCGCGATATTCCGCAGAATGGTGCGCACCTCCTCGTCAGGAAAGTCGACCGAAAGCGTATCCTTGTTAATCGTCGATAGATGTGAAGGAGCCTCCTCAGCCGGTGCCACTGCATCCGCGACAGGAGCTGCATCCATGGATGGAGCGGAAGGGGGAATTTCGGAAACCGAAGTTGCCGCAACTTCGGAGGACTGCTGAGGAGTCGCCTCGGGGACGACGGGAGTGGTTACCTCTTGAGCTGCAAGCTGGCTTGCAGCGGTCAGTGAGGCCAACATTAATAGACGCGTTCTCATGGCTTGTTTGCGACAGGTTTGATGGGGCGGGTGATTTCTTCCTTGTTCAATCGAAGAGTAAAACTGGTGCGCTCGATAGCACTTATCTGTACTTCATATGTGGCACCTTGGAAACTAATTGGCATGCTATCCCCTTCTTTAAACTTTTTTTGACCAAAAAGCAGATACGCAGTGTCACCCAATTGCATCGTCCCGGTTGGAGTAATGACCTCAGCCATACCCACCAGACGATCCCGATCCGCAATGGTGACTGGGGTTTCAGCTGTGGGCGCCGGCATATCATCAATGTGTTGAACCAGCGCCCGCTGAGGATTAAAGGGATTCTTGCGATTAATTTCTTCAGCGGAGTCGTTAAAAGATTTGGTAGTGAGTAAGGACCTTGCCAAATCCAAGCTAGCTGTCCGCTTTTCCAACGTGGACAAATCAGATGCAGTCTGGCCCAGACACAACGCAGGAAAAATGACCACCGCCATTAATAATCGCCTAGATTTCATGGTGTTCCCAGAAGGTCGAGATTAAGATTCAAGGTCATACCGGAGCCACTGGGGGCAGCCGATGCAGTATTGATCCGACAAAAATAAACTCCCTGCTCCAATCTTCTAAGAAAAGTAATCAACTGATCAAAATCCCCCTTTACGCTGATAATATAGTTTAGTGCGACATAGTTGGGAGGCGTTGCCTTCTTCCCGGGAACTGCCTTTCCACCAACAGCCGCCCTGATCGGTGTAGGTCGCGCGCCTGGTCTTAAATCGGCCTTGATTCCAATTTCGGTTTCAAGCCGGTAAAAATACTGAAGATTTTGAGCGAGCCCCTCTGCGCTTAACGAACGCTCTTTTATTGCTTGGTTTGCTTGAATCAAAAAGTCCAGCTGCTCCTGCAATTGAACCGAGTTTGATATATTTGCACGGTAACGCGCGCTTTCAGCCGAATACTTCTTAAGGTCAGCTTGTTGCGACGCCTGTAAATCGCTTCTAAAATAAAGCAATACCATCACCGCCAAACTAAGCGCACCACATAAAACAGGAATGGGATATTTTTTTACCCCTGAAATTAATACCTGCGAATCGATACTCATTTTTTATCTCCTGTTGGTTTTTTCGCCGGCACCGAAAACTTAAGATCTATCAAAAACCTCATTCTGCCCGAACCAGCATCTCTTACGATGTTCGTCAAGGTTACATCTCCAAATAACTTATTAAAAACTAGATCCTTACGAAGAATTTCGACATAAGCTACAGCCTGTCCACTGGCTTCATCGGAAGCACCATCGATAGAACCGCGCAGCTGGACGCCAGTAGACCTGAAATCAATACCACCCAGGCTGACTGACTCCGGCAACGTAACTCCGAATTGCATAATCAAATCAGAGACAACTACTTTTGATGTGGTCAAAAAAGCTTGAAGCTCCAGAACATTCCGCTCCTGCTCTTGGAAATTTTTAAATAAAGCAACCGCTTGATCACTTGCCGGCTTGTTTGCTTTTATTTCATTCATCGCGCTTTCCGTATCAGCACGAAGCGTCTTCAAATCATATTCTTTATAGCCTGCGTAAATCGCCAAAGATAAAGCTATGAAAACGGAAAGGCCGTTGATGAAAAATGACGTACGGACAACTTTCGTATCAGGAAGTCGTTCAAAATTACGGAAATTCGGATGCCAAGCAGGCACCGTCGTAGCCGAGGGTTTGTCACTAGACTTTTTCAGAGACGATAGCATGGCTATTATTATACTGAACCATAAGACCAAAAAGTCCGAGGCGCCGAATGTCCTGCGCTCCGGAAGGAACACTGTCAGCTAATGTAATCTGCTTGGACTGCAACCACGCCGGAATATCCGCCTTCAGAACAGCAACCCCCAGATCAGCTGCAATTGCGTTTTCCAGCCAACCTAGTTTTGAGGGAAGAAGAGTGCAGGCGACTTGAGCGATTGATTGACCGGTTTGAACCTCGTAAAATCCAATCGAAGACTGCAATTCCTTGATTAATTTTTTAATTAGAACCGAGCCCATACCGGTGAAATCAAACGTATTGGAAAGAAATAATTTACGCGCGGAGGCTTCGTCTTTGAGGCCAAGCTCTTTTTTCATCACAGGAATCATAGCCTCCAACCCCTGCGGTATAGGGCGAGATGCTTCAAGCCCCGCAGATGTAACAATAAAAGAATTCGTGATCTCGGCCTCAATCTCCAACATTAATACAGGAGTCTTAATCTTGGAAAAATTAAGATAATCAATCATTGCGCCAACACTGGCCACACTACTCAACTCCATGCTTTCAGGGTATACCCCCGAAGCCAAAAGATTATCTTGCGAAAGATTAATATCAGCAATCGGAAGTCCGCAGATGATTGCGTCTTTTTGAGTAGCTTTTGATAGGTCGTAATCCACCCCTTGAAGAGGATTCAAAATTGCCAAGGAATATTGTTCCGGATCAATACGTAGTTGCTGCGCAGTCACCTCGTTTAAGTACTCAGGCTCCTTAAGGCGCTTGGTCTCCAAGGTGATCTTTCGCACAACACGCCGCGGCGCATGTATGCCGCACACCGCATGCATATAACCGCTAGGGCTTTTGGCCGTCTGGATAGCCTTGATCACGTCAGTCAGAGCTGCTGAGTCCGATGGAACACATTCGACGATCTCTTCGATAACAAAAGGCACGGACTCCTTCGATGTGCGCGCCAGCAACACGACTTGTTCCGTAAAATCGATGAAGAAATTTTTAGGTTTCGCTGAGAAAAACATGCGATCTTGGGGACGCTACTGAATCAGGCAGTTATGTAAAAATCTGGCGATAAATTGGCGGAGGAAAAGTTCCAACGCTCCTGTTGAAAAACAACAAAGTCTTAGCAGAAACCGTGCACTTCAAGGTAATTCACCCCAAGTAAATTCACCGATGCACATTTACGGTAAATTAATGAAGTACATAAAAAGCCCGCCAACGTGTAAGAAGGCGGGCAAATCACAGATTTGAAGCAAGAATCAGGACTTCACTTCTGCCACGTGCGCTTTTTATGGCGATTCGCTTTCAAGCGCTTTTTGCGCTTGTGCTTGTTCATCTGGAGGCGGCGTTTCTTTTTGAGGTTACCCATGAGTGTCAGGATTGAATTGAAAGGTTCGAGTAGAAACCGTCCGTGAAACAGCCTGCGCCCCCTCCTGTAAAGCTCAATCTGCCCCAAGCGGCTCCACCTCGACCACACGGCGTAGTGCCGTCAGCACCAAAGCGCATCTCACCCGCACTTCAGCCAAGCCCGTCAGCCGTGCCACCGCCTGTCGGTAAATGGCCATCTGGCCCGAGTAACGAGCCAAGACTTGCGCAATATCCTCCGTCCCCACGCGGTCGGTTTTAAAGTCATAAACGGTCGCCCGGATAACCTGTCCGGCCTCATTTCGCTCCAAAACCACGCGGTCAAAAACTCCTGTGATCCACTGCCCGTCGAGAACAATTTCAAACATCCGCTCGCGCCATACTTCGGCCGCCTTCTCAGATTTAAACACCTCTGCCAGCCCGGGCGATTCCAGGCACGCGTGCGCCTCAGCGATCACCGGGTCGCCAAATCCCTCCGCTTTCCACGCCGCAAACACCTCTGCGGTCGCACCGCCCCACTCCACCACGGCAAACGCTTGGTGCAACGCCGTGCCGAAATTCGCCGCACCCGAGCCGCCCGCGCCGAATAACGAGATTCCCGAAACCAGCCCCGCCTTCGTTCCCGATGGTGTGCGCGCCGGATGTCGCACTGATCCCGAGCCGACTGCCAACACTTCAATTCCTATCAAATTACCCACCGCATCCTCCGACTCATCCATCGGCTTGATCGCTTCGAACCACTTCGGGTCGCCTTCGGCAAAAGCTCTCTCACACGCCCACGCGCCGATCATCGTTGTCGCGCCGCCACCTGCCGTGCCGAGGGTTTCGGTCAACAATCGCGGAAAATTCATCGAGACCGACTTCTCGCCCACCGGTTTCGTGATCAGATACATCGCCCGCTTGGCCCGGGTCAGCGCCACATAAAATAAGCAGAGTTTTTCGTAGGCTGCATCGGCCTCGGCCTCGGCGACATTCCCCGCCAGCACCGTATCGTTTTCGTGAAACAGCTTGGGTGGCATGTCCAACACCCACCCGACCGACCGATCCGCCGCGCGTTGCACCGCCAGCCCGTCGCGCCGCCGCGTCGATAATGAACTTCCCTCCAGATCAGGCAGCACGACCACGTCGAAACCGAGCCCCTTGGACTTGTGGATCGTCATCACGCGCACGACCGCCGCCGTCTCCGCATCACGCACCACATGCCGTTCGGCAAACTGCAAAAACTCCGCCACCTCCCGGCTTCCGGTCACGTCAAAAGCCACCGCCGCCTCCGTCAACTGCCGCGCCCTCTCCCGGCTGAAAACATCGTCCGCCGCGATCATCGGTTCCAGCCGGCGCAACCACGTCTCCACCGTCCGCGCGAAACCTTCCGCATGCACTTGCTGCAACACATCGCGCGTCAGCATCGATTCGCCCGCATCGCCCCATTGCGCGATCACACCCGCCAGCGGAGTCATCCGCACCTGTTCCCATGCAAACCGGTCTCCCGGATGCGCCGCCGCCTGCAACAACGCCAGCAACGCCGTCGTCAGCGGATTATCCGTGCACACATGCAGATCCGACGCCGCCACCGCCGGCAGCCCGCCTTCGCGGCGCAGATAATCCGCCAGCCAGGTCGCCGCATCATTGGACTGCACGAGCACCGCCGCCGACAACCCGCGCTCCAGCGGCTCGATCTCCATCAACAACCGCAACGTCGACGCCGCCCGCGCCTCGTCATCATCGCCATGCAACCACACGACGTGTCCGCCCAGTTGAGGCTTCGCACTCTCGTGGTCCCGCCACTCGCGCGTCCAACGCTCCGCCGCCACCGGCGGCACCAGTCGCGCCAGCACCGCCGTATCGCCAAACACCTTGTTCACCACCTCAACGATGGCCGGCCCCGAGCGCCACGATTTATCCAGCCGCCCTTCCTCGATCATTCCCGGCGCCACTTCATTGTAGTGATCGAAAATCTCGCGAAACAACCGGGGATCGCCCCCGCGCCACGCATAGATCGCCTGCTTCACATCACCCACATAAAACAAGCTCCGCCGCCCTTCCGGATCCTGCACCGCCTCGTCGATCAGATTCCGCAACACACTCCACTGCCCGTGGCTGGTATCTTGAAATTCATCCAACAACCAGTGGTCGAATTTCGCGTCGAGCCGCCAATCCACAAACAGCCGGCCATCCTCCGTCCCCCCGCCAACCGCCAGCTTCGGCGCCCCTGATTCGGGCATCAACAACCGCTGCACATCGGCAAACGTCAGTTTCCCCGCCCTCCGCACCAGATCGTGATATACCGCTTCATAGCCGCTCAACACCGTGTGGATGCCCTGCGTCATCTCCAGGCGTCGCATGAGTTCCCCCGCAAACACCGCTCGCACGAGCGCCTTCACCGCCGCGCCGATATCAGGCGGCAGCGTTTGTTTTTTCCGTTCGATCACGAGTTCGACATCCTCCTCGCCGAGCGCCGTCCATGCTTCGAACGCTTTCGCCAGAATATACTCCAACGCCTTCGGCAGCATCGCGCCCGGCGCCCACGCTTCGAACGCTGCCAGAAAATCATCCCAGCGTTTCCGCTGTTTTTCACTCTCGCCCGCCGCCCAGCGCCTGATGACTTCGGCCGCGCCTTTAAGATCGCCCGACTTCTCCAGCCACGCCGAACCGTCCGGCCAGATGCGCGCGGGATTCCCCCACGCCGCCGCCTCCGGCGCATCCAGATACAGATTCTGGTGCTCGTCGATAAACCGGTCCAAACGCGCCGCCAGCCGCTTTTCCTCCGCGCCAAACGTCGCCCGCTTGAACGCCTCCACAAACTCCTTCTGCGCGTCATCCAGCTCTCCTCCCGCCCGCGCAAACAACTGACGCAACACCCGCTGGCGTTCCAGCCGCGAACCGTGCTCCTGCAAAATCTCAAAGTCCCCGCCCAGCCCCAGCTCCAGCGGAAACGCCCGCACCACCCGCGCAAAAAACCCGTCCAGCGTGCCGAGCGATAGCCGGTGCATCGTATCCACCATCGCGCGCAACATCCGCAAAAAATCCGCCGTCCCGAGCTGCGGTTCACCGATATCCGCGCCGATGCGCCGGGCCTCGCCCGCATCGCCCGCCGCCCGCGCGAGCTTGTTGAGAATCTCGTCGAAAAACTCCCCCGCCGCCTTCCGCGTGAAGGTCAGCGCCACGATCCGTTCCGGAGGCGCGCCGCAGGCGAGCAACTGCACAAACCGGTTCGTCAGCGCGTAGGTTTTTCCCGAGCCCGCCGATGCCAGGATCATTTTGTGTCCGAGCTTCTTCATGCGTTGCCCTCCACCGGCCAATCGACGCTGGCCTCGGCTCCGTGCAGGAAAAGCTGCGCGAAATCATCGTTCTCCGGCGGCAGCTCCGCCGGCGGCCAGAACCGCCGCGCCCGCACCGCTGCCGCCACGCCTTCCGCGCAACGCATCGCCGCCGCCTGCACGTCCGCGTTGTATCCATTCCACACCGACACTCCGGTCTCCCCCGCCGCCTTCGGCAGATTAAAATACCCGCACGCCACCGCGTGACCAAACTCCGCCGCCACCGCCTCCAGATAAAGCGGCAGCTGCAGATCCACCCAGATCATCTGGTCGCCGTCGTCCGCCTTGAAACGCGCAAACTCCGGCAACGTTTCGACGTCCTCCGCCCGCTTCGGCGAACGCACATGCGCATCCTCCGGGTTCACCGGTTTGTCCGAGGTCTTGTAATCGATCACACGCACTTCCCCCGTCAGTTCGTTGCGGTCGATGCGGTCGATTTTCCCGCGCACCGGCAGCCCGCCCACGTTGATTTCAAACGGCCACTCGGTGCGGTCGATCACCCAGCCGTCGGCCCGCAATTGCGCCTGCACTTCGGCCGCCTTCGCGAGTCGCTGCCGCGCCGACTCCAGCTGAACCACCAGCGGCAGCACCAGCGAATTCCCAAACGTCGCCCGCGCCGCCCCCTCCAGTTCCTCCAGCAAAAAGCCGCGCAACACCGCCGCGTCCGTGCAGTCTCGCACCGGCGAATCGGGCCGGCCCATCGCCTCCAGCGCCGCGTGGCAAAGCGTGCCGAAATCCATCGCGTCCAGCTCCGCCTTCTGCGGATCGACCGCTTCCATCCGCAGTCCGCGCTTCAAATAAAAACGAAACGGACACTTCAGATAATCGCGAAACGATGTGACCGACAGGCTCTTGATTTCCGCATCCGTGCGCGGAGTGAGTTTCCAAGCGCGTCGCCACGCCGGATTCGGCCGCGCCGCCTCCGCCGCGCTGAACAGATACGCCACACGCGCCGGCAGACCGGCATCCGCGCACTGCAACAAAAGGCGGGATGGCCGCAGCGGATCACCCGCCGCCGAAGTTTTGCCCACGAGCAAATCAATCCGCCCGCGTCCTTCCGATCTTACCGCCGCCAACGCGTGCAACAGATACGCATCGCGGGCAAACCTCGCCGCGTTGGTCTTCAACCCGAGTCGCTCGCGCAAACCTTCCGGTAAAAATGCGTCGCCCACCACCGCCTCCGGCACGCGTCCGTCATTCATCCCCGCGACGATCAGATGCGGCACGTCATCCCAGAGCAGCTCAAGCCAGCCTTGCAACTCCACCGCTCCGTCCGGCTTTTCGTCGAAACGCTGGCTGTCCCCCAATGCCCGCAACGCCAGCTCCCACACATCGGCCGCCGCAAGTTCGGGGAAACGCTGCACCGCCGCGTCCAGCTCCGTAAGCACTTCGCCCCACGCCTGCGCGGCTTCGATCGCGTGCACATCCTCGACGCGCGATTGATCGAACCGGCGCTCCTTGAAAATCTCCGTCAACGCCGCGCGCACCGCGTCGGCGAACGTCCCTTTGAGCAACGTTCCGCGCAGCAGCGCGATCGCATCAAGCGCCTTCGCAAGCGCCGGATCGTGTGCTTGGGCACGCGCCACCGACAGCGCCGGAGGCAGGTTGCGCGCGTGCAGATCATCCAGCGCTTCGAGCAGTTTCGCCGGCGAGCCGCCGAGCCACGCCAGCACGTCCGGACAATGCATCAGCGCCGCCACCGCCGCAAACGGCGGATCACGCACCACCAGTCCGGCCAGCGCCGAAAGCAGCGTGTGCAACGCGCCGTCGCGACGCGGCCGCCCTTCGGGGTTGAACGCCGGCACGCCCGCGCGCGCCAGTCCGTTTTCCAGCGGCGGCAGCACTTCGGGATCGGCCACGCCCACGCCGAGCCGCCCGCCCGGCGGCGTGTATCCACGGGCGCATGACACGATCACGTCGGCCTGCGTCGCCGGGTCCGCGCACAACCGCACGCGCCGCTCAAAATCCTCCGGGGAAAACGCCTTCCCCGCCCACGCCGCCGCGACCGGTCGTCCCCACTCATCAAACAACGCCGCCTCCTCGTCGCGCCCGGCCGGTCCCGACACCAGCACCTCCACCGGCACGCCCGCCGCCGCGTGGGCCGCCAGCATTTGCAGCGCCAGCGGCAGCGGATCCGGCGTCCCGGCCACAAAAATACGCGCCACACCGGCGGGCGGGACCGGATTGCGGGCACACTCGATTTTCACTAACTGCGGATCACGCAACCCGTGCCCGGCCAGCGCCGCCTCGCACGCCGCCTCAAGTTCGCCCAGTTGCCGCCATCGTTCCGCCTCGGGGAAATTCTCCCCCGCCCTCTCCGTCACATCGGCCATCCGCAGACCGTTTTCAGAGAGCGTGGTTTGCAGCCGCATAAACTCCCGCGCCAGCCGCGTCGCCCACGCAAAATTCACCTCCGGCGGATCCACCGGAAACACCTCGCGCAACATCTCCAGGTCGGCCCGTCGCAAGGTCTCGGTCCATGCCAGCAGCAGCTCCATCCGCGAAGCCGTCCCGCCTGCGGCGGCGCCCAATGTCGTCAGCCCGTCAGGCATGACCACGCGCGGAGGAAACACCGCCTGCTGATAATTCGCCGCATGTCCCGCCAGCGCCTCGCGCAAACGCCGTCCCGCCTGCGCGGTGGGCACGACCACCAGCGTATCCGAAAGATCAAGCGGCCCTGCGCCACTCCATCCGTCCGCCAGGCGGGCGACGACGGCATGAACCAGCGGCTGGTTCCAAGGGAGAACATGAAGGCGTGGGGACGACATCCTAGGGTGTGTCTGGGAAATAAATCGGGCCGGCGCGAGGGAGAAAGGGCGCTCGGCCAAGGCGACCGAGGCGGAGGTGGCCCAGCGGGCCATGCCGCCAAGGGCAACGCCGGCCCAGCGTTCTTTCTCCCTCGCTCGGAAAGCTTCAGCGCCGGCCCGATTAATTTCCCAGACACATCCTTATTCGCACGCAGCTTCACGCAGATTCTTCGCGGCACAACCCAAAGAAATCCGCCGACGCCCAAAAACAAAAAGCCCCCGCGCCAAAAATGGCGACGGGGGCTGAAAGAATGACGCTGACAGCGGCGCGGGGCCGGCTGCGTTTTACTTCGCGAAGGAGAACTTCGCGGTGTGCGACTTGGCGCGGGCGGCGGCGTTCTTGTGAACGACACCGGACTTGGTGGCCTTGTCCATGGCGGAGACGTAGGCGCTCGCGGCGGCTTTGGTGGCCTCGAGTTCACCGGCCTTCTCGGCGGCGAGAAGCTTCTTGTGAAGGGTCTTCAGGCGGGTCTTGGTCGCCTTGTTGCGGGTGGTGAGGCGAGCCGATTTGCGGGCGGCTTTGATAGCGGATTTCGTGTTGGCCATGGCGGTTTAAAAGTTAAAGCCGGACAGAAACCCAAACCTGCGCGACTGAGTCAAGGGCATTTCCGGAGCGCCTTAAGGCCGGAATCATGAATGAACGACCAATAATCAGCAACCCATGCACGCAAAACATCCACCTCATCACCGCCGGGTAGCGTGCGGCCATTGGTCATTGGTCATTCGTCATTGGTCATTTCCTTTGCCCGGCAAAGGATGGTTTTGGGGCCTGTAAGCCGGATTCTGTGCGCTGCCTTGCGGCAGGCGGTCGTCATTTCTCTCAAGCCTTCCTTACGAAAGGCCTGTCACGCCGAAGCGCCGCTTTCGCGACGCGGAGGCGGATGCGGCATACCCGTGGCTATCGGACGAGCAGCCCAGCCACCTATTTTGCCTTGCACCGGAAGGGGTTTGTCCTGCCGCCGTCATTGCTGACGGCGCGGTGGGCTCTTACCCCACCTTTTCACCCTTACCCCGCGGTTGCCCGCGTGGCGGTATATTCTCTGTGACACTTTCCGTCAGCGCGCAGTGAAACGCACTGCCCGCACTTGCCGTGAAGCTCGTGCGGCATCCTGCCCTGCGGTGTCCGGACTTTCCTCTCCATTGATCAAAGAACAAGGGAGCGGCGACCCGACCCCAAAACCAAGGGAAGACGTTAATTTATCGGAAACCGTAATGTCGAGCCACCGAATCGCCGCCAACTCCGCCGCACCTTACGCGTGATCCCACCACACAATGCGCCCGCACTGGTCGCACGTCGCCAGGGCGCCCGTTGCATCGCCCTTCCCGCGCACCGCCGACTCCACCTCCGCCGACACCTTCAAGTGACAGCCGCCGCACGTATTCCCGCGAACCGCCACGCACGCCGGCTGCATCCGTGCCGCGATACGGTCATACACGCGCAACGCCCTTTCCTCGACCGGCTCGCGCGCGGCCGCGACTTCGGCCTGCGCCGCCTTCAAC
>CAMBLN010000097.1 GCA_945868215.1 Opitutus sp. GAS368
ATTGATGGTGCTGCTATCGACGCGGAGGGCTTGCGCCGAGGCGGTGAGCGTCCACTGGTCGGTCAGGCGGTAGTCGGCAGCGAGCGTGCCGCCGCCCGCGAGTTTCCAGTCGGTGTCGGAGTAGCTACCTTCGGGCTTGAGGCCCAGCAGGCCCGCATTGAAATTGACGTTGGCGGTCACTTTCTCACGGATGAAGACGACCGTGGGGCCGACACTGAGGGTCAGCTTGTCGGTCACGGCGAAGCGGTAGCGGTAGTTGAGAAGCAGGGGGATTTGCTCTACTTCGTCGTTCACATCGAAGACGCCTGCGGTGGCCGAGTGCGCACCCTCCCACTTCGTGAAGCCGGTGGAGAGGGAAAGTTCATGCTTCTGGTTGAGGAGGACGCCAGCGGTGAAGGCGGCACCCAACTCGAAGCCTTCGGGCTGAAAGCGGGAGGCATCATAGCCGGTGTCGGTGTAGGCGAGTTCGGCGCGGGCGAACGGCGTGTAATCGGCGGCGTTGGCCGAGACCGCCGAAGCGGTGGTGACGAGGGCCGCAAGAGCGGTGGTAGTGATGAGCTTAGTATTCATGGTTGGTAGGGAGGGAAAAGGACCGTTTGAGTTGAAGTGAAGTCGTGTAAGACGCGAGTATTTCGATGGGTGAGTTATACTGAACGGATGAAGTTATGATTTGTCACTTATTAAGTGACAAATGGGGTGGGTGGGGGGCGCACGGCAGGGGCGGGGGAGATTATAATCCGGTCCGTTGACGCGGGGGGGGCGGGTTTGCAATTTGGGGCGCTGTCAGCAGCCAAAGCCGTCGCCACTTCCTTGGTGACGGCGCGGGGGAACCAACCGCCGAGGAGCAATCCGCGGCCGGGGCGCACGGAGCCGGGCAACCGGTTCCAAGACCACCTTCCTGGTCAAGCCCGTCAGCTAACCTCGCCGGCAATGGGAAGGGCGATCCTCTCGCCCGCGCAGGTGCGCGGGCTGCACGGTCTCCCCACAGTCAATCAAGCGACTGCACGGGACCGCCGCTCGGGCGAAGGTTTCGCGCGGCCGCAGTTCGGGGAAAAATATGAATACATCCTTCACGGCGCTTGCGCGTCGTTTGTTTCAACGCGTCGCCGGTCTCGATCCGGCGAGGCTGGTGCTGCTTGGTTACGCATCCTACATCGTGCTCGGCTGGGCGGCGTTGTGCCTGCCTTGGAGCGTTCACGCCGGCGTGCC
The DNA here is from genome assembly GCA_945868215.1 of Opitutus sp. GAS368. Lineage (GTDB taxonomy): Bacteria > Verrucomicrobiota > Verrucomicrobiia > Opitutales > Opitutaceae > Rariglobus. The sequence continues at coordinate 1,210 of CAMBLN010000097.1, forward strand.
GGCGACCTGGCTCGATCACCTGTTCACGGCGACTTCGGCGGTTTCGACCACCGGGCTGGCGACGGTGGGCACCGCGACAACCTACACGGGGTTTGGGGAGTTTGTGGTGTTGCTGCTCATCCAGTTTGGCGGACTGGGTTACATGACGATCAGCTCGTGTCTGCTGCTGGCGGTGTCCGGGCGGTTGGAGCCGTGGCGCGAGCGCGTGGGCGCGGCGTCGCTGGCTTTGCCGGCGGATTTCAACGTGAAGCAGTTTCTGAAGCTCACGGTCGGCTACACACTGGCGATCGAGGCGGCGGGCGCGTATTTTTTGTATCCGTCTTTTCGTGACGCGGGGGCGGAGGCGCCGGTGTGGCAGGCGGTGTTTCACAGCGTGTCGGCGTTCTGCACGGCGGGCTTTGGTCTGTATGGCGACAGTTTTGAGTCGTTCCGCACGGACACGTTTCTCAATGGAACGATCATCGCGCTCAGTTACCTGGGGGCGATCGGTTTCATCGTGGTGCACGACGTGTGGCTTTCGCTCGCAGGGCGGAAGCTGCGGGTGACGTTCACGACGAAGGTGATTCTGGCGGCTACGGCGGCGGTGTCGGTGGTTGGCACGGTGTTGCTGGCGCTGGACGAGCCGCTGTTGCAGGCGATGCCGGCGGGCGAGCGCTGGCTGGCGGCGTGGTTCCAGGTGATGACGGCGAGCACGACGGTGGGATTCAACACGGTGCCGATCGGGGCGCTTTCGACCTCGTCGCTGTTTCTGCTGGTGGTGGTCATGATCATCGGTGCGTCGCCGGCGGGCACGGGCGGTGGTTTGAAGACGACGACGTTCACGGCGTTGTGGGCGGTGGGGATGTCGGTGCTGCGCAAGCGCGAGCGGCCGACGTTCATCGGACGCGAGATTCCGGTGGCGCGCATCCGCATGGCGGTGGCGCAGGCGCTGTTTTACGGGCTGACGTTGGGCGCGGGGATTTACGCGCTGGCTTTGGTGCAGCCGGACGGGAATCTCGCCGACCAGATGTTTGAGTGCGCCTCGGCGCTGGGCACCGTCGGGTTGAGCCGCGGCATCACGGGCGTGCTCAACGAGGCGGGCAAGCTGGTGGTGGTGGCGTTGATGTTTGCCGGACGCGTGGGACCGCTGGGGTTGGGGACGGTGTTTTTTCGTCCGCGTGAAACCCAGCCGGCGCCGGAGGAGGACGTCGTCATGTAGCGCGGAAGCGTCACGTTTCGTCGTCGTCGAGCAGGGCCTCCTGGCCGCGCAGGAGGTCGTGCAGGGTGAAGACGCCGGCGAGACGTTTTTCGCCGGCGTCGCCCAGACAGAGAAACCCGGAGGGGGACTCGATGAGGAGGTGCTGGGCGTGGGCCAGGTTTTTTTCGGCGTCGATCCACAGCGCGGGCTCGAGGTTGGGCGCCCGGCCCGTGGCGATGGCGTGGCCGGCCTCCGCACGCGTGAGCAGTCCGATGATGCGGCCGTCGGCGGGCGTCTGGACGGGGAAACATTGATGACGCTGGGCGGCGAGGAGGTTTTTTAATCCGTCAATCGAGAGGTCGGTGGCGGAGACGGGGCGGAACGTGGCGAGTGCGCCTACGGGCATCTCGCGCCATTTGCGGAAATCGTGAGGGGGGAGGACGTGGTGGGGGGGTTCGCCGTCCTGGCGCAGCATGCATTCGTAGAGGTCTTCTTTGGCCAGCCGGCGGCTGACCACGTGGCTGACGACGGTGGCGACGAGCAGGAAAGGAACGATCACGAACTGGTGGGTGACCTCGAAGATGAGCAGGATGCAGGTGATCGGGGTGCGGATGACGGCGACGAAACCGGCGCACATGCCGGAGATCACGAGCATGGAAACATCGGAGCCGGTGAGCGGCAGAAAAAGTCCGGCGAGCCCGGCGACGGCGCCGCCGAACATCGCGCCGAGAAAAAAGCTCGGGGCGAAGATGCCGCCGCAGCCGCCCGAGCCCACGGCGAGGAACGTGGCGGCGAGCTTGGCCAGTGCGAGCACGAGGGCGGTCGTCCAGATGAGTTCACCGCCGATGGCGGCGGTGACATCGGCGTATCCGATTCCGAATACGCCGATCCTGCCGGTGAGATAAAAGGCCGCGCAGCCGAACACCCAGGTGCCGAGCGCGCCGACGGCCGGGCGCGACCAGGCGGGCAGACGTCGCAGGCTCCGCATGCGTCCACGGACGGCGAGGGAGCATTTTTGAAAGGCGACGCCGCCGAGGGAGGCGATGACGGCGACGATCGGGCAGAGGGCGACGCCGAGCCACGTGGGATCGCGGAGGCTGGCGATCTGGAAGGCGGGTTGCGGACCGATGACGGCGTGGGCGATGAGCGCGCCGATGACCGAGGCGAGGAGGATGCCGCCGATCAGTTTGCTGCTGAGGTCGCCGATGACCTCCTCGAGGACGAAGGCGATGGCGGCGAGCGGGGCGTTGAACACGGCGGCGAGGGCGGCGGCGGCCCCGCCGGCGCAGTAGAGCCGGCGTTTTTGTTTGGCGATGCCGGCGGCTCCGGCGGCGGCGGACATGGCGGAGGAGCCGATTTGCACGGCGGGGCCTTCGGGTCCGAGGCTGACGCCGCCGCCGAGGGTGACGGCGGAGGCGAGGAATTTGGCGACGGCCGTGCGGGCCTCCAGGTAACCGAAGTCACGCCAGAAAGCGCGTTTGGTGGAGAGCACGCCCCCGCCGCCGGCGGCGGGCGAGATGCGATGGATGATGAATGTGGCGAGCAGGCTGGCGCCGACGACGCAGGCGAGAGAGCCGAGGGCGAACCAGACGCCGCCGACGGTGTGCAGCGCTCCGATGGTATAATGGTGGAGACGTTCTACGATGGAGTGAAAACCGACGGCGATGAAACCGACTCCGGTGGCGAGGACGCCGACGATGATCATTGCGCGACCCTCGGCCGGCACCTGTTGCCAGCGTTGTTGCAGGGGGGCAAATAAGTCGGGAAGTCCTTTCATGAATGACGTGTCGATGGCGGTGCGTCCGCAGGTGAGACGTGGCAGCCAAGAGCGAGCTAGAGGCCGTTGGCAGGGAGGTTCAAACCGTTATCGGATTTATTTGCCGCGGTGCAGGTGATTTTCGGCGTGCGCGGTGCCGTGTGGAATGGAAGCCTGCCGGTTTATGAATCGAACGGACAGGCTCGTCGGGATGGTGATGCACCTGCAGGGGCGGCGTGTGGTGCGGGCGGAGGAATTGGCGGAGCATTATGGGATCAGTCTGCGCACGGTGTATCGCGATATCGCGGCGCTGGGGGAAGCGGGTGTGCCGGTCGTGGGCGAGGCGGGCGTGGGGTATTCGCTGGTGAAAGGGTATCACCTGCCGCCGGTGATGCTGACGGCGGAGGAGGCGAGCGCGTTGTTTACGGGCGGGGAATTGGCGAAGAAGTTTACGGATGGTTCGCTCAACGCGGCGGTGGATGGAGCGCTGGCGAAGTTGCGGGCGATACTGCCGGCGGAGCGGAAAGATCACATGGAGCATCTGGCGCGAGGCACGGTGATCGTGGGGTTGAGGCGGGAGGACGAAACGGCTCCGCCGTTCCGCTACGGGCTGGGGGTGGTGCAGCAGGCGGTGGCGCGGCGGCGGGTGCTGGCGATGGCGTATCGGGGACGCGAGCGGGCGGAAGAGACGGTGCGCGAAGTGGAGCCGCTCGGGGTGGTTTTTTATGGAGGCAATTGGTATCTGGTGGCGTGGTGTCGGCTAAGGAAAGATCTGCGGCATTTTCGCGTGGATCGTATCCAAAATCTGGAGATGCGGATGGAATCCTTTGGCACGCGTGCGGATTTTTCGCTGAGCGAGCACATGGAGGATTACACGAACCACGGGGAGACGTTTCCGGCGAAGGTGTGGTTTGCGCGGGAGGTGCAGGAGCGGGCGCGGGCGGAGAGTTATGCGACGCTGGTCGCGGCGGAGGAGCGGGATGGCGGCACGGAGTTTGCGATGCTGACGTGGTCGTATGACTGGCTGGCGCGGTGGCTGTTGTCGTTTGGGGACAAGGCGGAGGCGCTGGAACCGGTGACGTTTCGGGAGCAGGTGCGCGGAGTGGCCGAGGCGGCCGAAGCACGATATAAAAAGCGGGGCGCAGCCTCCTGACAGAGGGGTGTCAGTGGAAGCTGTTAGGGTGGGAGCGATGAAAAACGTCACACTTTATATCGCGGCGAGTTTGGATGGGTTTATCGCGCGGGCCGATGGCTCGATTGATTGGCTGCCCGTGCCTGATGCGGGCGGGGAGGATTATGGTTACGGCGCGTTTTTGGAGACGGTGGACACGTTGGTGATGGGGCGGAAAACGTATGAGCAGGTGCTGGCGTTGGGGCCGTGGCCGTATGCGGACCGGCGATGCGTGGTGTTTAGCGGGACGCGGGCGGGGCAGCAGGACGAGCGGGCGGAGTTTATCGACTGCGGCATTGCGGCATGCGTGCGCGAACTCAGGGAGGAGGCGGGCGACGGGGTGATCTGGTTGGTGGGCGGGGCGGAGGTGATCGCGGGGTGTCTGGCGGGCGGGGTGGTGGATGAGATTATCCTGACGACGGTGCCGGTGTTGCTGGGAGAAGGGGTGCGGTTGTTTCCGGAGACGACCTGGATGACGCGCTTGCGGTTGGCGGAAGTGCGGAGCTTTGCAGACGGGTTGGTGCAGCAGCGGTATGAGGTGGTGCCGGTGAACGTGGAAACGCGCGCGCTTGCGTTTGCGTGAGGCGCGGGTTGCGGTCGGGGTATGTCGATTTTTCGCACGCGCCGTTCGATCAAGCCTGCCGCGATGGATGCGTCCCGCGAGGTAGGGCGGGACGTGTTGCTGGAACTTTTGGAGGATGCGCACCGGGCGCCGACGCACGGGTTGACGCAGCCGTGGCGGTTTCAGGTTTTCACGGGCGCGGCGAGGGCGCGGCTGGCGGACGGGTTGCAGGAATTGTATGACCGGGTGACTCCGCCGGCTTCACGCAACGAGGAGAAGCGGGCGAAGATCGGGGCGGCTCCGCGGCTGGCGCCGGTGGTGATCGCGGTGGCGGCGCGGGTGGTGCCGGGCGGGAAAATTCCGGAGATCGAGGAAGTCGCGGCGACGGCGTGCGCGGTGCAGAACCTGATGCTTTCGGCGCATGCGAACGGGCTCGGCGGTTATTGGAGCACGCCAGCGGTGGCGATGTCGGCGGAGTTTGCCGCGTGGCTCGGCCTGGATGAGACCCACCGGATGATGGGGTTGCTTTACCTGGGATATCCGCAGGAAGGGAAACCGCCGGCGCCGTCACCGCGCGATCCGCTGGCGGCGCATGTGGTGTTTTATGCGGAGTGAGCGCGGGACGGTGTGTAGTTGATTTTTAATACAATGCACGGTCGACGGGCAGGTTGTCCCCACGCCAGATGCGGACGGAGGTCCAGGGTTCATCGGGGGAGTTCCAGAACGGATCCTGCGCGGGGAGGCCGAGGGGGAGGAAGGCGGCGGTGCAGAGGTAGAGACTGCCGGTGCTGATGTAAGGCTCGCCGAGGGCGGGTTGGGATCCGCACAGGCCGATGCGCAGCCAGCCGGCACGATCGAACGTGCCGGGGACGTCGAGGGTGCGACGGATGACGGCGTCAAGTGCGCAGCGGACCTGGGCGGGGGTGAGACCGGCGGGGAGGTCGTGGTGGAGAGCGGCCCGGGCGAGGTGTTGGAAAGCGCCGCAGCGGTAGGCGAGTGAGCGGCCGACGGGCGGAAAAGTGCCGTCGGGGGCGATCAGGCGTTCGAGGACGGCGGCATGGCGGCGGGCGCGTTCGAGGATGGCGGGCGTGAATTGGTTCCAGCGATCGGTGTGCGCGGAGGCGGTCGCGAGCACATCGAGCAACATGGGCTGGATGACGAAGCTGTTGTAATAATCCCAGTGGAAGTCGGGGCCGTCGCCGTAGATGCCGTCGCCCTTATACCAGGCTAGGTGCTGACGGACGGCGTAGTCGATACGCATGAGGTCGGCTTCGCCGGTGAAGCGTAGGAGCGCGGCTTCGACCATGGCGGAGAAGAGCAGCCAGTTGTTGAAATGGGGAGTGATGACGCGGGTGGAGCGCAAGGCGTCGAGGAGACGTTCGCGGGTGGGCGGGGGGAGTGCGGTGAAGAGGGACTCCGGTGCGCGCAGGAGCGCGTGGGCGAGAAAGGCGGCATCCACCAACGGTTGGGAGCCGTCGGTGAAGTTGAGACGGTCGGGCGAGTCGGGATCGACGGCTCGGGTGAGCGCGGCGCAGGCGAGTTGGCGGAGTTCCGATTGCGCGGCGGCTTCGGCGGAGTCGGGGACATCGTTCAACTCAAGCCAAGGGGCGAGACCGGCGAGGGTGCGGCCGATGGCTTCAAGGTGGGTGACGCGGGTCCGGGCTTCGGTGTGGCCGGCGGCGGCTTCGACGGGCATGGAGGCGTGCAGGCGACCGTGGGCGAGGGCTTCGAGGGGAGGGAGAGCGACGCGCTGGAGGAGATTGGTCCAGTGACGCCGGGTTTCGGAAGGCGGTGGGGCGAGGAGCGGGGAACTCATGGCGGAAGCGCGGGGTAGCGCGGGGATCAAGGCAGCAGCGGGCGGGAGTGATGTCGAGCGGACGCGTGCGGATCAGGAATGGGACGCGGACGACATTTCAGACGGGCGCGCCTTGGGGAGGAGCAGGATGGCGGGGATTGTCATGAAGAGGCCGACGAGGACCATCCAGGCGGCGGCGCGCGGGGCGTTGCCGGTGGTGATGAGCGTGTGGGAGGCGAGTGCGACGATAGTGAGATTGGGGCAGAGCAGGAGGAACGACCGGTCGTCGCCGCCGGTGGGCAGCAGGCGCCGGTGAATGACGAGACGCCAGCCGAGGATCGTGGCGGCGGCGGCGATGGCGACGAGTCCGGTGAAGGAGAACAGGTATTGCCATTCGATCTGGAGACCGAGAGCGAAGAAGAAAACCGGGATGAGGAATTTGCGGCTGATCGGGGCGATGAAGTCTTCGAGCGGTTTTTCGTCGTGGGTGAGACGGCTCATAAACAGACCGAGGAAAAACGCGGTCTTGGTGCCGGAGAGGCCGAGACGTTCGCCGACGGCGCACACCACGAGCACGAGCAGCACGATCAAATGCATGCGCCAGTGCGTGGCGTGGCGGAGGATGAGGTTGAAGAGGGTTTCGAGACGCGTGGCGAAACGGCTGATGAGGTAGATCGTGACCGCGATGCCGGCGAGTTTGAGGACGACGAACCAGCTGAGGCCTTTTTCGTAGAGGGCGGTTTCGCCGGAGAGCAGGACGATGGCGATGATCTCGAGGGCGAGCATCAGCAACAAGGCGCGGCGGCGCGGTTCGTCGGCGAGGCCGGGGTAGTGTTTCCAGCCGAGGTAGCCCATGCCGACGGAGCAGCCGGTGAAGGCGGCGCAGGCGATGAAACAGCCGAGCCATTGGAGGCCGGCGAGACGGCCGAGGGCGAGGATGACGGGGTATTGGAGCAAGGCCCAGAGGCCGGCGCGGCGCAGCGTGGGAAGAAAATCGCGGAATTTGGGGAGGTCGATTTCAAGGCCGACCTCGAACAGCAGCAGGAGGAACCCGACCTGCCCGGCTTGGGCGAGCATCTGGCGGACCTCGGGGTTGGCGACGGGGGCGACGGCGAGGCCGAACAGAACGAACAACGGAAAGGCGAGCGAGGGGCGTCCGATGAAACGGCACAAGTCGGGCACGCCCATGAACAGCAGGATGAGCAGGATGATGATCTCGATGGCGTTCATGGCGGCGCGGAGGGCTGGCGGTTTTGTGGGGCACGGCGGTGAAGGTGCAAGCGGAGATTTGCGCGTTGCGGGCAAGGGCGGCGGGCGGTTGCCTCGCGGGACTTTTTATGGGCACGACGGCAAGCGAAACAACAGACGGCAGGCGGTTCACAGGATGGCTGTGGGTCGCGCTGGTGTTGGTGTGGATGCCGTTGCTGTGGCGGCTGGCGAGATTGTGGCGGTCGGAGACGGAGCAGTTGTTCGGGTTCGGCGTGCCGGTGCTGGTGGGGTGGCTGTTGTGGCAGCGACGCGGGGAATGGCTGGCGGTGCCGGTGGCGGTGAGGGCGCGCGGGGCGCTCGGGCTGGCGACGGCGGGAGGGGTGTTGATGAGCGCGGCGTTGCTGGTGATGGAAGCGAATCCGCTGTGGCCGCGCGCGGCGTGGGCGGGCATGGCGGGGGTGCTGGCGTTGACGCTCGGGTTGATCGCGCACGGACGCGGCTGGGGGGCGATGCGGGCGGTGGCGCCGGTGTGGTTGTTGATGCTGACGGCGTTGAAGTGGCCGACGTTTATTTACGAGCCGGTGATGCGCGGGATGATGCAGATGAACGCGGTGATCGCGGCGGAGTTGACGAGCCTCGCGGGGACGCCGGCGCTGGTGCACGGCAGTGTGATCGAAGTGGCGCGCGGCATGGTGGGCGTGGACGAAGCGTGCAGCGGACTGAGGTCGTTGCAGACGGTGATCATGATGGCGTTTTTCCTGGGGGAGCTGGACCGGATGCGCGCGGGGCGGAGGTTGGGGTTGCTGGCGGGAGCGGTGCTGGCGGCGTTGTTGGTGAACATCGCGCGGACGACGGTGTTGACGTGGGTGTTTGCGAATCACGGACCGGCGGTGGAGGAGCAGTGGCACGATCCGGCGGGCATGGTGGCGTTGGTGGTTACGCTGGTGCTGGTGTGGTGGTGGTCGGAGCGGGTGTCACCGGGCGAGCCGTTGCGCGCGGAAACGCCGGGGGAGGTCCGCGGATTGCGAGTGCCGCTGACGGCGTGGCGGGTGCCGGTGGCGGCGGTGTTGTGCGTGGCGTTGGCCGAAGCCGGAACGCAGGCGTGGTATCGTGCGCATGAGCAGGAGACGCAGGAGCGCGTGAGCTGGGAGTTGGCGCAGGCGGCGGACTGGCGCGCGGTGGACGTGCCGCGGAGATCGGCGGAGATGTTGCGCTACGAAAGCGCGGAGAGTTTCGGGCGCGAAGTGACGGAGCCGACGCGGCAGATGCTGGCGTTTGCGTTCCGGTGGGAGTCGGACCTGGCACGCTCGGGATTGCCCGAGTTGCACGATCCGCTGGTGTGCCTGCCCTCGATTGGCGCGGTGAAGGAAGCGGAGTTGCCGGAGGCGCGGGTGGTGATTGAAGGCGTGGAGGTGCCGTTTCGCTTTATCCGATTCAGGCAAGGCGGGGTGTTGCAGCACGTGTGGTTCTGCCTGTGGAGCACGCGCGCGGGCGGGGCGGATGAAGGACGCTGGAAGCAAGGCGACGTCATCAAACAACGCTGGGAGCGGGTGTGGACGGGGATGCGCAACGACGAACGCGAGCAGTTGATCTTTTTTGTGCAAGGGGAGCGGGACGACGCGGGGGCGGAGCGGACATTGCGCGACGCGGTGTTGACGTTGCTGCGCAGGCGTTAGTCATTTTTAATATGTTCGAATGGGCCAAAGGCAGGAGACGGGAGTGGAGGCGGCGTTACCGCGAGTGGCGGATGCGGGTGTCGGACCAGCATTTTTCCAACGTGCGGTCGGCGGTGGTCGTGGCGTTGGCGGTGGTTGTGGGCGGCGGGGTTTATTTTGCGGGCAAGCCGGTCTGGGATCTGTGGCGTCACCGGCGGGCGATGTCGCAGGCGCTGGATTATGCGGAGAAGCAGGATTACCGGAATTCTATGCTGGCGTTGAAACGGGCGACGGAGCTGGCGCCGCTGGATCTGGCGACGTGGAGGGAAGTGTCGGAGCGGCTGGCGGAGCTGGGTTCGCCGCAGGCGATCGTGGCGAGGGAAAACGTGGTGAGACTTTCGCCGGGTGACGTGGCGATGCGGCTGGCGTTGGTGACGGAGGCGCTGCGCTTCGGCCAGGTGGAGGTGGCGGGCGAAGCGTTGGCAGGCGTGGGCGAGGGCGCGCGGGAGGACGCGACGTTTCACCGTCTGGCGGCGGCGGTGGCGATGGCGACGGGGCAGACGGAGCTACTTGAAAACCATCTGTCGCGGCTGGTGTCGGCGGAACCCGGCGACGCGACGGCGCGGTTTAACCTCGCGGCGATCCGGCTGTGGGGTGTGGATGCCGCGAAGCAGGCCGAGGCGCTGGCGGAACTGGAGCGGTTGCTCTCCGAGCCGCCGGTGCGGGTGAGGGCGGCGTTGCAATTGTTGAACCATGCGGCGCGCGTGCGAGACGCGAACCGCGCGCGCGAAGTGGTGAACCTGTTGCTTGAACGCTTCAACGTGCCGGCGACATCGCGCCTGACCAACGATGACGCGCCGGCGGGATGGACCTCGCTGTTGCAGGCGTTGCGGGATACGGCGGAGTTTGGCGGCGGGGACGACGTGGCGCTCGTCGCGGGCTGGCTGGGTGAGGTCCGGCAGGGGAAAGACGCGCTGGTCTGGATCGATGGATTGACGCCCGCGTTGCGTGCGTCGCCGGCGGTGATGCGAGCGGAGGCGGATTTGAGTTTGCGGCTGGAGGATTACGACCGGCTGGAACCGCTTTTGCGGGCGGGGGCGCTGGGGCCGTTGTCAGCCGACGCCGCGCGGCTGGCGGTGGCGTCGCGCATCCAGCAAGTGCGTTATCAACCGGCGCGCGGCCGGACGACCTGGGAGGACGCGATCACGGCGTGCGGCCGGTCGGTCGCATCGTTGACGGTGCTCGCGACGGTGGCCGACGCGTGGCGCGACGCGGAAGGCAACGAACGCACACTTCAGGAAATCCTGCGTCTGCAACCGCGGACCAACTGGGCGTATCAATCGCTGCGCAACAGTTACGCGGCACGCGGCGAGACGCTCAACCTATGGCAACTTTACGGCACGTGGCGGAACGTGCGGCCGGATGATCCGGAGCTGATGCGTCCGTGGATTTCACTTGGTGCGGTGCTTGACCGGCTCACCCCCGAGGCCGGCGACTGGATCAAGAACCGGGCTGCGTCCGCAGGGGCGACGTCTCTTGACCAAGCGCTGGCGGCGGCGGTTTTCTGGCGAGCCGCGCAGATGAAAGAAGCGGTTGAACGGCTGGATAAAATTCCGGTGGCGGATCGCGGCCGGGCGGACCTCGCCTTTTGGAGGGCGGTGATCCTTGCGGACACGGATCAAAAGGATGAGGCGCGTGCGGCGGCTTTGCAGGCACGCCGGCCGGGATTGCTGCGGGAGGAGATCAAACTTTTGGAAACGGCCGCGCGTTGAGAGGCTTCTTCACCGGAGTTGAGGCGTGTCGGCCCGGTCCATGCTAATGCCAGGGCTGAATCATGCGCTCATGCTTTGACAAAAAACGGCCAACGGAGCTTTTTAACCACATGAGGTTCGCGCACTGCATCCTGATGTCCGCCATCGCCGTATCGGCCGCGGATGCCTTTGCGGTTGAACGCGGTGATCCGGCGGAGGCTTTGGCGACGTTTGATCAACTCACCAACGGCTATGGGGTATTCACTTTTGGAG
>CAMBLN010000098.1 GCA_945868215.1 Opitutus sp. GAS368
AGCTCTGGAACCCCGGCAGGTCCCCCAAGCCGGACCTGCCGGGGTTCCAGAGCTTCGTCGGGGCTTGCCGTGAACATGGCTACCTCTGGTTCTTTATACGCGGGACCCGGGTTCAGATTGATCATTCATCCCCATCCTTGAACTCACCCAGGTTCAGTCGGGTGGTGCGGGTGAATCGGCGGGCACGAAAAAGGCGCCGCGGGTGGGCGGCGCCTTGGGGGGCAACGGAGCGGACGCCTCGGAGAGGCGTCCCTACCTTAGAGATACTTGTCGGTGACGGCGCCTTCGGAGGCGGTGCTGACGAGTTTGGCGTATTTGGCCAACACGCCGCGGGTTTCCTTGGGGGGGAGCGGCTTGTAGGCGGCCATGCGGACGGCGTAGTCGGCGTCGGGGATCAGGAGGCTGATCGTGTTTTTCACGGCATCGATTTCGATGAGGTCGCCGTTTTTGACGATGCCGATGGGACCGCCTTTGGCTGCCTCAGGCGTGATGTGGCCGACGTCGAAACCGTGGCTGCCGCCCGAGAAGCGTCCGTCGGTGATGAGGGCGACGTCTTTGATAAGGCCGCGGCCGGCGACGGCGGACGTGGGGGACAACATCTCGCGCATGCCGGGGCCGCCGACGGGGCCCTCGTTGCGGATGACGACCACGTCGCCTTTGACGACGTCGCCGCGGAGGATGCCGTGGAGCGCGTCTTCTTCGCCTTCGTAAACTTTGGCGGTGCCTTTGAAGTAGAGGCCTTCCTTGCCCGTGATTTTGCCGACGGCGCCGCCGGGGGCGAGGTTGCCGTGGAGGACGCGGAGGTGGGTCTCGGCTTTGATGGGCTGGTCAAAGGGACGGATGATGTCCTGCTCGGACGGATACGCGGGGTAGGGTTGAACGTCCTTGAGGGACTCGGCCATGGTTTCGCCGGAGACGGTGAGACAGTCGCCGTGGAGCATGCCGCGATCGAGGAGCATCTTCATCATGGGGCGGATGCCGCCGATGCGGATGAGGTGGGCCATGCCGTATTTGCCGAACGGTTTGACGTCGGCGAGGAGCGGGACGCGGGCGCCGATGGTCTTGAAGTCTTCGAGCGTGAGCGGGACGCCGGCGGAGTGCGCGATGGCGAGGAGGTGGAGGATGAGGTTGGTCGAACCGCCGAGGGCGAGACACACGGTGATGGAGTTCTCAAAGGCTTTGCGCGTGAGGATGTCGCGGGGCTTGATGCCTTTTTTGAGCATGGCCATGACGGCGGCGCCGGCGCGTTCGCAGTCGTCGCGTTTTTCTTTGCCGACGGCGAGTTGGGCGCTGCTGTTGGGCAGGCTCATGCCGAGGGCTTCGATGGCGGAGGCCATGGTGTTGGCGGTATACATGCCGCCGCAGGAACCGGGGCCGGGGATGGCGCCGGCTTCGACTTCCTTGAGGCCGGCGTCGGAGAGCTCGCCCTTGGCGTGTTTGCCGACGGCTTCGAAGACAGAGACGATGTCGAGGGGCTTCTTTTTGTCGCAGTCGGAAGCGGCGAAACCGGGGAGGATGGTGCCGCCGTAGATGAAGACGGCGGGGCGGTTGAGGCGGGCGATGGCGATCATGCAGCCGGGCATGTTTTTGTCGCAGCCGCCGATGGCGACGAGACCGTCGAAGCCCTCGGCGGCGACGGCGGTCTCGATGGAGTCGGCGATGACGTCGCGGGAGACGAGGGAGTAGCGCATGCCCTGAGTGCCCATGCTGATGCCGTCGGTGACGGTGATGGTGTTGAAGTAGACGGCTTTGCCGCCGGCGTCGTTGATGCCCTTTTGCGCGTGTTCGCTGAGGTCGCCGAGGTGGACGTTGCAGGGCGTCATGTTGCTGGCGGACGCGGCGACGGCGATCTGGGGCTTGTGGAAGTCCTCGTCGGTGAAGCCGACGGCGCGGAGCATGGAGCGGGCGGGGGCGCGGTCGTTGCCGTCAACGACAACGGAGGAGTGAGGACGCGGGAAGGACGAGGAGGTCGAGCACATGGAAGGGAAAGGGAATGATGGAAGGAGGGAGTGGGGGCGGCGGCAAGTGCCGAAGCGGTGGAGTAGGCGGCGGTTTGACTTGGGCGCGACGCTGCGTGGTGCGAAGCGCGCTTGTTGCTGAAAGATAAAATTACATAACCCGTGTTAATTTCCAAAGGGTCGTGATGCGCTTGCAGAGCATCAGCAAACCCACATCGGTGTGTGCTCATTTTCCACTTTATGCTTAATCTATCATCGTTCCCACCGCTTCTCGCGCAAGCTGCGACCTCGTCTGATTATGTATGGGTCGCCTATGCATTGTTCATCGGATTAGTCGTCATATTTTTGGCGCTCGACCTAGGCGTATTTCATCGTGAGGCGCATGAGGTTGGTATGAAGGAGGCGGTTTTTTGGAGCGCGATTTGGCTTAGCTTAGGCGTGGCTTTCACCGGGTTCGTATACCTCGCGTATCAGAATCACTGGCTGGGACTCGGTATTTCGACACGTATGTTTAATCCCTTGGCGGCGACGGATTCAACGGTGCCGTTAATTATCTACGGAGAGGTTTTGGGGGCGACGGCAGCCGTGCAGTATCTGACCGGTTACGTGGTGGAAAAGTCGCTGGCGATGGATAACATTTTTGTCATCGCGATGATCTTCGGTTTTTTCGCGGTGCCTCCGAAATATCAACATCGAGTCCTGTTCTGGGGCATCATCGGCGCATTGTTAATGCGTGGAGCCATGATCGGCGTGGGCGGAGAGTTGATCATGAAGTATCAGTGGATTCTGATCATTTTCGGCGCATTTTTGCTCCTGACATCGTTGAAAATGGCACTCGTGCAGAGCCACAGCGATCCTTCTCAAAATCCCGTGGTGAAGTTAGTAAAACGTATGGTTGATGTAACGACGTTTTACGACGGGCAGAAGTTCTGGACTCACCGCACGTTGGCGCCAACCTACAGTAAAGATCCTGTGACCGGGAGCGAAGTCATGGATCCGCCTCCATCCGGAACCTTGCGTGCCAAAGCGGCGATTACCCCTTTGTTCCTCGCGCTGATCATGGTCGAAATCACGGATTTGGTTTTTGCGGTGGATTCGATCCCGGCGGTGTTCGCAATCACTCCCGATCCTTTTATTGTTTTTACGAGTAATATTTTTGCGATTCTCGGTCTGCGTGCCCTCTATTTCTGCTTAGCAGCGTTGATCCAAAAATTCCGCTACCTGAAACCGGCGCTGATTTTGATTCTGAGTTTTGTAGGCGTGAAACTGCTCTTGCTGAGTCTGCCCCCTTATCTGGGCGTCATCGGTCTTGAAGGGTTGAAGTCGATCAAGATTGATCCGTTTGTATCCCTGTTGGTGGTGCTCGGCATCCTGGCGATCGCTACGGTGCTTTCGATTGCGTTTCCTGAGAAAAAGCAGGCGGACAAATCAACGAAGGTTTAGTTTTTTGAAGGCAGGGCGTCGGGAACGCGGGTAGCGTTTTTCAGACTACCCCGACGCTCTGCTCCTGCTCTTACGACTATCGAAGAACCCACGTTTACCCGGAGCTGAGCTCGGTGGCACTAATACACTGCCCTCGTTTGGAGGTGGGCTTGGTCTTTGCGAACAGAGTCTGCGGGCGCTGATTTCCAGAGTTGCGTAGGGTGGATGCGGGCTCATCACTGTCGGGCTTCTTTCGCATGGCGTTTAACCTCAAAAAAGTGCTCAAGGCGCTGCTCTTCTCTTCGAGCGCGCCTCTCTCGGTTAAGGACATCCAGACGGCGTTCGCGCGCTTCCATGACCAAGCCACGCTGCCCATGGCAGTCGTCGATCCCACGGCCGAGGTCGCGGTTGAGGGCGAAGTGTCTGAGGCGCCCGCCGATCCGGCCGATGTGACGGCTGCACCTGCTGAGGGCGAGGCTACCGAGTCGATTATTGCGGCGCCGAGCGAGAACGACGCGGATCTTTATCAAGATGTGCCTTCGCTCATCACTGCCACGCAGATTCGCGAGGCGATGGACGAACTCGCCGCGGAGTTGCGGGCGGCTGATGATATTTATCTGCTGATTGACGGGGCGAGCGGTTACCGTCTCGTGACGCATCCCCGGTTTGCGCGCTGGATTCGGATCATGCGCGACGAGCCGGCTCCGGCGAAGCTGACGCAGTCGGCGTTGGAGACGCTGGCCATCTGCGCCTACCGCCAGCCGGTGACGCGCACGGAGATCGAGACGATCCGCGGGGTGTCGGCCGAGGCGGGTTTGAACAAACTGTTGGAGCGCGAACTCGTTTACATCGTCGGTCGCGCGGATCTGCCGGGACGTCCGCTGCAATACGGGACGACGGATAAGTTTTTGGAGTTCGTGGGCGTGAAGTCGCTGGTGGAGTTGCCGGCGTCGGACGTGTTGTCGCCGCGGCAGATCGACGAGTGGATCAAGAACGCCACCAACAGCACGCCGCCGGCGGATGCGGAGATGGGCCTGCCGCTGGAAGAAGGCGAAGGCGAGACGCCGAATTTGAGCGAGGTTGATGTCGAGCATGTGCCGATGTCGGCCGAAACCGCCGCGGAGGTGTTTGTGGCCGAAGGCGCGGTTGAGGAGCCTGTTGCAGAGGTGCCGCCGGCTGCCGAAGACGAAAACAAATCCACCGTTTCCTGATTCCCATGTCCGACCCGCTTCAACCCATTCGCGAGCAAATCGACGCGCACGACCGCCAGTTGGTCGAGCTGCTGAACAGCCGGCTGGCGCTCGCCGCCGAGATCGGAAAACTCAAGCGCAGCTCCGGCGGTCAGATCTACGTGCCGGAGCGGGAAGACGCGGTATTCCGCAAGGTGAAGGCGCTCAACGAAGGTCCGATCAAGAACGAAGCGCTGCAGGCGATTTATCGGGAGATCATGTCGGCGGCCATCGCGCTGGAGAAGCCGTTGTTGATCGCGTATCTCGGACCGGAGGCGACCTACACGCATGCGGCGGCGATCAAGAAATTCGGCGCGAGCGTGGATTATTCGGCCATCGCGACGATCTCGGATATTTTTACGGCGGTGGAGAAGGGCGAGGCCGACTACGGCATCATCCCGATTGAAAATTCGACCGAGGGATCGGTGCGCGAGGCGCTGGATGGTTTTGTGGATAGCGAGCTGAAGGTCGTCGCGCAGGTGTATTTGGAAATCAACCACGCGTTGATTTCGACTACGCCGCTCGAAAAAATCGAAAAAGTTTACTCGAAGGATCAGGCGCTGGCGCAGTGCCGCGCGTGGTTGCAGCGGCACCTGCCGCATGCGCAGTTGATCGATACGGCGAGCACGGCGAAGGCGGTGCAGATCGCGAAGGAAACGCCGGGTGCGGCGGCGATCGCGGCGGAGCTGGCGGCGCAGGTGCAAGGCGTGCCGGTCGTGGCAAAAAACATCCAGGACCAGAACGACAACACGACACGGTTTTTCGTGATCGGGAAGAAGGCGTCGGGACCGGTGGGCGGCGGTCGCGATCTCACGAGTTTTGTCATCTCGCTGGGCGACGAGGCGGCGGCGAACTCGGGGTCGTTGTTGAAGATGCTGATGCCCTTCGGACAACGCGGGATCAACCTGTCGAAGGTGGAGTCGCGTCCGAGCAAACGGAGGCCGTGGGATTATTTGTTCTTCATCGACGTGACGGGGCACTACGACGACCCGGCTATGAAGGAAGCCATCGCGGAGCTGAAGAAGTTTTGTCCGCTGGTGAAGTGGCTGGGGAGTTATCCGTCGGTGCAGTGAGCCGTATGCATGACAACCGGTGCGCCGGGCGGGGCGAGTGGCGTTGAACCATGAACACGCGGTTGCGCATGGGATTGGTGGGGGCGGGGGCGAATACACGGGAAAAACATATCCCCGGATTTCGGGCGATTCCGGGTGTCGAGTTGGTCGCGGTGGTGAATCGCACGCGGGAGTCGTCGGAGCGTGCGGCGCGCGAGGCGGGGATTCCGCGCGTGGCGGAAAGCTGGAGGGAAATCGTGGCATCGCCGGACATCGACGCGGTGTGCATCGGCACCTGGCCGTATTTGCACGCGGAGGTGGCGATCGCGGCGTTGCGGGCGGGCAAACATGTGTTGACCGAGGCGCGCATGGCGGCGACGACGGCGGAAGCGGAGGCGATGGAGGCCGCGCTGACCGAGGCGCGAAAGGAGCATCCGCGGCTGGTGGCGCAAGTGGTGCCTTCGCCGATGACTCTGCCGTGGGATGCGGTGGTGGGGGAGTTATTGGCAAAAGGCGGGCTCGGGCGTTTACACGCGGTGGAGATCGCGCACTTGCACGGTGCTTTCGCGGATCCGGCGACGCCGATTGCGTGGCGTCAGCGCAAAGCGTGGAACGGCGTGAACACGCTCACGTTGGGAATTTATTACGAGGCGGTGCAACGCTGGCTGGGCGAAGACGCGGCGGTGTTGAAGGCGGAGGCGGGGATCGTCACTCCGGAGCGGGTCGATGCGGCGACGGGTGAACGCGTGGCGGTGGACGTGCCCGATTGGGTGAACGTGAACGGCGTGTTTGCGGGCGGGGCGGTTTTGCACATGGAGTTCAGTGCGGTGGAAAGGAAACGTCCGCGGAACGAGATCGGGTTGCACGGTGAACGAGGCGGGCTGCGGCTCGACCTCGCGGCGGGCAAGTTGTGGTTGCGTGACGCGGGCGGGAGGGAGCGCGAGGTGGCGGTTGCGCCGGAGAAACGCGGTGCGTGGCGGGTCGAGGCGGATTTCGTGAACAGCATCCGCACGGGGGCGCCGGTGCGGTTGACGGACTTCGCGACGGGCGTGAGGTATATGCGGTTTACGGAGGCGGCGTGGCGGGCGTGGCAGCGGTGAGAGATAAAAAAAGCCCCGACGGTCTGTCGGGGCTTGAAGTTGAGGGAGGGGTTTCGCTTAGCGGGCGATGAGTTTGAGGAACTCGGCGTTGTTTTTCGTCTTGGAGAGACGGGCGATCATGGTGTCGGTCGCTTCCTCGATTTTTTGGGCGACGAGGGCGCGGCGGAAGAAGTGGATGGCATCGAGGTTTTTGGCGTCGATGAGCAGCTCTTCTTTGCGCGTGCCGGAGGACTGGATGTTCATGGCGGGCCAGAGACGCATCTCGGCGCATTTGCGGTCAAGGACGAGGTCGCTGTTACCGGTGCCCTTGAACTCCTGGAAGATCACGTCGTCCATGCGGCTGCCGGTTTCGACGAGCACGGAGGCGACGATGGTGAGGGAGCCGCCCTCCTCGATGTTGCGGGCGGAGGCGAAGAGCTGGCGGGGCTTTTCGAGGGCGCGCACGTCGAGACCTCCGGAGCCGGTGCGGCCGGAGTTCTTCATGGTGTTGTGGGCGCGGGCGAGACGGGTGATGGAGTCGATGAAGAGCACGACATCCTTGCCGACCTCGATGAGACGGCGGGCGCGTTCGATGGCCATGTCGGCGATGCGCACGTGGCTCTCGACGTTTTCGTCGTTGGAAGAGGCCCAGATTTCGGCGGCGACGCTGCGACGGAAGTCGGTGACCTCCTCGGGACGTTCGTCAACGAGGAGCACCATGACGTGACACTCGGGGTGGTTTTGGAGAACGCCGAGGGCCATGTCGCGGAGGAGCGTGGTCTTGCCGGTGCGGGGCGGGGCGACGATGAGGCCGCGGGTGCCCTTGCCGATGGGGCAGAAGAGATCGACGGCGCGGGTGGTCATGCGACCGTCCTTGAGTTCCATCTTGAGCTGTTTGTCGGGTGACATGCTCGTGAGGGCGGTGAAGTCGGGGCGGTCGCGGCGTTCCTCGATGGTGAGGCCGTCGACGGACTCGACGAATTTCATCTTGGGGTTGGGGAAACGGCCCTCGGCGGGCCAGGCGGTGCCGGTGATGTAGCTGCCGGAGCGGAGCTTGAAGCGACGGATGAGTTCCTTGGGGACAAACGTGTCGGAAGGGCGGCGTTTGCCGTAGCGGGTGAGATCGAGGAGCTGGCCGTTGCCGCCCTTCTGGATGTCGATGTCGAGGACGCCGCCGACCTGGATCACGTTCTCGGGCGGGCGCTCAAGGACTTGGACGGCGGGAGTTGCCACGGCGGAGGCCGGCTGGGCGGATGGGGTGGTTTCCGAAGGGGTGGGTTCGGAAGCGGGTTGGGCTGGGTTGTTAGCCATGTAGATAAATTGATGAAATGTGTCTTATGCTGTTGCTTGACGCTGCAAACTGCGGGCGAAATAAGGGCTTAAACGTCAGACGCGCGAATGACCGCGCGCTTGATGAAATCCCTAACAAAAGCCCCTAACGTGTCGGACCAAAAGAAAACCTCAGCAGCCCGTGAGAAACGGGTTTTTAAGCCTTCGGCCGAGTTTCAACGTCAAGCCAATCTCGGGAGTCTTGCCGCCTATAAGAAGCTCTATGCCGAGTCTGTCAATAGCCCAGAAAAGTTCTGGGGACGGCAGGCCAAGGAGTTGCTCGTGTGGCGCAAGCCCTTCACGAGCGTGCTGAAATGGAAGGCGCCCCACGCGAAGTGGTTCACGGGTGGAAAGCTCAACGTCGCCGAGAACTGTCTCGACCGGCATCTGGGCACCGCGATCGAGAACAAGGCGGCGATCATCTTTGAAGGCGAGCCGGGCGATGTGCGCACGATCACCTACAAACAACTCTCGATGCATGTGTGCCGGCTGGCGCATGTGTTTGAAAACATGGGTGTTGTCGCGGGCGACCGCGTGGCGATTTATCTGCCGATGGTTCCGGAGGCGATTGTCGCGATGCTGGCCTGCGCCCGCATCGGCGCGGTGCACACGGTGATCTTCGGCGGTTTCAGCGCCGAGGCGATCAAGGACCGGATCAACGATTGCAAAGCCAAGCTCGTGATCACCGCCGACGGCGGCTGGCGCCGCGGCAAAATCATCGAACTCAAGCCGGCGGTGGACCGCGCGCTCGAAGGCACGCCCAGCGTGCAGTCGGTGATCGTGCTCAAGCGCACCGGCAACGAGGTAAAGATGCAGGAAGGCCGCGACATGTGGTGGCACGACGCCTGGAAGGGCGGCCCCAATACGCACAAAGCCAAGGCGTTCGACAGCGAGCACCCGCTCTTTATTCTCTACACCTCGGGCTCGACCGGAAAACCCAAGGGCGTGCTGCACACCAGCGCCGGCTACCTGCTCGGTGCGAAGATGACTTCGCACTACGTTTTCGATCTTAAACAAAACGACCGCTACTTCTGCTCGGCCGACATCGGCTGGATCACGGGGCACAGCTACGTGGTTTACGGTCTGCTCTCGAACGGCTCTACGGTGTTCCTCTATGAAGGTGCTCCGAACCAGCCGGAGCCGGATCGTTTCTGGCAGATGATCGACCGCCACGCGATTACGATCCTCTACACGGCGCCGACGGCGATCCGCGCGTTTATGCGCTGGGGTGACAATTACGTCCTCAAACACCGCCTCGATTCGCTGCGTCTGCTTGGTTCGGTGGGCGAACCGATCAGCCCCGAGGCGTGGATGTGGTATCACAAGTTGATCGGCAAGGGACGGTGTCCGATCGTGGACACGTGGTGGCAGACCGAGACCGGTTCCATCATGATCGCGCCGATTCCCGGTGCGGTTCCGCTCAAGCCCGGCTCGGCCAGTCTGCCGTTCTTCGGCGTGGTGCCGAAGATCGTTGATGAAAAAGGCAAGGAAGTGCCGCGCGGCACCGATGGCAAAATGATCATCACCAAGCCCTGGCCCTCGATGCTCCGCACGCTGTGGGGCGACGACGAGCGTTTCCAGAAAACCTACTTCGGCGATTATCCGGGAATTTATTTCACGGGCGACGGCGCGAAGCAGGACAAGGACGGCTACTTCTGGATCTCGGGCCGCGTGGACGATGTGCTCAACATTTCGGGCCACCGCATCGGCACGGCCGAAGTTGAGGCCGCGCTGGCGACGCATCACTCCGTGGCCGAAGCCGCGGCGGTGGGACGTCCGGATGATCTGAAGGGCCAGGCGCTCGTGGTGTTTGTGACGCTGAAGACGGGCGTTGCGACGACGGATACGTTGAAGGAAGAACTCCGTTCGCACATCGGACGCGAGATCGGTTCCTTTGCGAAACCCGACAGCGTGCGCATCGCGGCGGGTCTGCCAAAGACCCGTTCCGGAAAAATCATGCGCCGCATCCTCAAGGAAATCGCGGCCGGTCGCGAAGTGAAAGGCGACACGACGACGCTGGAGGATTTCTCGGTGATCGCGGCGTTGCAGGCTCAGGATTGAGCGCTTGATTGAATCGCAGGGCCCGACCCCCGGTGGTCGGGCCCATTGCGCGCCTAAAGCAACGGGGCGAGCAGGCGGCTGAGGTCTTCGGCGAGGTTGCCGAGGAGGCGGGTGCGGGGGCGGGGTTCGGGCTTGGGTTCGACGCAGGAACGCAGAAGTTCCCCGGCCCAGACGCGCATGGCGCGCACGTCGGCCTCGGAGTAGAGAAAGACGCCGATTTCGAAATTCACGAAGAAGCTGCGGAGATCGAAGTTGGCCGAACCGAGCAGGCCGATGCGTTCATCCACGATGACGGCTTTCGAATGCATCATGCGTCCGGTGTGGAGCATGACGCGCGCGCCGGCTTTGCGCAGCTGGCGCACGTAGTGGCGGCGGGCGAAATCGGTGACGGGGTGGTTGGAGCGCGCGGGGATGATGAGCGTGACGTCCTTGCCCGCGCGGGCCTTGACGATGAGGGAGCGCAGCAACACCTCGTCGGGAATGAAGTAGGGTGTGATGATCCAGATGCTTTGCTCGGCCTCCTGGATCATGGAGATCACGCCCTCGTAGAGCGGATCGCCCATCATGTCGGGTCCGCTGGCGACGACCTGCAAGGCGCTGTCGCCCTCGATGCGCACGGCGGAAGGATCGATCTCGCGTTGCAAGGTTTCGAGCGGCTGGCGGCTGGCGAAGGCCCAGTCGGCGAGGAAGACCTCGTTGAGCAGCGCGGCGGCGGGGCCGGTGATGACGGCGCCGAAGTCGTTCCAGCGTTTTTTCCACGGCTGGGCGCCCATGTATTCGTGGGCGAGGTTGTGGCCGCCGACGATGGCGGTGTGCTGGTCGAAGACGGCGATTTTGCGGTGATTGCGCAGGTTGGCCGAGCTGCGGCCGGAGAGCGGGATCACGGGCATGAAACGAACGACCTCGCCGCCGGCGCGGCGGATGACATCGACAAAGCCGCGACTCGAAAAGAGACAGCCGAGCGCATCGAGTTGCACGCGGACCTTCACGCCCTCGCGGGCGCGTTTGGCGAGAAGGTTGACGATGCGCCGGCCGGTGTCGTCGCGGCCGAGGATGAACGTTGCGATGTGGATCGAGTGGCGGGCCTGGTTGATGAGCGACTCGAGCTCGGTGAACGCCTGTTCGCCGGTGGTGATGAGGCGAACGATGTTGCCGCCGGCGGGATCGCCGGCGCCGGTGGCGGAGAGAGTGTGCGCAGTGGGCAGGCAGGCGATGGCGGGTGAGACGGCCGGGATGCCCGACAGGTGAAGGACGACGGGACGCTTGCGTTGGCGGAGACGGCGGAGCTTGCGACCGCCGAACAGCAGGTAGAGCGGCACGCCGACGTAGGGGACGAGGACGATGACGAGAAGCCAGGCGACGGTGTTGCTGGGCGGGCGTTTTTCGCTGACGAGGCGGGCGATGGCGAAGACGGCCAGCAGGAAGCCGCCCACCGTGAGAAAATGGGTGGCGAGGCTGGTGCCGACGGCTTGGGTGACTTCCTCGGTCATGCGCGGTGGTTGTTTGGGTTACGCTGTTGGTTGCAATGCCGTAAGCAAGCCGCGCGACCGGGCTGAAAATAGCCGAAATCGGGACTTGAACTCGGACACGGGAAACGCCTTTTTGACCCTTCTGTTTGGTGGAATATCCAAGTGGCCAAAGGATGGGGACTGTAAATCCTCCCGCTCACGCGTTCGCTGGTTCGACTCCGGCTTCCACCACCAGTTTTTTAACCTCCCTGTGGCCGGGGAGGTTTTTTTGTGTCCGGCCGGGGCGGCGCGATCAGACCTTGGCGAGGAGTCCCTTCAGGTCGACGTGGTTCATGATCAGGTTTTTGATGATCGGGATCTTGTCGGTGTCCTGGGGCTGGGTCTTCACGGTCATGCGGTTGATCGTGGAGGTGACGGTGTAGCTCTCGCCCTTGACGGCGATGACGGGGATGTCGGTCTGCGCGAGGAGCTCGGCCAGCTTGGGGTGGGGCTGGATGTCGTTGGTGAGAATGAGGCCGGCGATGGTGCTGCCGCCGGAGAGACGGGCGCTGGACACGGCTGCGAGGATGATGTCGTCGCGGTCGCCGGGGGTGATGATGAGCGTGCCGGGCGTGAGGTAGTCCACGATGCCCTTGGCGGTCATGGCGCCGACGATGACGCGGAGGACGCGTTGTTTGGCGCCGCCCTTGCGGCCGTTGAGCCACTGCCCCTCGATGTCCTCGGCGATCTGCGTGAGGTTGGGGGCGGAGAGCATTTTCTCGATGGGGAGGACGCCAAGGAGAGGAACGCCGAGGCGCTGGAGACCGAGGCCGGCGTATTCGCGGACGATGTCGATCTTGTCGTGCTCGATTTTGTTGAGGATGGCGCCGATGACCTCGACGCCGGCCTTGTCGAAGAGGGCTTTGTTGAGGGCGATCTCGTCCACGGGGCGGCCGATGCCGCCGGGGCA
>CAMBLN010000099.1 GCA_945868215.1 Opitutus sp. GAS368
TACTTAAGGCGTTTTACCAACGCCTTGTTGCCGCCGGTAAACCCAAGAAAGTCGCGCTGACCGCCGTCATGCGGAAGCTCGTAGTCCTCCTAAATCAACTCCTCAAAAAACCTGAATTTACGCTCGCCTGAAAGACCGTTGCTGACCCCATTTCCGACCTTTGGAGGAGTTTTTTGAAATCGGCGTCTTTCATTGCGACGGAGAGCAGGCCTTATTCAGAATTTTAACCACTGATGGGCACTGATTGTCACTGATGGCGGATTATTCGGGCAGGGCGGGTCCGTGGCACTGGCGCACGTGGAGCACGCGGGAGATGACGATTCGTTAGGCCGATCACTTGGTAAAATACTTTGTAGGGGAAGCGACGGAGTAGGATGCGTCGGAAGTTTCGATAGTAGAGTCGGGGTGTTTCCGGGTGGGCGGCGAGCTGGTGAATGGCCGCGCTTATTTCGTCGAGGAAGGCGTCACCCAGTCCGATTTGAACTTTGTCATACCAATCGCGGGCGGCCGCAATGTCCTGCTCGGCCTCCGGACGGGTATGGATGTGCAACTTCATACCCGGCGGCGAAGGCGGGCTTCGACTTCGGACCAAGGTGAGCCGGCGTCGGGGTTGGCTTCGTAGGCAGCTTGGGCTTCGTCGAGGAGTTGTTTTTCACGGTCCGTGGGACCGGAGGTTTCTTCCATCTGCCAGAGGCGGGCGAGGATGTCGCTGCGATCTTCCGCCGTGAGCTTGGGTAGTTCGGCGATGATTTCGGCTTTGCTCATGTGGAGAAGGGTAAGGAGTGCGAGACGGGTTTCAAGCCAGCGGATGGAGAAGCGTGGAAGATTGATAGCAAAAATCCCGCCAGCGACGGGCGCGGGCGGGATTCGGAGGGCGGAGTTTTTGACCACGAAACACACTAAATACACGAAAGTCGGAATCGGGAAAACGATCCCAGCCGAGTAGGATTTCTTTTCGTGTCTTTCGTGTGTTTCGTGGTGAACCGGATCGGTGGTTTTTAGATCGTCGCGAGGGCGGCGTTGAGGGTGGGGCTCGGGCGGAGGGCGGCCGAAGCCTTCGCGTTGTCGGGCTGGTAGTAGCCGCCGATGTCGGCGGGTTTGCCTTGGACGGCGATCAGTTCGGCGACGATTTGCTTTTCGGCGGCGGTGAGTTTTTCGGCCAAGGGGGTGAAGGCTTTCTTGAGGTCGGCGTCGTTGGTCTGGGCGGCGAGGGCTTGGGCCCAGTAGAGGGCGAGGTAGAAGTGGGACCCGCGGTTGTCGATGCCGGCGCCGACTTTGCGGGCGGGGCTCTTGTCATACTCCAGGAACTTGCCGTTGGCTTCGTCGAGCGTCTCGGCGAGGACTTTGGCTTTGGCGTGGTTCTGGGTGATGCCGAGGTGTTCGAAGGACGCGGCGAGAGCAAAAAACTCACCGAGGCTGTCCCAGCGGAGGAAGTTTTCCTCGGTGAACTGTTGCACGTGCTTGGGCGCCGAACCGCCGGCGCCGGTTTCGAAGAGGCCGCCGCCGTTCATGAGTGGAACGATCGAGAGCATCTTGGCCGAGGTGCCGACTTCGAGGATGGGGAAGAGGTCGGTCAGGTAGTCGCGGAGGACGTTGCCGGTGACGCTGATGGTATCGAGGCCTTTGACGATGCGTTCGAGGGTGAATTGGCAGGCGTCGGCGGGCGGGAGGATGCGGAGGTCGAGGCCGGCGAGGTCGTGGTCGCCGAGGTATTTTTTGACCTTGGCGATGATCTGGGCGTCGTGGGCGCGGGACTCGTCGAGCCAGAAGACGGCGGGGGTGTTGCTGAGGCGGGCGCGGTTGACGGCGAGTTTCACCCAGTCTTGCACAGGGGCGTCTTTGGTTTGGCAGGCGCGCCAGATGTCACCCTTCGCCACGGTGTGGCGGAGGATGACATTGTTGAAGTTGGAAGTTGAAGTTGAAGAGTCGGAGACTTCGACAACGCGGACTTCGCCATCGGAGGGGATTTCGAAGGTTTTGTTGTGGGAGCCGTATTCTTCGGCGGCCTGGGCCATGAGGCCGACGTTGGGGACGCTGCCCATGGTCTTGGGGTCGAGCGCGCCTTGCTTGCGGCAGAAGTCGATCACCGTCTGGTAAACGCCAGCGTAGCTGCGGTCGGGGATGAGGGCGAGGGTGTCCTGCTGTTTGCCTTCCTTGTTCCACATCTGGCCGGAGGTGCGGATCATCGCCGGCATGGAGGCGTCCACGATGACGTCGGAGGGGACGTGGAGGTTGGTGATGCCTTTGTCGGAGTTGACGTAGGCGAGTGCGGGGCCGGCGGCGTAGGCGGCGGCGAGGTCGGCCTCGATGGCGGCTTTCTCGGCGGGGGGGAGTTTTTCGATTTTGGCGACGAGGTCGCCGAGGCCGTTGTTCAGATCGACGCCGAGGGTGGCGAGGGTGGCGGCGTGTTTGGCGAGGGCGTCGGCAAAGAAAACCTTCACGGCGTGGCCGAAGAGGATGGGGTCGGAGACCTTCATCATGGTGGCCTTGAGGTGGAGGGAGAGGAGGACGCCTTCGCTCTTCGCGCGGGCGATGGACTTTTCATAGAAGGCGACGAGGTCGGCCTTGCGCATGACGGTGGCGTCGAGGATCTCGCCGGCTTTGAGGGTGGTCTTCTCCTTGAGGACGACGACGGTGCCGTCGGCTTTGACGAGTTCGATGCGGACGGTGGTGGCGACGGGGGTGGTGAAGGAGGTCTCGTTGCCGAAGAAGTCACCGTCGGTCATGGCGGCGACGTTGGTCTTCGAGGTGGTGGACCAAGCGCCCATGGAGTGGGGGTGTTTCTTGGCGTAGGCTTTGACGGCACCGGGGGCGCGGCGGTCGGAGTTGCCTTCGCGGAGGACGGGGTTGACGGCGGAGCCAAGGACTTTGGCGTAGCGGGCGCGGGCGTCTTTCTCGGCGTCGGTGGTCGGGGTCTCGGGGAAGTCGGGGAGAGCGTAGCCTTTGGACTGAAGCTCGGCGATGGCGGCCTTCAGCTGGGGGATGGAGGCGGAGATGTTGGGGAGCTTGATGATGTTGGCCTCGGGCTTGAGCGTGAGGGCGCCGAGTTCGGCGAGGGCGTCGTGGGTCTTCTGGGACGCGGGGAGTTTATCCGAGAAATTGGCGAGGATGCGGGCGGCGACGGAGATGTCGCGGGTTTCCACGTTGATGCCGGCTTGCTTGGCGTAGGCCTGCACGATCGGCAGGAAGCTGTAGGTGGCGAGCGCGGGGGCTTCGTCGGTGATGGTGTAGATGATCGAGGGAGCGGTGGAGGCGGACATGTGAAGTAGTGAGTAGCGGGTAGCGAGGAGTGAGTAGGCGGATCAGTCTAGAGCGTCTAGAGATGCGGAAAAGATGGGTGAGCAAAGGGTGGGCGTTGGGGGTGGTCAAAAGTAAATGCGGGCGGGGGAGTAGTATGCGTGCGGCTAACAGGGACGTGGCGTTTGGTATTAGGAAGGGGACGGATTCAGAAGGGTGACACAGAGGGCACAGAGTTCGGAGGGGAGGTTGAGGAGGGTCTAAAGACTGAGCGGTTTAACGGTGCATGCGGGGGATTGGCTCTGTGAACGTCTTTGCTGAAACTCCGGCTCGGCTCTGTGATACTTGTCCGTGGATTAGGGCGCGAAAAAGGCGGCCCGGGGATTGGGCCGCCTGTGAGTGGGGTAAGGGGAGGGTTTTAGCGGGTGCGCGTGGTTTTGGCGGCGACCTTCTTTTTGGCTTGGGCGACGGTTTTCTTGGCGGAGGTTTTGGCCTGTGATGCCTTTTTCTTCGCGGCGGTCGCGGTCTGCTTCACGGCAGTTTTGCCTTTGGTGGCGGCGGTCTTGGTTTTGACGGCGGCTTTTTTCGCGGTGGCTTTCACGGCTTTCTTCGCGGAGGACACGGCGTTTTTGGCGTGGGTCTTGGGGGTGGGTTCGGAGGGTGAGTAGGCGGCGCCGGCTCCGAGGGCGGAGCCGAGCAGGTCGCCGACGACGGCACCGATGGGACCGCCGACGAGGGCGCCGACCACGGCGCCACCGGCACCGCCGCCGGCGACGGTGCGCCCCGGGTGCTCAACAGCGGCGGGTGCGGGTTTTTTGGATACAACGGGACGGGATTTTTTGGAGGGCATAATTGCCACAATGGTGGCGTAAGTTGCGTTGTGGTTCCCTGGTTTGAACGAAACGGCTCCGCCGTTCCGCTACGTTCGGAGGCGGATCGCTACGTGGGTTTGCGGGCTTGGCCGGGGGTGAGGCCGTATTTTTGGCGGAAGGCGCGGCAGAAGGTGTTGGCATCGGCGAAGCCGCAGGTGACGGCGACGTCCTGCACGGGGATGGGGGTGGAGCGGAGCATGCGGTGGGCTTGTTCGAGACGGAGACGGCGGAGGAGTTCGCCGGGCGGCTCGCCGTAGCGTTTGCCGAAGGCGCGGATGAAGTGCTCGCGACTGACGCCGCATTTTTGGGCGACGGATTTCAGGTTGATGGGGGAGCGGAAGTGGTCGCGGAGATAGTGGCGTCCGTATTCGACGGGGTCGTTGGTTTGCGTGGCGGCGACCTGTTCACGGTAGAGCGCGACGAGCAGGTGATGGAGCAATTCGGTTTCCTGGAAGCGGTCGCGGAAGGCTCGGGTGCGAAAGGTGGTGACGAGTTCGGAGAGGAGGGCGGCGGCTTCGCCGTCCAAGGGCATACGGAGGACGGAACCGAATTCGGCGCGGAGGCGTTCGAACCACGGACGCAGCCCGGCGAGGTGGAAAGTGACATAGCGCAGTTGATACGGTCCGGTCACTTCCGGCGGATAGCCGTAACGGGTGTCCTCGTCCTGGGTGAACAAAATCGCGGTGCCGGCGGGGACGAGCCGGCGGATGCCGTCGGATTCAAAAAAACCGGATCCGGAAAGCGTCTGCTGCACGACTCCCTCGTCGTCACGACCGCCGCGGCGGTGGTTGTCGTAATAATAGGCGTCGTTGACCTGGAATTCGTGGTTGGCGCCGATGATTCGGGCGAACGGATCGGGTAGAGGCGCTTTCATGGGAAGATCACATAATGTTTATTTCAGGTCAGGCAATGACGCTTTGGGTGACGTGCGAAAACGGTGTGAGTTGGGCGGGTAATTTAATCCCATGTCCCGCTCCAAAAAATCCAAACTCGCCGGTCATGCGGCGCATACTCAAGACGCCGCGGCCCAAGGGCTCGCCGGCACGATGCAGCGTCCGATCAAGCTCACGATGTTGGGCGCGGGATCGGGTTTCACGCCACGGCTGGTGAACGACGTGTTGCGCATTCCCGGCAACCAAGGAGGGGTGATCGCGCTGGTGGACATTGATCTCGGGCGGTTGCGCACGATGAAGCAACTGATCACGAAATTGGTGACGAAGCTCGGGCTGGAGAAGTCGTGGAAAGTCGTCGCTTCGCCGGATCGCACGCAGGTGTTGAAGGGTTCGGATTATGTGGTGAGTTGCATCGAGGTGAGCGGTCTGGAGTGCGTGCGGCACGACAATGACATCCCGCTGAAATACGGGATCGACCAGTGTATCGGCGACACGATCGGGCCGGGCGGGTTGTTCAAATCGTTGCGCACGATTCCGGTGTTTCTGGCGGCGTTGAAGGATTGCGAGCGGCTGTGTCCGCAGGCGATCGTGCTGAACTACACGAATCCGATGGCGATGATGTGCACGGCGGCGGGGCGTTCGTCATCGATGCAAGTGGTGGGTCTGTGCCACAGCGTGCAGGGCACGAGCCATCTGCTGGCCGAGTATGCGGGGGTGCCTTACGCGGAGATGGATTGGGCATGCGCGGGCATCAACCACCTGGCGTGGTTCACGAAGCTGGAGCACAAGGGCGTGGATCTTTACGGGAGCGTGTTGCGCAAAAAGTTCACGGCGGATCTCGCGGCGGCGGAGAAAGAGCGCAAGGCGGGGCTGACGTCTTACGACAGCGTTGATCCGCGGACCGACACGAAGCCGCGGGGTTACGAGCAGGTGGATCTTGTGCGCAAGGACATGTGCCTGAACTTCGGGGCGTTTATCACGGAGAGTTCGGGGCATTTGTCGGAATACCTGCCGTATTACCGGAAGAGCGAGGCGGGGAGGGCGCTGTTGCGCCAGAGTTACGAAGGAGGTTCGCGTTTTTATGCGACGAACTGGCCGAACTGGCGGAAGTCGGCGGATGCGTCGCGCAACGCGATGCTCAAGGGGACGGAGTCGATCGATTGGGAGCGTTCATGGGAATACGCGTCGTGGATCATCGAGGCGCGCGAGAAAGACAGTCCGTTCCGTATTCACGGGAATGTGATGAACAATCACGGCGGGAGCGGTCAGCTCATCACGAACCTGCCGGCGGATTCGTGCGTGGAAGTGGCGTGCATGGTGGATGGCAACGGAGTGAACCCGACGCGTTACGGGGCGTTGCCGCGCCAGATGGCGAATGTGTGCGCGACGAATCTGGGGATGTTTGACCTGGGCGCGCAGGCGGTGATCGAGCGGAGCAAGGAGGCGGCGATCCATGCGCTGATGCTGGATCCCTTGAGCGCGGCTGTATGCACGCCGGCGCAGATACGCGCGATGACGCTGGAATTGTTCGCGGCGGAGCAGGCGTATCTGCCGGAGTATCGATGAAGGAGCGGCGTGCGGAGGCAGTAAAGACTGCGGGGCCTCACGCAAGGTGAGGCCCACGCTCAGGAGGGGAGCTCGACGTGGGGGTCGATGTCGACGTCGTAGTTGATGCCGGGGAGGCCGAAGCCGAAGAGCTTGAGGAACTCGGTGCGGTAGCCGGCGATGTCGGTGAGGGCACCGAGGTTTTCGGTGTTCACCTGGGGCCAGAGCTCGGCGACGGCGGCCTGGATGTCGGGATCCATCTCCCAGTCGTCGATGCGGACGCGGCCGGCGTCGTCGAAGGTGAGGCCGGTGCCGCCATACATCTGAGTGCGGAAGAGGCGGTCGATCTGCTCGATGCAACCCTCGTGGCTGCCCTTGGCCTTCATGATCTTGTAGAGGATCGAAATGTAGAGCGGGACGACGGGGATGGCGGAGCTGGCCTGGGTGACGAGGGCCTTGTTGACGGAGATGAAGGCGCGACCGTAGCCGTTGACCTTGAGCGTGGCGTTGATGGCTTTGGCGGCGCGTTCGAGGTCGTTTTTGGCGAGGCCGATGGTGCCGTTTTTGTAGATGGGCCAGGTGACGGAAGGTCCGATGTAGCTGTAGGCGACGGACGTGGCGCCGGGGGCGAGGAGCTTGGCCTCGTCGAGGGCGTTGATCCACATCTCCCAGTCTTCGCCGCCCATGACTGCGCGGGTGTCGTCGATCTCGGCCTGGTTGGCGGGTTCGATGGTGATGTCGGAGACGAGACCCTTGTCGGTATCGACGGTCTTGTTGGTGTAGGACGCGCCGACGGGTTTGAGGGTGGATTTGTGGACGACGCCGGTCTTGGGGTGGGTGCGGCGGGGGGAGGCGAGGGAGTAGATG
The DNA here is from genome assembly GCA_945868215.1 of Opitutus sp. GAS368. Lineage (GTDB taxonomy): Bacteria > Verrucomicrobiota > Verrucomicrobiia > Opitutales > Opitutaceae > Rariglobus. The sequence goes on from CAMBLN010000099.1 coordinate 7,415, forward strand.
ACGAGGTCAACCTGGCCGAGGTCGGCTTTGATGGCGGCGAGGACGTCGGTCTTGAGCTGGTCGGAGAAGGCGTCTCCGTTGAAATTTTTGGCGTAGAGGCCGGCTTTGTGGGCGGCGGTGGTGAAGGCGGCGGTGTTATACCAGCCGGGGGTGGCGGTCTTGTCGGGGTCGGACGGGCGTTCGAAGAAGACGCCGATGGTGGCGGCGCCGGAACCGAAGGCGGCGGAGATGCGGGAGGCGAGTCCGTAGCCGGTGGAGGAGCCGATCACGAGGACCTTCTTGGGTCCGTTGGCGACGGGGCCTTTCGACTTAACGTAGTCGATCCATTCCTGGACGTGCGCGGCGCAGCCGGCGGGATGGGCGGTGACACAGACGAAGCCACGGACTTTGGGTTTGATGACCATAGGTTTAAAAGGAAGTGAGTTTCGGGGGCGGGGGGCGGGGGGCAAGGCTAGAGTCGGAGGAAGGATCGCGGAATTATTGCCCACGAAACACACGAAAAGACACGAAAGTCGGAATGGGGCGGGAAGACGGATTTTTTAACCGCGAAGGGGCGCGAAGTTGCGCGAAGGAGGGAATATCGGAAGACGGAGCCAGACCATGCCAGCCGGCACGGGTTGGGATTTGGGCCGTTGGGATTTAGGATTTTTGATCAGCAAACTCAGTTGCTGATCAGCATCATCGGGCCTTCGGCCTTGGGTACGCCGCCCTTGCGTTCGAGGGAGACTGCGAAGACCTGGGCGGTGGCGACGGCTTTGCCGGGCTTGAAGTTTACGCGGGCCTCGCCGGTGGCGGCATCGACGGTGAACACGCCGCCGTCCACCGGGATGGGGTATTGGGGGTCGATGACCCAGAGCTGGTAGTCTTTGTCCAGGTCGAGGGCGGGAAGGTTGGAGACGACGAGGACGCCTTCCTGACGGTCGGGGCTCCAGACGGCGATGGCGCGGGCCTCGGGGGAGTTGCCGGCGAGAGATTTGAGGGAGGCGATCTTGAGATTGGCGACACCGGCCTCGCGGCGGAGATCGGCGACAAGGCGCTCGGAAGAGGCGAGGCGGTCGAGCTGGGCGCGGGAGAGAAGGCGCTCGGCTTCGAGGAGGTTTTTGACGGTGCCGGCTTCGAGGCGGGCGACGCGTTCGGCTTCGAGGGCGAACTGGAGTTGTCCGCGGACATTGAAACTCTTTCCGGCGAAGAAGACGGCGGCGAAAAAGAAGCAGGCGGCGGCGGCCCAGCCGAGCCAAGGGGGAGGAGCGAAGGGGAGGACGTAGGCCGGGGAATCGGCGGCGGGGACGGGCACGGCGGAGTTGAGAATACGGGCGCGGAGGGCGGGCGAGGGTGGCGGGACGGCGGGGGCGGAGAAGGCGAGGCCGGCGGTGGTGGCGCGCAGGGAGGCGACGAGGGCGCGGAGTTCGGGATCGGCGGCGAGCGCGGATTCGAACGCGGCGAGTTCCGCGCCTTCGAGGAGGTCGAAGGCGTGGAGCGCGGCGAGTTCTTCGTGGCGTTCGTCGATCATAGCTGCGGCGCGACGAGGTCGCGGAGTTTGAGGAGACCGCGGCGGATGCGGGCTTTGACGGTGCCCAAGGGTTGGGAGAGTTTTCCGGCGATTTCCTGCTGGGTGAGGCCGCCGAAGTAGGCGAGTTGGAGGGCGTCGCGCTGGTCGGCGGGGAGGGAGGACAGGGCCTGGCGGACGGCGGAGGCTTTTTCCTTGAGCCAGGTGGTGTCGCCGCCGTCGGCGGGGGTGTTGGTCTCGTCGTAGCCGAGGTCGGCGGGGGCGGCCTGGGCGAGGAGCTCGGCGCGGCGTGCGCGGGAGCGGAGGCGATCGATGGCGCGGTTGCGGGTGAGGGTGGCGGCCCAAGAGAAGGCGTGGCCGCGGGAGGCGTCGAAATCGGCGGCTTTTTGCCAGAGGGTCACGAAGACATCATGGAGGACATCCTCGGATTCGGCGGGGTCGCGGAGAACGTTGCAGGCGAGGGCGTGGAGGGGGCGGACCCAGCGGTCGTAGAGTTCGCCGAGGGCGGACTGGTCGCCGGCGCCGGCGCGACGGAGGAGTTCCGCATCGAAGGCGTGGCGGGAGTCGTCGGCCGCGGGGGCGGCGTCGATGGACGACGAATCGCTCATGCGTCCGCCGTCGCGCGTTGCGCTATGGCGTGATAAAGGGAAGCGGTTGCGGAAGTCCTCGGGCCGGCGCGGTCGGGCGGCGGGTTCAAAGCGGGCGAACGCTGTGAGATTGAGGGTGAGCACTTCATGGTGAAACGCGTGGGAAGACCGGCGGGATGCAGTGAGTCAGGATTTGGGGCGCGGAGGCAAGAGGAAGTCGGGAGTCTAGAGCTCGGAGTGGCGGAGGGGGGCGACGAAGTAGCCGTCGGTGTTGTGGTCGGACGGGAGAAGCGTGACGGCGGGGCCGGCTGGCGAGAAGCGCGGGTGGGCGTCGAGGAATGCGGCGACGACCTCCTCGTTTTCGTGGCGGCTGAGCGAGCACGTGGCGTAGACGAGCAGACCACCGGGACGGACGAGCGGGGCGTAGCGGGCGAGGAGATCGCGTTGCACCGAGGCGGAGTCGGCGATGGTGCGCGGGGTGGTGCACCATTTGAGATGGGGGGAGCGGCGCCAGGTGCCGGTGCCGCTGCACGGGGCGTCCACGAGCACGCCGTCGTAGGTGTCGGCGGGCGCGGACGAGAGGATGCGGATATTGGCGATGCGGGCGCGGGAGGCGCGGGAGCCGAGTTCGTCGAGGGCGGAGGCGCGGATGTCGTGGGCATCGACGCGACCGGAGGAGCCGAGCAGGCGGGCGAGTTGGAGGGTTTTGCCGCCGGCGCCGGCGCAGGCGTCGAGCCAGCGGCCGGCGGGAGGCGAAGGGAGACGGGCGAGCAGGAGTTGCGAGCCCAGGTCCTGGATTTCGATCAGCCCGCGGGCGTAGGCGTCGGTGGTCGTGAGGTCGGCCTCGGCGAGAACCTCCCAGGCGGAGGGGAGCACGGCGGACGGGCGGACGGACCAGTTGCGCGCGGCGAATTCGGCGAGGACGGGGGCGGTATCATCCGTTTGGATACGGATCCAAAGCGGGGCGCGGGTGTGCAGGACGTCGAAGGCGGGGGATTGAAAGGCGGCCGGGCAGTGTTCGGCGAACCAGGCGGGGAGGAGCGCGGCGGGGTCGGCGGACAGGTGGAGGGCTTTTCCGGCGACGGTGGCGGGGACGGGGGGCCAGCCGGCGGTCCAGTGGGCGCGGAAGGCGGAGGTGGCGGGGGTGTCGGCGGCGAGCCAGGCGGCGGCGCGGATGGCGTCGTCGGGGGAGGCGGTGGCGAGACGCGCATCGATCCACGGCAGGTGGCGGAGGGCGGTGTAGAGCAGTTCGCGGTAGAGGCGGCGGTCGCGGGAGCCGAAGCGTTTCTCGCGGGCGAGCAGTTGCTGGAGGCGGGACGGGAGATTGCGGTCCGTGGCGACGTGCGGGCGGAGCGCGGCGAACAGTTGAAGGAACGTGCGGCCCTGGCTGGCGGCGGGCGAAGGGCGGTCCATCGAGGCGATCAGAAGTTGGCGAGCTCGACGCTCACGCTTAAGCCGATGGAGCCGGCGCGGGTGTCGCCGTTGCGGAAGGTGAGGATGTAGTCGATCAACCAGAGGTTGCGGATGTTTTGGCGGATGCCGAAGGACTGCCGGCTGAAGCTACCGAGACGGGTATCGTAACGGAGCTGCATAATCGCCTTGTAGGCCTCGTTGATGGCGTAGCTCAGATCGAGGGTGTATTCTTGGATGCCGGCTACACCGGCGACGGGATCAGATTTGAGGAAGTCCGTGCCGACGCGGACCGACCAGACGCCGGCGTCCTGGAAGGTGAGGCCGGTGTTGATCTCGCGGAGGGTGAGGTCTGCGGGCGTGACGTTGGTGTAAACGTCGAAGCGCAGCCAGTTGACGGGGGTGAGGGCGAGTTCGGTCTGGATGGCGGAAAAACGGGGATCGGCGCCGGCGCCGTCGAGGCGCCAGTCGGTGGCGACGTTGAGCTCGGCGAGGTTGCGGGAGCCGTAGACGGGGTCGCGCGTCTGGATGGTGTTGTCGATGCCGAGGCGAAGGGTGTTGGTGGTGCCGAGGGTGTCGATGTCGCGACGGTCGCCGAGGCCGAGAGGCTGGAGGTAGGTGGAGAAAGCGGTGCGGTCGATCGGCGGAATATAGGCGGCACCCTGGTCGGCGTTGCCGATCGCGCGATAGGAGACGTAGGGCTTCACGAGGTGGCGGATGCCGTCGATGCCCCAGCGCTCGTTTTTGTAGTTGTAAGTGGAGCTGGCCTGGAGATCGGCGTCGAAGCCGATTTCGCCGAGGGCGCGGGTGTAGCCGTCGCGGCCGCCGGTGGCGCGGTCATAATAGGTGAAACGTGCGCCGGCGACGGGTTTGATGGAGAGCCATTCGCGCGGGGTGAACGGGCGGGTGAGGGCGTAGTAGGTGTCGACGCGGTTGACTGGATCGGAGAGGGCGGGGGGGGGATTTGTCTTCGAGGGAAGCAATGCTGGCGTTGACGCGATGGTAGATGCCGGCGCCGGCATCCACGGGCAGGCCGTCGAAGCGGATTTCGGGGAGACGGCGCTGGACGACGTGGTAGTCGTTGGGCTGGAAACGGGTGAAGACGGAGGTGACGTAGTTGCCGCCGGTGTAATAGCCTTCGAGGAAGTTGTCGGGAGTCTGGACGGAGCGGAAATCGTCCTCGCGGAAGTCGCGGGTGACATCGGAATCGGACCAGTAGTTGAGTTGACCGAGAACGGTGACGTTTTCGCCGGCGGTCTGGCGGTGTTCCCAAGTGATGAAGCCGCGTTCCTGAGGAATGGGGGCGAGGAGGATGTCGTTGCCGCGATTACCGTCGTCGCTGATGAAGCCGCTGCGGAGGGAGCCGTGGATCGATTGGCCGGCATTATCGAACGAGTAAGCGCCGGCCGGGCCGAACATCACGCCGCGTTTGGTGTAGAGACCGAGGTCGCCGCCGAGTTTGACGGTGCGGGTGAACGGGGCGAGCAAACCGAGCTCAAGCACACCGCCAAGATGGGAATCGTAGCCGGCGCGGGCGCTCATGTGGGA
>CAMBLN010000100.1 GCA_945868215.1 Opitutus sp. GAS368
CGCCAGCATTTGCTCGCGCGTGTTCATGCTCATCATAATGTCCTTCTTCGGACGGTTCATGGTGTTTCCTTCGGTTGGTGGGTTCCTGTTTCCACCTCACCAACTACCATGATCCGTCTTTTTGCTGAACTTTCCGGACACTACCTTCATCAGCAGTCCTAACATAATTTTTAAAAGCAGCAGGAAGCCGAAATGGTTATAGCAAATCTTGAGACATTTAAACCTCCGACCTTGCCCGCGATCTATCTTAATCGGCAGGGAGATCCTGAGCCGGGCGACATACCGGCCGTTTCTGGGATAGCCCGCGCGGCAATGAAGTCGGCCACGAGTGGAGAAATGAACATACCGATGGCCTTAAGCGAACAGTCCGAAGCCTCCGCCTTGAACGGATTGCGGCGCGCCTTGCGCGAAACGGGCCAGTTGATCGTGATACCTCACGACGCGCTATCGCGGATAAGTTTCACCGGCATCGGCGATCCAAAGCAGCTGTTTGTCGAATCCATACCGGGCCAAGATCCCTTCCCTATCCTGGATTTTGATGTCCAAGGAAAGCTGTGCTCCCTGTCGCAAGCTGAAGCTATCCTGAAGCGTCTCTATCACGGAGAGACGAGTGCGGCGGTAAGCGAGCTTTTGGGCAACCGCTCCCCGGCATGCTCCTGAAAATCTTGACCTTATCGCGCTGAAGTCACGTTCAGTGCCACATACCCCCGCGGATTTTAATCCTCCGGTTATGTCATGATGAAGTTTTCAGACGGTTGAGCCAAGCGAGTGGGTCAATCCGCGTGCATCCGGATTTTCCCGTAAAAAGCCTGCCGTGGAATCGCGGGTTATCCGCATTCGTTTTTGGAAAAAGATTAGATCCCGATAGGATTTTCCCCCGATGGGAGGATGCATCCCGACTCTCTATTCTCGTGCTCATGCCATCCCATTCATCTCCCCCAAAAAAAGCGCGTCGCGGGACTGATACCGTGGCTTCGCGCAAGGGTCTTGCCCCGTCCAAAATTGTCGTGCCCGGAAACAAAGGCGTGAAAATTTCCCGCGCCGTCACCATCCGCAAACCCGCCGACGCGCTCTACGCCTTCTGGCGCGATCTGGAAAATCTGTCTCTTGTCATCAAGCACCCGGTCACCATCCGCAATCTCTCCGACATCGAGTCCCATTGGTCGGTGAGTGCTCCGCCCGGAGACCGCCGCGTCGAGTGGGACGCCCTGATCATCAACGACGAAAAGGACAAACTGATCGCCTGGCGCTCACGCGAAGATTCCGAAATCAACAACGCCGGCTCCGTTCGCTTCGAACCCGCCCCCGGCGGCGATGCCACCGAAGTTACCGTCACTCTCGAATACCAGCCGCCCGGCGGAAAGCTTGGTGCCTTGCTGGCGAAACTTTCCGGTGAGGAAGCCGGACAACAAGTGGGCGATGCCTTGCGTCGTTTAAAAGCCCTGATGGAAGTCGGCGAAATCCCCACGACCGACGGTCAACCCGTCGGTGAACCTCAACGAAAGAAGAACCAATGAAAGCCGTCTGTTGGATGGGAAAAAAGAAAATGGAGGTCCAGAGGGTCAACGACCCGAAGATTCTCAACCCTCGCGACTGTATCGTCCGCATCACCTCGACCGCCATCTGCGGCTCCGATCTGCACCTTTATGACGGCTACATTCCGACCATGGAAAAAGGCGACATTCTCGGCCACGAGTTCATGGGTGAGGTGGTGGAAATCGGCCCGCAGGTGAAAAAGCTCAAGGTCGGCGACCGGGTCGTCGTTCCATTCACCATTTCCTGCGGCGGCTGCTTTCATTGTTCGCGCCAGCAGTGGTCATGCTGCGACAACACCAACCCGAACGCCCGGCTGGCCGAGGTTCTCTACGGCCACAGCGGTGCAGCACTCTACGGTTACTCCCACATGATGGGCGGCTATGCCGGCGGTCAGGCCCAATACGCCCGCGTTCCGTTTGCCGATGTAGGTCCCATCAAAATCGAGAGCAACATCGACGACGACAAGGTCCTGTTTCTCTCCGATATCTTCCCGACCGGTTTCATGGCCGCGGAAAATTGCAACATCGAGCCGGGTCGCAGCGTCGTTGCCGTCTGGGGTTGCGGTCCGGTTGGCCAGTTCGCGATCCGCAGCGCGTTCCTCCTCGGCGCGGCCAAAGTGATCGCGATCGACAGCGTGCCCGAGCGCCTCCGCATGGCCGAGGAAGCCGGCGCCTACGTGCTCAACGATGATGACGGCGACATCCAGGAGCGTCTCAACCTGCTCACCGGCGGTCGCGGGCCCGATGCGTGCATCGATGGCGTTGGCATGGAGGCCCACGGCTCCGTTTACGACTCGGTGAAACAAAAACTGAAACTTGAAAACGACCACCCCTACGCGCTGCGCCAGGCGATGCGCGCCGTGCGCACCGGCGGCACGCTCTCCGTTCCGGGCGTGTATTCAGGCTTCATCGACAAAGTTCCCTTCGGCGCGGCGTTCGGGAAGGGCGTCACCATCAGGCAGGGCCAGACGCACACCCAGCGTTACCTGCGTCCGTTGCTCGACTTGATCGAAAACGGAAAGATTGATCCGTCGTTTGTCATCACCCACCGCGTTCCGTTGTCGAAGGCTCCGGAAGCTTATGAGACCTTTTGCAATAAAGAAGACGGCTGCATCAAAGTCGTCCTCGATCCGAACGCGTGAGCCCCGTTAGCGGCGGCTGGTTTTTCTTCCAGCCGCCGTTTGGGATTCACTGCCTTTGTCCTTGGCGGAATTTTCAGCCGTCATACGGGCCGTCGGTGAAGGATACGCCGGCTTCTCCGGCATCGGGACCGGGCCGAACAACTGCCGCTCGGCTTCCTCCCAGTGCTTCGCGTGATTGCCGTGCTGGTAGCCGTCTTGCTCCCACAGCTCGTGGGCGCGGCGGGCGATTTGGTCGTGGAGAGTGTTTTCGCGAATGTCTTTTTTATCGGAGGATTTCATGGCTCCAATTTACACCGCGCCGGGCGTTTTTTCATCGGGTGATCTTCGGAGTTTCCGTGCCGGTGAAATCAGAAGTTCCGCTTGGATAAAATCAGCCGGGTTTCGCTTTTTTCCTGCCATAAAGCGGCCAGCTTGTCCGCGGCACTTCATGAATGCTTTCGGCGGGCGGGACATCGATGGGCGCAGGGCCGAGCCCGAGTCGATGCGAAAGACTCATCGCGTCGTAGGGCGCACGCACCTTCACATCGTTGTCAAAATAAACGAATACATCACGGCCGCCGCTCCGCTTGGGCGCGGGAGGAAGCCGCGTCTTCACATCGTTCGCCTGCGTCCCTCGCGACCACGAATCGATTTTCCGCGCCCAACGATCCAGCGCCTTGCCGGTGTATCCGGAGGTGTAGAGCACCTCGTCGCCGTGAAGCCGCACATAAACAAAATCCGCGGTCACATCCTCCATGAACGGCCACTTCCCCGCCGTGTCGGCGGCCACCAGGCCGATGCGATGCCGGCGCAATTGTTTCACGAACTCCGGCGTCTCAAACGAAGCGTGCCGGATCTCGATCGCGTGGCGCATCCGGCGCGGCCGATCAATCTCGAGCCATGTTTTTTTGTAAACATGCTCGTCGTGATTCCGCGCCCGGCCGAGCGCCGCCTCCGTCGTGCGCGGCAGCCGCTCAAAAAACTCCTCCATCAACACGGGGTCATAATGAAACGACGGAGGAAACTGCCAAAGGACCGGTCCCAGTTTGGCGTTTAAGCGCAAAACACCCGACGCCCAAAAATTCGCCAGCGCCGTATCCACTCCGCGGAGACGCTTGATGTGTGTGATAAAACGCGGCGCCTTTATCGAAAACTGAAAATGAGGCGGCGTGGTATCATGCCACGCCGCCCAGCTCGACGGGCGCTGCAACGAATAAAATGACCCGTTGATTTCAATGGTGGGAAAAATACTCGACCCGTAGGCGAGCTCGTTGCGCTGCGGCAATCCCTCCGGATAAAAGACACCGCGCCACGGCGGATACCGCCATCCGGAGATGCCGATTCGCACCGTGGCCATTTTTTTTGGGGAGGGATTATTCGTTCCGGTGAAATCAATCCTCCTCGGATTCGACCAAGGCGGCTTCGTTCACCGCGGCCGACGCGGCGGTCAGTTTTTTATCGGCTTCGCCTTCCTCGTCCAAGGTCAGTTGCAGAAGCTCGGCGACTTCGTCCTCGCCGAGCGTTTCGGCGAGCGAACGCACGGTTCCGTAAGCGGCGATTTCGTAGTGTTCGATACGCTGGGCCGATCCGATGATCTGGGCGTCGCGCACGGCCGAAGATTCCTTTTCCTCGATCGCCTCCGAACCTTCCTCGATCAAGCCTTGCATGGCCGGGCATACCTTGGCCTTGGGCGTTTCATCGAGGAGCTTGAAGGCACGTTCAAGTCGCGCGACATGTTCCTTGGTCTCATCAAGATGGGCGGTGAGCCCCGCCTTGAGATCCGGATCAAGCGCGGCCTTTGCCATTTTGGGCAGGGCCTTCACCAATTGTTTTTCGGCGTGGTAAAGGTCTTTGAGTTCGTCGACCAGGAGTTCTTTGAGTGATTCAGCAGACATGGTATTTGGCGTTTTTAGGGATGGGAGTTGGCAGCGGGATCAAGAAAGAACCCGGCTGATGAAGTCCACACGACCGAGGCGCATGCCGCCCGTTCCGGCCTTTGGATAAATGCTCCATAATTCCGACCCGCGCCTGATATCCTGCACGGAGAAACTTCCTATGTCGGTGTAGTGCGTGGGCAAATCCCCCGATGCGCCAAGCCATAACGGGACCGGCATACACCGATAAACGGAACACCTATGCTCGTCGCCATGGATACTCTTTCTTACTGGCACGACTCGGCGGCTCTCCCTGATTTCCCAAAGCCTTCCAAAGATCTGGACGTTGATGTGATTATCATTGGCGGCGGACTCACCGGCATCACCACGGCCCACCTGATGAAAAAAGCCGGCCGCACCGTGGCGTTGATCGAGCGCGCTCGTTGCGCGCAAATCGACACCGGCCACACGACCGCCCACCTCACCGCGATGCCCGACATGAGGCTGCATGAACTGATCCGCCATTTCGGCAAACAAGCCGCGCGTGACGTGTGGGATGCAGGAGCCGCCGCGATTGATCAAATCGCCGCCATCGTGGAGGAGAAAAACATCGACTGTGCTTTCGCCAGGCGGGACGGCGTCCTGCATGCCCCCGCCGGCGCCGCGGTGGCGCCGGAAAGCATCGAAGAACTCAAACGTGAAGCCAAGGCCGCCGACGAACTCGGCATCGAGGCGCATTACATGGAATCCGTTCCGTTTTACCATGTGCCCGGCGTGGGTTTCTCCCGCCAAGCGCACTTCCACCCGCTGAAGTATCTCTCCGCCTTGGTCGCCAGGATACCGGGAGGAGGCAGTCACGTTTTCGAAAACACCGAAGCGGGCGAAATCACCGACGATCCCCTGACGGTATCGGCAAACGGCCATCGCATCCGCGGACGTTACCTCGTGCTGGCCACGCATACGCCGCTTCAAGGCGTCAGCGGAACCCTCGGCGCGTTGCTTTTTCAAACCAAACTCAGCCTCTACACCAGTTATGCCATCGGTGCCCGCATGCCCGCCGGCACGATTCCGGACGCATTGTTCTGGGATACGAAAAACGCCCACGACTACCTGCGTCTCGAAACGGGTCGGGACTTTGATTACGTGATTTTTGGCGGCGAAGATCACAAAACCGGACAAAAAACCGACACGCGCCTGGCCTATGGCCGTCTGGAGGAACGCCTGTATCGCCTCCTGCCTTCCGCCAAAGTGGAACATCGTTGGTCGGGCCAGGTGATCGAGACCAACGACGGCCTCCCGTTTATCGGCGAAGTCGCGAAAAACCAATTCATCGGCACCGGCTTTGCGGGTAACGGCATGACCTTTGGCACACTCACCGCGATGATGGCGGTCGATGCCTTGTTGGGGCGCGATAACCGCTGGAAAAAACTGTTCGATCCAAGCCGCCGCAAGTGGCTGGGCGGCACGTGGAGTTACCTGTCCGAAAACAAGGATTACCCTTACCACATGCTCAAAGACTGGCTGACCAAGGGCGCCCATGAATCGCTCTCCTCCATCCTGCGCAACGCCGGCAAAATAATCCTGGTTGATGGCCGCAAGGTCGCTGCCTCACGGGACCCAGCCGGCGAGATCACGTTGTGCTCGGCGGTCTGTCCCCACCTCGGTTGCATCGTGGACTGGAATCAGGCGGAACAAACGTGGGACTGCCCCTGCCATGGCTCGCGTTTTAAACCCACCGGCGACGTCATCTCCGGCCCCGCGGAATCAGCTTTGGAAAAATTAGCCGTCGCGGACACCGAGGCGTAAAATTTACGCCCCGTCCGGTTGGACGTCCCTTCAAACGGACGGCGCAATACGAGCCAGGCATATCCTGACCTCGCGCGGTCTCAACGAAGCCGGGCTAGACATGCCCGTGCTTTCACGAACTTTCGCTTGGCTGCATCCCCGTCCGCACCCCACCATCGTTATGAGATGCCCACCTCCTCCAGTCCGGCCAGTATTCATGGTTTGCGCGGCTGGCGCCTGCTCGCCCTGCGCCCCCTCGGCCTGCTCATGCGCCTCTGGGGACGATCATTGCACATGCAAGCATCGCCGGAAGCCCTGAAACACCTGCGCATGATCGACGAGCCCGTCGCCCTGACGCTCTGGCACAACCGGCTCTTCATGGCCGCTGAAATTTTCCGGCGCTATCGCGGCGGACGACCCGCCTACGCTTTGGTAAGCCCCAGCAAAGACGGTGCCTGGCTAGAGGCGTTTTTTTCCCTCGTGGGCATCAGCACCGTGCGTGGCTCAAGCCATAAACTCGGACGCGAAGCCGTCAGCGCGCTGGTTGAAGTGATGAGAGCGGGCAACGACATCGGCATCACGCCCGACGGTCCCCGCGGTCCCATTTATGAATTCAAACCCGGCGGCTTGATCGTCTGCCGCCGCACCCACGCCCCGCTCCTGCTGCTGGGCTGTGTCTTCGAATCATCCTGGCAACTCCCCAGCTGGGACCGGTTTCATCTGCCCCGCCCGTTTTCCCGCGTGCGGGTCTACGGACACTTGGTTCCGTCCAGCGCGCTCGCCGATCGCGAAGCGGGCGCGCAAGCATTGCAAGCACGCCTTCTCGGGATGAACCCCGACCACGCAGCCACTCCTACCGTCGTTATTTAAAACGACGGTGTGACCGTGACCTTGGTGCCCGACTCCGCAACGTAGTCAGCACCGACCGACCAGCTCAGATCGTTGATCAAAAATTTGTAAGTGACCGCCTTGCCCGTGCCCGGCAGCGAGATCGACCACGTGTCATCGCTCACGCAGTCAAGCGCCACGCCGATGTCCCAACTCAGTCCCGGACCTTCGCCGCGCAAATAGAGGGTGTTCCCAAAACCGATGTCGATCGACGCCGTGATCACGGTGGCCGGCAACTTGGCGGCGGCAGCCTTCACGGCCGGTGCCTTTGTCGCGGGTGCCGCGGTGCGCTTGGCGGGTGCCGCCGCCGCTTTTTTGACGATTTTGGCGGGAGCCTTCTTGGCTGATGCGGTTGTCTTGGCTGCTTTGACCGTGGATTTCTTCATGATGTCGATTCGTTAGTTGATACAAGTAATGCGAAACAAGCCGGACTTTCGACCGTCTCGTGAATCCATCAATAGCAAATTGAGGACCAAACCGCTTCCGACCTTCGAATTAACCCGATCGTCGAAATCCGCCGCCCATACAACAAAAATTGGTGTTTACTCACGCGAATCACCACCCCACAACTTCCCCTCCTGCATGGGGCAGTAGCTCAGTTGATAGAGCGCGTCGTTCGCAATGACGAGGTCGTCGGTTTGATCCCGATCTGCTCCACCATGCGGGTTTCACCCAGGCGTCCCGCCCCGCGCTTGCCGTTCGCAGACTTTCAGAAAGCGCCGGCTTCCATCATGCGGGCAAACACCATCTTGCCTGCGGAAGAGGGCAGCACACTCACGATTTCCACGGTCACCACGCGGCCGATATGCCCGCGCCCCCCGTTGACGACCACCAGCGAATTATCGTCAAGGTAACCGATCGCCTGTCCTTCCTCCTTGCCCGGCTTGACCAGCTCCACCTCCAGCACCTCCCCGGTGACGAGTTCCGGCCTCAGCGCCTTGCCCAGCACGTTCAAGTTCATGCAAACGATGCCGTTGATCTCCGCCAGCTTCGCCAGGTTGTAATTGGTCGTCAGCAACTTTGCCCGCATCGACTGGGCCAGGAAAACCAGTTTCGCATCGATGTCCGTGCGCTTGCCTACATCACTTTCATGAATCCGCAAGTCGATCGTCTTGATCTTCCGCAGTTCACCCACCGTATCCAGCCCCCGTCGTCCCCGCGCCTGCATATGCGGATCCGCCGCATCCGCGATCAACTGCAGCTCCCTTAACACAAAACGCGGAATCACCAGAGCCGCGCCCAGGAACCCCGTCCGCCCCACCCGCGCGATACGCCCGTCGATCAACGCGCTCGTATCCACGACCATCAACGGCACATCGACATCGTGCGGCACAAACCGCACGTAAGGGATAACCAGGTTAAACTCATCCTTCCCCCGCAGCGCGATCACCGTCGCAAGGTAGGTGCACACCAAAAACAACGTCAGCCGCACCAAAAAAATAACCTGCGGGTCTCCCTGCTCCAGAAGCGGAGAATTGTTGATCATGTAGGAAATCACCGTGCCCATCGCCAACCCGAAGGTGATCGCCGAAAGCCCGCGCAGCGAAAATCCCTTCAGCATGATGTCCACCAGCACCACCAGCGCCCCGATCGCCGACCCCATGAAAATCGCCAGCCCCTGATAGCGGTCCCAGTCGCTGATCGTGAAACAGACCAACCAGCCCGCCGCCGCGCACAACGCGACAAACAACACGCGAATCGGAAACAATGTGGTATTCATGTGTAGGGCAAACGACGCAGTCAGCGCATAAGCCAAGCGGATTTTAACTTTTCAACCTTACTCGGCTTCATGTAGTCGCAATGCATCTTCCGACCTCGACCATGACAACCCAATACTGGCTGGTGAAATCAGAACCCGACGCCTACGCGTGGACCGACCTCGTCCGCGACAAGCGCACCGACTGGACGGGTGTCCGCAACTATCAGGCGCGCAACCACCTCAAGACCATGCGCCCCGGCGACCGCGTGTTTTTCTACGAAAGCGTCACCACCAAGGCCGTCGTCGGCCTCGCCGAAGTCTCCCGCGCGTCCTTCCCCGACAAAACCGCCGACGAAGAAGGCTGGGTGGCCGTGGAAATCAAACCGCTGCAATCCCTCGCCAGCCCCGTCACGCTTGACACGATCAAGGCCGAGCCCGCCCTCAAAGACACCGCGCTCCTCCGCCAAAGCCGCCTTTCCGTCATGCCTCTCACCGCGGCCGAATTCAAAAAGATCGCCAAACTCGGCGGAGTTTAAACCCGCCCGCCCGCCCTCAGATTTCGACCACGATGCGCAACCCCACATGCCGCGCCCGGTCGCTCTTGAGACGCAGCTCCGACGGCACCTTGCTCAACGCATCGCGCGAATCCAGGTAACTGCCGCCGACCACCGCAGCCTGGTCGGCATCCTCCGCGGCGGCCGCCCACTCGCCGAGATTTCCCAGCAAATCGCCAAACCCAAACGTATTCGCTTTTTGGCGACCGACCTCCCGGCTGCGGCCTTCGCTGTTGTGGCTGCCCCAGGCCTCCCCGCCGTCCTCGCCGCCCAACGCCACGCGAAACTCGTCCGTCGTGGGCAGGCGCACCACCGTGCCCAGCAACCACGACAGGCGCGTGCAGAACTCCTGCGCATCGGTCCAGCTCACCGAGTCCACCGGCAGCGTCCGGCCCGGATTGCGGCTCGGGTTGGTGTTCATCACCAGGACGTAGAGCGATTGAGTCACTTCGGTCTTTAGCATCAGGCGCTCCGCCACTCCCGGCAGCGGCAGCAGCCGGTCGTAAACTTCGTCCTGCAGCGTGCGCAAATCCGTCCGACGCAAAGCAAGGTAGGCAAATTTGATTCTCAGCGCGCCATCCAGACGCTGGCTCTTCGGATACTCGGTGAATAATTTTTCGACCAACTGTCCGGCCTCCGCCAGCTTCTGCTCCGCGGCGATGATTTGCCGGCGCTTCAAATGCGCGCGTGTCATCATATCCAGCTCTGCCAGTTTGTCCGCGATATCCGCTGAAAGCGCCGTCTGCCGCTTGATCTCCAAGTTCTCAATCCGCTGCGACGAGATAAACCGGCTCCGCGGATAATTCTGGTTCACCTGCAACTGCAGGGTCGCCGCTTCATTGAAGAGTTTCGCCGCCTCTGCCTGGCGTCGCAGCGCCGCCGCCTCGTCGCCCGCCTTCTCCTTGGCCTTGATCTCCGACGCGATCCCCGCGGCATTGAGCGACTCGATCTCCGCGCTCAACCGGTCCGCACCCGCGATGTCCGCGTAACGCGTGCGCCCGTATTCCCGGTTGATGCGTTCCTGCGCGTCGCGCGCCGCCGTGTAAGCGGTCAACGCATCCGCCCAGCGCCCTTCCGCCGTCGCCTTGCGCGCGGCCTCGGTCGCGGCTTCCATTTCGCCGCGTATAGGCGCCGCCTCCACTGCATAAAGGGCCTGCTGAAGCGATGTCTCCCGCACGTAGTTTTTATACCGCGAGCTGGCCGAACTCTGGTTCACCTCACGCTGCAAACTCAGTGCCTCGCTTAATTTTTTCCCCGCATCTTCCAGACTCCCGGCTTTCAACGCCTCTTCGCCGTCACGCTCCAGACGGTCCACCAACACCACCTTCTCGATCGCGCGCACACGGCCCAACTCACTCTCAAGCCGCACCAGACGCGTGGACTGGTCGAGTCCCGCCTTGGTGAAAGTGTTCAACAGTTCCCGCTGCTTCTCGACCGCCGCGGCCAGAGCCGCGGTGGACTCCGCCGTCGTGACTTTCGCATCGGCCGCCTGCCGGTATTGTTTTTCCAACTCACCGATTTCATCGGACAGCTTCGCCATCGCCGGATCATCCTGCTCCGTGATTACCACCGAGGAATTCGACACGGGACGCGGCCCCAATGTGGTCAAAAAATAAAAAAACCACCCCAGCGCCGCCAAACAGACTCCGCCAAGGAGCCATAGCCGGATGTTCTGCCAAAAGTGGAGGATGAGATGTTTTCTGCGCGCAGCCGACATAGGGTAAAGGGGAGACCTGCGAGCAAAGTCCTATGCCCACAAAATGCAATGAGTTCTCCCGCGAAAACTCGATATACTCGACATCTTCCATCCATTGGCGTTTCCACAGAAGCGTGCTGGAAAATCTCGTCATCCTTGCCCCCGGCTTGCTCGGCGGATCCGTCGCCCGCGCCGCCCACGCCCGCGGACTCGCCCGGCGCATCACCGTCTGGGCACGCCGCCCCGAATCGCGCCTGAAATTGGCGGAGCAACCGTGGGTGTCGTCCGTGGCGGATACACCCGAAGCCGCCGTATCCAACGCCTCGCTCGTCGTCCTCGCCGCCCCCGTCGACAAAATCATCGAGCTCGCCCGGCAGATCGCCCCGCACCTGCCCGTCGGCGCCCTCGTCACCGACGTCGGCAGCGTCAAAGGCGAACTCTGCCGCGCCTGCCACACCGCCCTCGCCCCGCACGCCCGGTTTGTCGGCGCACACCCCATGGCCGGCAGCGAAAAAACCGGCTGGGAAAACGCCACCGACACCCTCTTCGAAAAACGCGTCTGCTTCGTCACCCCGCTCGACGGCACCGACGAATCCGCCACCGCCACCGTCGCCCGCTTCTGGCACGACCTCGGCGCCGAAGTGACCACCGTCACCCCCGACCAGCACGACGAAATCACCGCGCACATCAGCCACCTCCCGCAAGCCGTCGCGACCTCCCTCGCCACCTTCCTCGGCGCGAAAAATCCCGGCTGGCGCAATCTCTCCGGCAACGGCCTCCGCGACACCACCCGCATCGCCGCCAGCGACGCCACGATGTGGATCGAAATCTTCCAGCAAAACCGCGACGAGGTCCTCCGCGCGCTCACAAAATTTGAAGACGAGTTGCACACCTTCAAAACCGCGCTAGCCAACCGCGACTGGCCCGAAGTCCGCGCCCGCCTCGAACGCGGCAAAGCCTGGCGCGACGGTTTCCGCCCGTAAAAAGTAGCGCAGGCTTCCAGCCTGCATTCGTTCTTAAAAGCAGGCTGG
>CAMBLN010000101.1 GCA_945868215.1 Opitutus sp. GAS368
CAAGTGTCACGGCGCGCGAGAGGTTGAGCGCGCCCGACGAGGTGCGGCGCAGGGCCTTCAGGTGCGCGCCGCAGCCCAGGCGTTGCCCGAGATCATGCGCGAGCGTGCGCACGTAGGTGCCCTTGGTGCAGAGCACGCGGAAATCGATCTCGGGCGATTCCCAGCGCGTGAGCTCGTAGTTGATCACGCGGATGAAACGCGGCTCACGCTCCACCTCTTCGCCGGCACGCGCGCTTTTGTAGAGGGGCTGGCCCTTGATCTTGATCGCCGAAAACATCGGCGGGATCTGATACTGGTCACCGAGGAAACCGTTGAGCGCCTTGCGCACGTCGTCCTCGGTGAGCACGGGCACGGGAAGGGTCGTGAGGATTTCGCCCTCGGCGTCCTGTGTGTTGGTGGTTTCGCCGAGCTTGATGGTGCCGGTGTATTCCTTCTCCACGCTCATCAGGTATTGCGAGAGGCTGGTGGCTTTTCCGACGAGCATGACGAGCAACCCCGTGGCCATCGGGTCGAGCGTGCCGGCGTGGCCGATTCGCTTCATTTTGAGGATGCCGCGCAGACGGGCGACCACGTCGTGCGACGTGTGGTCGGCTGGCTTGTCGATGAGCAACACGCCGTTGTAGTCCGGAGCAGGCGCGCGCATCAGGTGGCGGATTTTTTCAGCGCATCAACCGCATTGATCTGCGTGGTAATGGCGGCGACGAGGCGGACTTGAAAGTCAGCCAGCGTGGTGTTTTTGACGTTGAGACCGGCGGCACAGGCGTGGCCTCCGCCATTGAATTCGGCGGCGATACGATCCATGCGGTAGGCGGGATCCTTGGCGCGAAGGCTTCCTTTGATAGAACCGGCTTGCTCTTCGATGAGGACACCGATTTCGACGCCGTCGATGCCGCGGGCGTAATCCACCAAGCCTTCGGTGTCTTCGGGCGAGGTGCCCGTAGCTTGATAGATGCCGTCGGGGAGTTTTCCTATGCAGACGCGTCCGCCGCATTCGTAGCTGAGCGAGGCGAGAAAACGCTGAAGCAGGTCGAGTTTGCCGGGCGTCTCGCGTTCGTAGAGCTCGACTGCGGCGGTGGCGGGCTGGGCTCCGCGCGCCATCAGTTCGGCGGCGATGAGAAAGGTGCGGCGAGACGTGGAGATAAAGCGGAACTGGCCGGTGTCGGTCGCGATTCCGGTGTAGAGCGCCTGGGCGGCCTGGGCGTCGATGGGCAGGTGGTGATCGATGAAGAGACCGGCGAGGATTTCGGCGGTGGCGCAGGAACCGACGTCGATGAAGTTGTGCTCGGCGTATCCACGGTTTGATACGTGGTGGTCGATGTTGGCGAACGGAGCGGGGAAGCGGTTCTTGAACTTGTCCCCCGCCCTCCCCTGGTCGGCGCAATCGACGTAGACCGCGGTGAAGTCGCCTTCGGGCAGCTGCGCAAAGTGAACGAGCGGCGTGTCGCCGACGGCAAACTGGATGCGGCGCGGCACCGGGTCGGGGTTGGCCGCGACGGCATCGATGTTGAGCGCCCGCAACACGCGGGTCAGCGCGACCTGCGAACCGATGCAATCGCCGTCGGGCCGGGCGTGGGAAATCACGACGACACGGCGGCCTTCCAGCGAACGCAGGAACGCGGCGAAGCGGTCGTGGAATTCCGGGTAGTTGAGCTCCACGACTTACTCCTTGTCGGCGGCCGGCGGCTGCGGCTGCGCGGCGTTGCGGGCCTTGTCCTGCGCGGCGATGTCGTCGAGGACGGAGAGGATGCGGTTGCCGCGGGCGGTTGACGTGTCG
Organism: Opitutus sp. GAS368; assembly: GCA_945868215.1. Classification (GTDB taxonomy): domain Bacteria; phylum Verrucomicrobiota; class Verrucomicrobiia; order Opitutales; family Opitutaceae; genus Rariglobus. The sequence goes on from CAMBLN010000101.1 coordinate 1,775, forward strand.
AGCGCGTAGGTGAAATGCGGCATGTTCTTGAGAACGATGCGGCGGCCGAGCTCGAAGCGAAACTCCTTGGAGTTGTGTTTGAGCCAGCGGAGCGCCTTGACCTCGTCCTCTTCGTCGCCGGTGACGGCGATGAAAACCTTGCCCTCGTGGAGGTCGGGCGAGACTTGAACGCCGGTGATCGTGATGGCGACCGCCTCGTCTTTGTAGATGGTGCGCAGGATGGAGCTCAGCTCGCGCTGGATGAGCTCGTTGACGCGAAGAGTGCGGGTGGACATGGGAAAAGACTAACGGCTGACCGACTGAAGTGGCCAGCCGCTAGTAAGGCTGAATCAAAGGGCGGCGCGGACCTTGGTGATCTCGAAGCACTCGATGACGTCGCCGATTTCGTAACCGTTGAAATCGCCGAGCTTGATACCGCACTCGATGCCGGCGCGGACCTCGTTGGCGTCGTCCTTGAAGCGCTTCAGCGTGCTGACCTTGCCCTCGAAAACGATCTCCTTCTTGCGACGGAGACGGGCCGAGCCGTTGCGGGTGATCTTGCCTTCGGTGACCAGACAGCCGGCGACAAAACCCTTGGCGAGCGGGAACGTTGCGCGGACTTCGGCGGCGCCGGTCTTGTTTTCCTTGAGGTCGGGATCGAGGAGATCGGCCATCATGTCGCGGACCTTGTCGGCCAGCTCGTAGATGATGCCGTAGGTCTCGATGCGCACGCCGTGGTGCTTGGCGACGGCAGTGACGCCATTTTCGAGCTTGGTGTTGAAACCGATGACGACCGCGCCGGCGGCGCTGGCCATGAGGATGTCGGTCTTGGAAACAAGACCGACATCGACGGAAACGATTTCGAGCGAAACCTTGGTGCTCTTGATATTTTCGAGCAGGTTGCGCACGGCCTCGGTAGAACCGAACACGTCGGTCTTGATGATGAGCTTGAGCACCTTGGCCTGGGTCGCAGCGATGTTGGCGAAGAGGCTCTCGACGGAAACTTCCTTGGGAGCGGCATCGGCGGTGCCGGTGGTCTTGCGGATGAGGTGCTCGGCCTCTTCGGCGAGATTTTCTGCTTCGCGGGCGTTTTTGGCGGACTTGAATGCAGCGCCGCTGTCGGGCGCGCCGGACCAGCCGATCACGCGGACCGGCGTGGCGGGAGGCGCCTCTTTGAGATTCTTGCCTTGGTCGTCGAACATCGCGCGCACCTTGGCCCAATGCGGACCACACACGATGGAGTCGCCGACGCGGAGTGTGCCACGCTGGACGATGACGGTGGCGAGCGGGCCGCGGCCGACTTCGATCTGGGACTCGATGATGATGCCGGAGGCCTCGGTCTTGGCGTTGGCCTTGAGCTCGAGCACGTCGGCCTGAAGGAGAATCATGTCGAGCAGATCGGTAATGCCGGTGCCTTTGATGGCGGAAACGGGCACGGTGACGGTTTCGCCACCCCAGTCTTCGGGAGCGATGTTGCGTTCCTGCATCTGCTGCTTCACGCGCTCGATGTTGGCACCCTTAACGTCCATTTTGTTCACGGCGACCATCAGGGTGACGGCGGCATTCTGGGCATGCTTAAGAGCTTCGTCCGTCTGCGGCATAAAGCCGTCGTCGGCGGCGACCACCAGAACTGCGATGTCGGTGACATCGGCACCGCGGGCGCGCATCTTGGTGAAGGCTGCGTGGCCGGGCGTGTCGAGGAAAGTGATCTTACGGTCAGAGTGTTCGATCTGATAAGCACCGATGTGTTGGGTAATACCACCGGCTTCACCGGCGGCGACGTCGGCCTTGCGGATGGCGTCGAGGAGCGAGGTTTTACCGTGGTCAACGTGACCGAGAATACAAACGACGGGCGGACGCGGGGCGAGGTTTTGCACCTCGGCTTCGGCAGCGGCCTTTTCCTTGCTCTTTGCTTTTTCTTTGGCGGTTTGCTGGGTCTGCTGCGCGGCTTCGCCGCGGTGTTTGATCTCCAGCATGAAGCCATGCTTCTCGGCGACCTTTACAGCAACAGGCTCTTCGATCGCTTGATTCATCGACGCGAAGATTCCCATCTCCATGAGTTCGGAAATGAGCTTGAACGGCTTCATCCCGAGTGCGGTCGCAAAATCGCGAACAATGATCGGGGGCTTGAGATGAATGACCTTGATGTCGCCCTCGGTGGTGATGGTCGCAGTCTGCGCGGGCGGCGTGACCGGCATCGCAGGATTGCCGGGAGACGAAACGACGGAAGGGGCGGGTTTGGGAGCACCCGGAACCGGCAGCGTAGCACGAGGTGCGGAAACCGGAGTAGGAATGGCAGGCGCTGGGCGCGGGGCTGAAGAAATCACCGGGGCAGGACGGGGAGACGCGGCAACGCCGGGAAAGGACGGAGAGGCCGGAGGGCGAACGGGCACTGGCGCTGAGACCGCTGCGGGACGCGATACGGCGGGCAAAGGTGCGGGAGCTGATGCCGGGCGCTGGGGCAAAGGCTGGGGAACGGACACGGGGCGCGGTGCCGACACACTTGTGCTGGGCGTGGGCATGGGTGCGGACACTGGAGAAACAACCGGTGCAGAAGCGGCGGCTTGAGCGGCCTTTGCCTCTTCTTTTTCACGCACAACATCGTCGGCACTTTTGACGCTGGGAACTTTGTGCGGAGCCGGGGCAGGTTCGACCACCGGAGCTTCAGCTTCCACGGGAGCCGCCGCTGCCGCCTTGGCGGCGAACTCCTTCTCGATCTCCTCTTCGTAGATCTTGTTGAGGGTGCTCGACACCGACTTGGTGTCCGCAGAAACGAAGCCGCGCTCCTTGAGCAAGGCCAGCATGTCCTTGGCCTCCATGTTATGTCGTTTGGCGAGTTCGTGAATGCGGATGCTCATTAAGTAATTGGCGGCTGATGCAAAAGTGACTGCTGACTGAAACGGCGCGGGTTATTGCGCGCCGCCGACGCTGGCGATGATGGTGGAAGCTTCTTCCGTGGTAAACCCGGCGTCGACGAGGTCGTCGGCACCGACTCCCTCGAAGGCGGCAGGTGAGTTGATACCGATCGCGACCAGGCGTTCGGCCAGACCCGCGTCCAGACCAAAGGTCTTCACGAGGGCGTTGATTGCGACCACGCGCGGGTCCGTGGAGACGGCATGGAACTCCTCGATGTCCAACCTCCACCCGATGAGGCGGGAGGTAAGACGCGCGTTCTGTCCTTTGCGGCCGATGGCAATGGCAAGATCTTCGGTCGCAACCTTCAGAAGGATGCGGTGATTCTTTTCATCCAACGTGATCTCGCGCGGGGCGGCGGGCTTGAGGGCTTCAATCACCATCTGCTTCGGATCGGCAAAGTAATTGATGATGTCGATTTTCTCGCCGTTAAGCTCGCGAACGATGGTCTTAACACGGGCGCCGCGGGCACCCACGCAGGCACCCACGGGATCAACCTTGGGATCGGTGCTGATGACAGCGATCTTGGTGCGATAACCGGGCTCACGTGCAAAGGCTTCAATTTTAACGGTGCCGTCGGCGATCTCGCCCACCTCAACCTCGAACAGACGACGAACAAACTTCGGGCTGGCACGCGTGAGCATCAGCTCCGGGCCGCGGGGCGTGCTGTCGATCGAGAGCAGCAAACAGCGGATGCGGTCGCCGGGCTGGTATTCTTCCCCAGGGACCTGCTCCTTGCCGGAAAGAACGGCCTCGGCTTTTCCGAGATCGATGAAGATATCGTTGCGCTCTTTGCGGCGCACGGTGCCGGTCACAATGTTGCCGACCATGTCCTTGAAGTCGTCATAAATACGATCCTTCTCGAACTGACGGAGCTTCTGCATCACGGCCTGACGCGCCGTTTGCGCCGCAATACGACCGAGAGTGGAGGGATCGAGCTCTTTCTCAACGACATCACCCAACTGCGCGCCGGGCTTGAGGACCTGGGCCTTTTCGACATGAATCTCGGCACGCGGATCGCTCACGGAATCAACCACCTTGAGCAAGGTCCATGCATGGAGTTGGCCATTCTTGGGATTGATCTCGATCTTGATGTCTTGACCGGCGCTAACCCCTTTGAGTGCAGCGGTTTTAATGGCGTTGACGATAGCCGCAATCATGTCGGCCCGGCCAATGCCCTTTTCTTTCTCCATGTATTCGAGAACTGAAAGAATTTCGCTGCTCATAGGATGTATAGTTGGGAAAAAAAAAGCGGGCCGTAGGGCCCACCTTTTGGAAAGTGAACGTTGTTAGAAAGGGTCAAGGTAGCTGCTGCGATAAAATCTTGTCAAGTCCCGCGCCCGCCGGGCAGCCCATCACTACCCCTGCAATGCCGCATCCTGCGCCAACATCCATCCTAACAGCCCTTGAACCGGGCCTTGCGACACCGGCCGTCCGCGTCCGCCGAAAACGCCTAACGCTCGCAATACGCCCACCCACGTTTCCGGCACATCGCCCGCATACCACCCCGCCCACGCCGTTTCCAAATCGAACCCGCCTTGCGCCGCCAACAACGGCATGAACCCGTCGCCCACCAAATTATCGAAACGCTTCCCGCCAATCACCCCGCCGCACACATGATCACACAACCGGCGGCGGCCGGCCGCGGATCTCGCAAATATCGTGTCGTCGCCCTGCTGCCGCAAACGCACCGGCCAATCCGGACGCAAGGCGCACCACTCCGCATATTGCTCCAGCCTGAGTCGCGGATGATTCAGCGGCCGCACACCCTGCAAGCTCCAGCGTCCGGACAACGCCTCAAAAACTTCCTTCGGCTCCGCACTCCCCCGCCCCCACGTCGCCAACGGCCAGGTGGTCGCCACGGACAACATCGGCGCCCGGTTGAACCGATATCCCAGAATCTCAAGCGCTGCATGATGGCATGCGCCCTCCCAGCCGAGCCGCTTGATGCGCTCTCCCGCGAAATGCACCTTCGCCCGCCAGCGTTGACCGCCATGCCCGCGCAATAACGTATCCAGTTCTTGGCTACTAAGCGCGCCCAGTATCTCCTGCGCATGATGCAGCGGACGTCCCGCGAGCTGCTCGATCGCGTCCTCCGAGGCGTATTCTTCCAATCCGTGGTGCAGCAGGGGCAACAGGCACAGCACCGGAATCATCCGTCCGCCCGCACCGCGCGTCTCGGTTTCCGTACACGGAAACAAAACGACATGCAGCACGACGTTGTCATATGCACCGTCATTCGCATGTCCGTGCGCCGCCCAATCGCGCGCGTGCAAGTGAAGCTCCACGTCGCCGGTGATGGCACGCCCGGCGATCGCCAGCCGCGCCCCCGAAAAATCCGGCCCGCCGAGATGGTTCCACTTCCCGGGGTGCACCACCTTCAGCTCTCGGCCGTCGGCCAGTCGCGCCGCGGAAGAATCAAAATCACCCCGCAACCACAATTTTTGCAGCAGCTTCTCAGGAAAAGAGAACGCACCGTAAAGTCCCTGCACTTCGGCCACGCCCTCCGCGTTCGTTAAATTCTTCTTCGGTGATTTCATCGTGATATCCGTCGGTTCCAATCCTGCGCATTCGCACGGTTCATATCCGCGACTTTTGTCCCGAGCCTGCGCTCCGCGCGTTCAACCCTCGCCAGCAAATCCGCCGGCGGGACCCATACGGCACCGGTCGCCTCGATCGTGTTGCGCTCCGCCTGATCGCCCGTGGCGACTTCACACAACGACGCATCCGCCGAACGCCCGACCATCTGCTCAATCACATCGTCGGCCGTCATCGACGAAGGAGTATAAATTACCGTCAACGTGGACTGCCGCGATGGATGTTCGACGACGATTTCCCGTCCGCGACCATCGATGACCACGGTCACGCGCAGGGATTCCGCGTCGTGCACCACGCCGACGCGCTGCACGAGCTGAGAACGCGCGGCATCGCGGTCCCGCTTGGAGAGGATACGCAAGTCGGACCATGCTTGGATCACGTTGGCCGCATCGACGAGCAGGTGTTTTTCAAACGCCACGCGTCCGAAAATGGCCGTCATCGTCCCCGTATCAATGCAGGAGTCTTTAATAATCACACTCGACAACCCGCCCGCGTCCGGAGGATTTTCTGCCCCGAGCCAGCCGGAGGGGTGGCAGAGTGGTCTATCGCGACGGTCTTGAAAACCGTTGGGCCGAAAGGTCCCGGGGGTTCGAATCCCTCCCCCTCCGCCATTTTATTTTAAATGGCGTTTGGCGTAGCCAAAATGAATGCGCCGCATTCGAGAAAGGGATATGGACAACATCGTTGATGTTGGGGCGAAGCCCTGAGCGCAGCGAATCAATCCCTCCCCCTCCGCCATTTTGCTGACTTGCGCCGTTAATCACCGCCAAGCAGCGTCCTGCATTTATCCATGAAGAAAGCCCTGATCACTGGCATCACCGGACAAGACGGTTCTTACCTCGCCGAACTACTCCTGGCCAAAGGCTACGAAGTCCACGGTGTCATCCGCCGCGCTTCGACCTTCAACACCAGCCGCATCGACCACCTCTACAGTGACCCGCATCTCAACGGAGTGCGTCTCTTTCTTCACTACGGAGACCTGGCGGACTCCGTGCAGATGGTGAAACTGCTTTACCAGCTCCAGCCCGACGAAGTTTACAACCTCGGTGCCCAGTCCCACGTCCGTGTTTCCTTCGATGTGCCCGAATACACCGGCGATGTCGTCGGCCTCGGCGCGCAACGCATCCTCGAAGCGATCCGCGAAGCCGGCCTCGTGGAAAAAGTCCGCTATTACCAAGCCTCGTCCTCGGAGATGTTCGGCAAAGTGCAGGAGGTTCCCCAGACCGAAACCACGCCGTTCTGGCCGCGTTCGCCCTACGGTTGCGCCAAGATGTATGCCTACTGGCTCACGGTGAACTATCGCGAGTCCTACAACCTCCACGCCTCCAACGGCATTCTCTTCAACCACGAGTCACCACGCCGCGGCGAAACTTTCGTCACCCGCAAGATCACCCGCGCCGTCGGCCGCATCAAAGCCGGTCTGCAAAACGATCTCTACCTCGGCAACCTCGACGCCCAGCGCGACTGGGGCTACGCCAAGGAATACGTCGAGATGATGTGGATGATGCTCCAGCAGGACAAACCCGATGACTACGTCGTGGGCACCAACGAGACCCACAGCGTGAAAGAGTTCTGCCAGGTCGCCTTCGCCCGCGCCGGTCTCGACTGGGAAAAGCACGTGAAATACGACGCCCGCTACGAGCGCCCCGCCGAGGTCGAACTCCTCATCGGCAATCCCGCCAAGGCCAAAAAGCAGCTCGGTTGGGAACCCAAGGTTCTCTTCAAAGAACTCGTCGAACTCATGGTGGACCACGACATCGACCTCGCCAAACGCGAGGCCCAGGTTGCCAAGCTCCCGAAGCCCTGAGCGGACCGGAAACCCCAAACGCCAAAAAGTCCAAACTCCAAAATAAAACCACCAGACCGCCGCGCCTGTTTGGCATTTGGCCCATTGAAGTTTGGAATTTTTTCATCGCATGAAACTCTACATCGCAGGTCACAACGGCATGGTCGGCTCCGCGCTCGTGCGCCGCTTCGAGAGCGAGCCGGGCGTCACCCTCCTGCTCCGCTCGCGCAAGGAACTGGATCTCACTTCGCAGGCCGCCGTCGAGGGGTTCTACGCCGCGGAGAAACCCGACGTTGCCATCATCGCCGCCGCCAAGGTCGGCGGTATCCACGCGAACAATACCTACCCGGCAGACTTCCTCTTCGAAAATCTCGCGCTCGCCGCCAACACCATCCACGGCGCCTACCGCCACGGCGTGAAACGCCTCCTGTTCCTCGGCAGTTCCTGCATCTACCCGAAGCACGCGCCGCAGCCGATGCCCGAGAGCTGCCTGCTCACCAGCGAACTCGAACCCACCAACGAGGCCTACGCCATCGCCAAGATCGCCGGCCTCAAGCTCGCCCAATACTACCGCAAGCAGCACGGCGTGCTCTTCCACTCGGCGATGCCCACCAACCTCTACGGTCCGGGTGACAACTACCACCCGCAGAATTCCCACGTCCTGCCCGCGCTCATCCGCCGTTTCGACGAAGCCCGTGCCGCCAACAAACCCGAGGTCGTCGCCTGGGGCAGCGGCACGCCCAAGCGCGAGTTCCTCCACGTGGACGATCTCGCCGACGCCTGCGCTTTCCTGCTCCGGCACGTCAACCCGCCCGACTGGATCAATGTCGGCACCGGCACCGACGTCACCATCAAGGAACTCACCGAGTCCGTCGCCGCCGTCACCGGCTTCACCGGCAAGATCACCTGGGATTCCACCAAACCCGACGGCACCCCGCGCAAGCTCATGGACGTGTCCAAGCTTGCCGCGCTCGGCTGGAGCGCCCGCATCTCGCTCCGCGAGGGTCTGAAAAAAACCTACGCCGCGTTCCTCGCCGAACGCGCCGCGGGAACCCTGCGCACGTAAAGTTCAGCTTCATGGACACAAAAAAACGCGGACCTCAAAGTCCGCGTTTTTTGCGATCAAAGTTTCGCCGCCGCCGCTTCGTCCACCAGCCACACCACGCGGTCCGCACACGTTTTCAAAATCTGCGACGGCACGTTTTCGGGATCGTAAGGTCCCCGAATGACGCGGTGGAGCGCCTCGGCTTTGTTCGCACCGAGCGTCATCACCACGATCAGTCCACACTGCCGCAGTCCCGTCGGAGTAATCGTCAAACGCCAGCCTTTGCCCGGCACTTCCTGCCCGCCAAAATACAAACCGCCGTCGTCCTTCAGCAACGGCGTGCCCGGGAAAAGCGACGCAGTGTGGCAGTCGTCACCCATGCCGAGAAAACACACGTCATAGGTGCGCTCCGGCCCGGCCAGGATCAACATCGTGCGACGGTAAGACTCGGCCGCTTCCGCTACCGGCCACGCGACCATCCACGGATGGCGGCGGTCGGTCGGCACAATAAGCGGCTCCAGCAACTGGCGCTCCGCGTTGCCAAAATTACTCTCCGGACTGCTGAGCAACACATGGCGCTCATCGCTCACGGTCCAGTCGATCGTGCCGGCTTCCCCCGGCGTCAGTTTATTGTCCGCGACCGCCCACTGATACCATTCTTTCGGCGTCCCGCCTCCCGTCAGCGCCCAGACGAAATGTTTGTGCGGTGTCCGTCGGCGTGCGGCGACGCCCAGGTTAAGAGCGTGCTGAAACAGGTCAGGCTTCGCCCCGATCAGAATGCGCCCGTAGTCGGTGGAAAGTTCTTTCATGGTTTTTAAATCGGGAAAAACGAATAGAGTCGTGTCGATACAATCTGGTTCCCAGCAGACGCCAACCAGACGAGACGTGTCCTAGAAAAACATCGCCTCGCCCAGCGCCGCCTCGGGGGTGAGCAAGCTCACGGCCGTGGGCAACGTGGTCTTCCCCGTGCCGTAGTCGGCTTCGAATTTGCCGCTGCCGTGCTCCAGATCCCCGCACCAGTGGAAGCGGTGCGCGTTGGTGTAGTTGAACTCCAATTCAAACGACGCTCCGCCGGCGTTCTCCTTCAGTGTGACCGCGACATCCGTCGCACCACAGCCGGTGAGACGATGCGTAAGCCACTTCGCCAGCACGCGCGCCTCGGCGGCGACCGCGGGTGTGTGGACAAGCGTGACGCCGCTCAATCCCTCGATGAGCTTCGCCGGCGCATAGGCGCTGAGAAATTGCCCGATGGTCTGGCGCACGGGCAGCAGACGCGCATGGGCGAGATCGCGGACGGCCTCCGGCTTCGGCCAGGGAAACGTGAGCGCGTCGGCCGGCGTGATCGCGCTGTCGAGCAGCACGCGCTTCGAGCGGTTGAGCAGGAAGTTGAACTGGCTGATGCGCGCGCTGGAGATGAAGCGGTGCGCCCAATAGTAGAGAGGCAGGTCGGTCGAAAGGCAGATGGACACCTGGTTTTCGACAAAAGGACGCGAGCTCGGCGGATAGTTGAGCATCACGAACTCGCAGCAGCGCGTGTCGCCCTTGGATTTTCCGAGGTGGCACTCGCCGTAAATTTTGGCGCGCATCTCGGTCTCCGTGGTGTCGTCCGGCATCGGACAAAGCACCACGACGCGACACGGATAACGTCGCGAAAAACGCACCGCGATCTGGAACTGCTCGGTCGCGTCGGCAACGGTCGTTTGCAGCCCGAACTGCACCACAAAATTAACCTGCGTGGCCTTGGCCGCGTCGTGCTGCGGAGCGGCCCCGCCGGAAGCGGCGGTGTCGTTCCACATTTGGGTGAGGCCTTTTTTGATCGCGACGACCGGGACTTCGATACCCGGCAACGCCTTAAAAATCTCGGACATGGTTCGTGATCAAGGCTGGCGCCAGGTGTGGTTGTTTTTGGCGAGCAAGGCATCGGCGTCGGGCGGTCCCCACGAACCGGCGGGATAGCTGTCCATGCCGGCGCGGCCGGCTGCCGCCCAAGCCTTGAGGACGGGAGTGTAG
>CAMBLN010000102.1 GCA_945868215.1 Opitutus sp. GAS368
TCCGGCCGGCAAAAAGAAGTCCAAGTCTCCATCCGCGGCGGCTGGGCCGCGCAATTGCGCGACGGCTACCTGCGCCTCCACGACTGGATACGAACAACTGCGCCGCAGTTGAAAACCGCCATTCCCGTTCCTTCATAAAACCACCCAACCTCGTCCTTCACCCCCGCCAAAACCACCCTTCAACTGCGGAATTTAGGTTCATGGATGAAGTTGGAAGGGTTTCGGACATGGGAAAGCGAAAGGTTACCGGCGGTTTTTGAGGAGCAGGATCGTGCACGTCGCGAGGTAGATCACGAGGAGCACGGCGAGCAGCGGCAGCACGAGTCGCAGCACAGTGAGCTTGAGCTGGATCATCGCGACGAGCGCGATCACCCAGGCCACGATAAACGCGATGACAACCTTCCAGGAGAAAAGGTTGCGGGGTTCGAGTTCGATGACGGGATCTCGTTTCGGCATAACACCGCCTGTGTTAGGACACACACGGACGAGTGCGAGAGAATTGCACGGGGCGTGGAAACGCTGTGCCGGATTAGAACGGCCAGATGATCGGAACGATGATCATGGCGGCGGTGAAGCAGAGCAGGTTGAGCGGGATGCCGATCTTAAGGAAGTCGGTGAAACGGTATCCGCCGACTCCATACACGTAGGTGTTGGTCTGGTAGCCGATGGGGGTGGCGAAGGCGGCGGAGGCGGCGAACATCAGGGCGATGACGAACGGCAGATGGCTGACGCCGAGCTGGGCGGCGATGCCGAGGGCGATGGGCGTCATGAGCGCGGCGACGGCGTTGTTGGAGAGGATCTCGGTGAGAATCGTGGTCACCAGGTAGAGTGCGCCGAGGACGAAGAGGGCCTTGTGTTCGGGCGGGACGACGGCCTGGACGCCGGTGAGGACGTGGTCGGCGAGCCACAGGGCGGCGCCGGTTTGTTCGAGGGCGAGGCCGGCGGCCAGCATGCCGTAGATGAGGAAGAGGATGTTCCACTCGATGGAGGCGTAGGCTTCGTTGGTTTTGAGGCAGCCGGTGAGGCAGACGATGACGCAGCCGATGAGGGCTCCGACCTCGATGGGGACCCAGTTGAAGGTGGCGCAGGTGACCACGCCGGCGATCACGCCGAGGACGATGGGCATTTTTTTGTTTTGCGACGTGGCGGGGACGCGGGCGCGGTCGAAGAGGACGAGGTCTTCGCTCTGGCGGAGGGCGTCGATGGCCTGGTCGGTGCCCATCATGAGGACGATGTCGCCGGCTTCGAGCGGGAGGGTTTCGAGCCGTTCGCGGACGTTGCGGCCCTTGCGGTGGACGGCGAGGACTACCATGCGGAAACGCTGGCGGAAGTTAATTTCGCGGACGGTGTGTCCGACGATGGTCGAGTGGGGGTTGACGACGGCCTCGACGAGCGAGCCCTCGTGGGCGGCGATTTGCTCGAGTCCGAGTTTGAGCTCGGAGATCAGGTCGATGCCGACGACACCGCGGGTGGCGGCGATGCCCTGGGGGCGGCAGGCGAGGATGATGCGGTCGCCGGCCTTGAGGCGGATTTTTTCGGGCTCAATGTAGAGGGCGACGCCATCGCGGACGATCTCGATGAGACGGATGCCCCGGGAGCGGGAGAGGCCGGCCTCGGCGAGGGTTTTGCCGAGGGCGGGGGAGTCGGGCTGGACGAAGGCCTCGGTGATGTATTCGCGGCGCTCCTCGTCGGTGAGGATGGACGTGAGCATCTCGCGGGTGGGCAGGAGGCGTTTGCCGCAGAGGGCGAGGTAAACGGCGCCGATGATGGTCGTGGGCACGCCGAGCCAGGCGAGTTCGAACATGCTGAAGGCGGGGAGGCCCTTGGAGATGATGATGCCGTTGACGACGAGGTTGGTGCTGGTGCCGATGAGGGTGCACGTGCCGCCGAGGACGGCGGCGTAGGAGAGCGGGATGAGCAGCTTGGACGGCGCGAGGTTCATGCGGCGCGCGAGGCCGAGGACGACGGGCAGGAAGACGACGACGACGGGGGTGTTGTTGATGAAGGCCGAGACGGTCGCGACGATCATCACCAGCAGGAACATCACGACGGGATAGGACCAGCGGGCGGATTTTTCGACGAAGCCGGAGAGGTGTTCGATGGCGCCGCAGCGCACAAGGGCGGCGCTGAGGATGAACATGGCGCCGACGGTGAGCGGGGCGGGGTTCGAGAAGACGGAGAAGGCTTTGTTGGGCTCGAGCAGACCGGTGGCGATGATCGCGACGAAGAGCGTGAGCGCGGTGAGGTCGGGCGAGATTTTTTCGCGCACGAAGCTCACCAGCGTGGCCGCGAGCAGGACGAAGATGAGGGCGATTTCCCAGGTCATGGTTTACCGGTGCGGCTTTCGGAAGCCTGATACCAGCGATAGAAGGCGACGATAAACACGATGAACGTCACGATCATTCCGCCGGTTTTCATGATGACGGCGCCAAGTAATTGATCTTCGGCGGGGCCGAAGCCGGCGAAAAGGCGGGGGGCGTATTCGTAGGTCGGGTAGAGGATGTCGCCGGAGAAGGCGATGAAGGCGAAGACGGGAGTCATGCCGATGACCACGCCGATGAGGTAGAGCATCTGGGCACCGTGGGAAATGGGCGGGAGTTCGCGCGACGGGCTGAGGATGGGCCACCAGTAGAACAGGGCGGCGCCGAAGAACATCACGTGTTCGGTGATGTGAACCCAGCGGTTTTGGAGGGCCCAGTCGTAAAGGTCGGGGACGTGCCAGACGGAATAAACAAGGGTGTAGAGGAGTCCGCAGATGAGCGGGTTGGTGAAAAAGCGGAGCAACGGACGGAGGGAGGTGCGGCCGGTGACCGGGGAGACCAGCCAGGAAGGGAGTCCGGACAGGAAGAGCACGGCGGCGACATACATGATGAGCTGGTGTTGCACCATGTGTCCGCTGAGGAGGAACCGTTCGCCGATCTGGTCGAGGGGGGAGCCGACGGCGAGGTAGAAGACGACGAGTGCCAGGTAGAACTTGATGGCGTGGCCGCGCGGGTAGGAGGCGCCGGGGGCGAGGCGGTCGCGCAGGGGGCCGGTGAAGAGCGCGTAGAGCCAGCCCAGCACGACGAGTCCGCCGATGAGGTGCGGTTCGTTATGCCAGTGGGTCCAGTCGATCATGGGGAGGGGAGGAGTTGACGGAGTTTTCTAACCACGGATTGCACGGATGGGCACGGATGCCGGACGGAGGTGGCGCAAAAAAAGGCGGCCCGGTGCGGGGCCGCCTGGGAGGGCCGGTGGGTAGCGCGGGTTATTGGGCGGCCGCGGCGCGTTCGGCGTAGATTTCCTGGGCCTTGAGCGGGATGCTGTCGTGGGCGGCGAAGAGCGCCATGAGGGCGGCGACGGTGCCGCCGGCAAGGACGAGGCCGATGAAGAACAGGATCGTGCAGAAGAGTTTGTCCCACTTCAGGTGCATGAAGATGAAGATCACCAGCATGAATTTGACGAGGGAGAGGATGACCAGGCTCGTGACGATGAACCATTTCACGAGGGGGATGTAGATCAGCACGATTTCGACGCCGGTGATGACGGCGAGGATCATGGCGAGCTGGACGAAGATGTGGAACTTGCTGGCCTCGGCGTGGCCGTGGCCGGAGTCGGCGGAATGGGTGGTGGCGCTCATGGACGGAGGATCAGATGTATTCGAGCAGGTAAACGACGGTGAAGATCACGATCCAGACGATATCCACGAAGTGCCAGTAGAGGCCCATCGATTCGACGTCCACGGCGTTGGCTTCGCCGAACTCGACGGCCTTGCGATCGCGGCCGAGCATGACGAGGGCGACGAGGCCGACGGCGCTGACGACGATGGCGGGAAAGTCGTGCTCAAAGAACAGGGAGATCGCTTCGCCGTTGAGACCGTGGGCGGTCTGGAGGGCGTGGACGCCGCCGAGGAGGGCTTTCATGCCGGCGACGATAACGACGGCGAAGACCAGCAGGTGGATGAAGGATTTGAGAATCCAGGGGCTGCCGTCGGCGGGCTTGAACGTGCGGATATACATGAGCACGAGCCAGAGAACGCCGATGGCCACGTGGACGCCGTGGGTGCCGGTGAGCGTGTAGAACGTGGAGCCGAACATGTTGCTGTTCAGCGTGAGGCCGAGGTGGACGAAGTGGTTGAACTCATACACCTGGCACGCGAGGAAGATGAGGCCGAACAGGATCGTGCCGAGGAGCATCTTGCGGGTCGCGCCGACGTGGCCTTTTTGACAGGTGTTCACGGCGAGCGCCATGAGCAGCGACGACATGAGCAGGATGAACGTCGAGAAGGACGTGAGCTCGAGGGAGAAGATGCCGAGGATGTCGGGCTGGTTGGGCGTCTCGTGAAGGCGGTAGATCAGGTGCGTCGAGATGAGCGCGCCGAAGAACATGCAGTCGGACGCGAGGAACGCCCACATGAAGAGCTTCTTGTTGGGAATGCCCGTCGTGGTGGTGTGGTCGTGGTGGTGGTCGATGGCCCCGGCGGCCGCGTGAGTGCTCATTGCTGAAATGGGAAAGTGGTTGGATGTAGGAGCCTGCTTGCAGGCGATTCGGGAGAATTAAAGCGGGCGGTGGTTCTTATCGCCTGCAAGCAGGCTCCTACATTTCGGACTCAGTGTTTGTCGTGATTCTTGTCGTCGAGGTGGATGTGGTAGCCGCCGGGTCCTTCGACTGCCCAGAGGTAGACACCGAGGAACATGATCGCTCCGCCGGCGATGGCGCCGATCATGATGTGGTTGACGAAGAAGATGGCGCCGATGAGCAGGCCGGTGGCGGCCACGATGGGGAACCAGGACTGGCTGGGCATGTGGATGCCGCCGTGGTCCTGCTCGGCCTTGGCGTGTTCGGCCTTTTCCTTTTCGATCTCGGCCTTGTGGGTCTTCTCATACCAGAAGGCATCGCGGGCGTGGACGGTGGGTATGACGTCGAAGTTGTGCTCGGGCGGGGGCGTGCTGGGCACGGTCCATTCGAGGGTGCGGGCATCCCATTCGTCGTGGGTGGTCTTTTCGCCCTTGAAGTAGGTGTAGATCATGACGCCGAAGTAGATGGCGATGCCGACGCCGAGGACGAGGGCGCCGACGGTGGCGATGAGGTTGGCGTCGTTCCAGCCCATGTTGCCGTCGTAAACGGCGGTGCGGCGGGGCATGCCGTTCAGGCCGAGGAAGTGCATCGGGAAGAACGTGACGTTGAAGCCGATGAAGATGACCCAGAAGGAGAGTTTGCCCCAGAACTCGGAGACCTTGCGTCCGAAGATGAGGGGGAACCAGTAATGGATGCCGGCGAGGAGGGCGAAGATGGAACCGCCGATGAGGACGTAGTGGAAGTGGGCGACGACGAAGTAGCTGTCCTGCTGCTGGGCATCGGCGGGGGCGGCGGAGTGCATGACGCCGGAGAAACCACCCATCATGAACATCCACATGAAACCGAGGGCGAACATCATGGGAGTGCGCATCTGGAGGTGTCCGCCCCAGAGGGTGCCGATCCAGTTGAACATCTTGACGCCGGTGGGGACGGCGATGGCCATCGTGAGGAGGGAGAACGCGGCGGTGGCGACGGTGCCCATGCCGGTGGTGAACATGTGGTGGGACCACACGCCGAAGCCGAGGAAGCCGATGGTGGCACCGGAGAAGACGATGATCGGGTAGCCGAAGAGCGGCTTGCGGGCGAAGGTCGGGAGGATTTCCGAGACGATGCCCATCGCCGGGAGGATGAGAATGTAAACCTCGGGGTGTCCGAAGATCCAGAAAAGGTGCTGCCAGAGAATCGGGAGACCGCCGCCGGAGACGTCAAAGAAGGAAGTGCCGAAGGAACGGTCCATCATCAGCTCGACCAGCGCGATGGTGATCGCGGGGAAGGACAGGATGATGAGGAAGGCGGTGACGAGGGTCATCCACGTGAACACCGGCAGGCGCATCATGGTCATGCCCGGGGCGCGCATGTTGATGATGGTGACGATGAAGTTCAGGGAGCCGACGACCGAGGAAACGCCGAGGATCTGCAGGCCCATGACCCAGAGGTCGGTGGACATGTCGCCGGCGAACTGGTTGGAGTAGGCGGTGGACGTGAGCGGGGCGTAGCCGAACCAGCCGGCGTCGGGGGCGCCGGATTTCACGAACCAGCCGATATTGAGGACGATGGCGCCGGCGAGGAAGACCCAGAAGGCGAAGCCGTTGAGCCGCGGGAAGGCGACGTCGCGGGCGCCGATCTGGAGCGGCATCATGTAATTAAAGAAGGCGGCCGAGAGAGGCATGACCGCGAGGAAGATCATCGTGGTCGCGTGCATCGTGAACAGCTCGTTGTAGAGCTGGTGGGAGATGAACGTGTTGTTGGGGACGGCGAGCTGGATGCGGATGAGGAGGGCCTCGAAGCCGCCGACCAGGAAGAAGAAGAGGGCGGAGATGCCGTAGAGCAGGCCGATCTTTTTGTGATCGACGGTGGTCAGCCAGCTGACGAGGCCGGTCTTGGCGGTGGGGCGGGTGAGCAGCCAGGAGCGTTTCTCCACTGGGGCGGCGGCGTGCGTGTCGTGGCCGACGAAGTCGGTTTTGGCGTGTGCGGACATGGTGGCGTGCGTGCGGTCGTTAAGGCGGCGAAATTACTTGAGGCTGTGAAGGTAGGCGACGAGGGCGCGGGCCTCGGCGTCGGAAACGGTGATGTGGGGAGTCTCCTCGGGTTTGCCGGTGGCGGGGTCGATTTTGACGTAGCCGGCCATGACGCCGCTTTGGAGGGGGACGCCGACATACATCTTGTTACCCGGTTTGACCTCGTTGGGGTGGGCGATCCAGCGGTGGAGGTTCTGTTTGGTGTTTTCGAGCAGACCGGCGGCGATGGTGGTGCGGGAGCCGATGTGGGTGAGGTCGGGGGCGGTGACGCCGGCTCCCTCGTGTCCGCGGACGGCGTGGCAGCTGGTGCAGGTCTTTTGTTGGAAAATCTGACGGCCCTGGGCGATGAGGGCGGGGTCTTCGCCGGCGTCGATTTCCTGTTTGGCCTGCCAGGCGGCGAACGGGGCTTTGTCGAAATCGGCGGAGTAACCGGGGGCGTTGCGGCCGGGGTTGTTGAATTCGTAGGGGGCGGCGGGGGCGCCGTTGAGCACGGAATAGGGGGCGACGGTGCGGGCGGGGGTCTTTTGATGGGCGACCCAGGCGGCGAAATCGGTTTCGTTGAGGGCGATGACGCGGAAACGCATGACGGCGTGGGATTCGCCGCAGTATTCGGCGCACTGGCCCCAGAAGTAGCCGGGTTCGTCGGCCTTGAGCCAGAGGTGGTTGCCGCGGTTGGGGATCATGTCGACCTTGCCGGCGAGTTTGGGCACCCAGAACGAGTGGATGACGTCGGACGTGCGCAGGTTGATGCGGACGGGGCGGCCGGCGGGGATGACGAGTTCGTTGCCGGTGACGAGGGTGCCGGCACCGTCGATTTGTTCGGCGGGGTATTCGAATTTGAACCACCACTGGAGACCGATGGCGTTGACCTCGTAGGCGGAGGCTTTTTCCTCGGCGGGGACGTCGTAGGTATACCAGATGGCGCGGAGGGTGGGGACGGCGATGAAGACGAGGGCGAGGACGGAGAGACCGATCAGGCCGAGCTCGATGAGCGGGTTGCCGTGGCCTTGGTGGGGGATGACGGCCTTGAGGTCGTCGGTCTTGCGGGCGCGGAACTTGAACGTGGCGTAGGCGAGGATGCCGGCGACGATGACGAAGGTGATGCCGGTGACCCAGAGCGTAACGTAGAAGACGTCGAGCTGGGATTCGGCGACGGGGCCTTTGGTGTCGAAGGTGGACTGCGGGCCGGTGAGCCAGTTCCAGTTGCCCCAGCCACCGAGGAAGAGGGGCATGGCGGCGACGGCAGCGCAGGAAAGGGCGCGGGTTTTAAGCGAGCGGAAAATGGACGGAAGGGTCATTTGGCCGAGAAGATAGGTGCCGTTGGTCAAACGGGTGACAGGGAGATATTGAACCAAGAGAGCGTCCGCAAGAGGTGGGGCATTTCAAGCCATAAAACGAAGGATGATGAAGGTAATAAGAAACGCGTGCGGAGTGACGTTGAAATTGAATGGGCGGGGAGGGGGCGGGTGAGATGATTTTTCCCAACTTCATTGAAGACGAGGAGCTTGCTTGCGGGCGGGCGGGTTCGCAGCGTGCAGCGGTCCGCATGACGTTTGAAGCGCCCCCGCATTTTTGGACACGAGCAATCAAAGGGCTGGCTGCGCGCATCAACCGCGTGTCGTGGCTGGAGCGGTTTGCGCCGGTGGCGTTCGTGGCGGCGGCGGTGGCGGCTATTGCAATTTACGGGCTTCGCCGGAGCGGGGCGGGGGCGGAGTGGGGCTGGATGATGTTCGGGGCGGGGTTGACGGCGGTGGGGGCGGTGACCTGGTGGCAGACCCGGCGGGAGCGGTTTTCGCGGGATGATGCGCGGGTGTTGTTGGAATACCGGCTTGGCCTCGATTCGCGGCTGACTGCGGCCGAACTCGGGTTGACGGCGTGGCCGAGGCAGATGCCGGTGCCCAAGGACGTGGTGCGCTGGCGTTCGCGGACGGTGCAAGGCTGGCTGGCGGCGGCGCTGGCGATGGTGATGGCGGGGGCGTGGTTGCCGGTGCCCTCGGCGGAAGAGCGGTTGGCCAGGCCGCATGAGAAGCCGCCCGCGCTCGTGCAGACCGAGGCGTGGCTGGAGGCGCTGGCGCAATTGGAGGCGGTGGATCCGAAGTCGGTCGAACCGCTGGCCGAGCGCGCGCAGGAGCTGGCGCGGGAGTCTCCGGAAAACCAATATACCCACTCCGGGCTGGAGGCGGCGGATGCGTTGCGCGAACAAACCTCCGCGGCGATGCAAGGGCTGGCGAACGCGTTGGAGACGGCGGCGGGAGTCATGGCACCGTTGGAGCAGCCGGGCGCGGGGCTGACGGCGGACCAGTTGAAGAACATCGGCGAACGGTTGGAGGCGGCCTTGCGCGCGGCGGAGGGCGGAACGCTGGCGCTGAGGCCGGAGCTGCTGCAAGCCTGCGAGGCCTGCGCGGGTGATCCCAAATCGCTGACGGCGGCCCAGGCGGCGCAGTTGCGCGCGGGGTTGGCTAAGGCGGGCAAACAAATCCGCGGAGTGGGCGGCGCGGCGCTGGCGGGAGTGGTGATCGCCGAAGCAGGGCCGGGTGCGGAAGCGGGCCGGGGCGGAATCAATCGCGGGCCTGGAGAGGCGCCGCTGACGTTTTCGGACAAGGCGAGCGATGCGCCGCCGGGACGGATTGAAGCGGTGGCGAGCGAGGACATGTCGCGGGCGAGTTTGGGTGACCTGCTCGGAACGCAGACGGGAGAGCACGAGATCGATCCTGCGAGCGCGCAAGGTCTGACCGCGGCGGGTGCGCCGGCTGCGGCGGGCGCGGGCGGGGAGGCGGTGTGGGTCAACCGCCTGACGCCGTCCGAACGCGCGGCGCTTACGTCTTTTTTCAAGTAACGTTTTTTATCCAACGCCTTTTTAAATTTTGAATCACACCATGTCTTCATCACCCACCGCCGGATTATCGGAAGCCGAGTTGGTTTCGGCATCGGCTTCGCTCAACCGGTTGCTCGATACGCTCGACACCGTGCTCTTCGGGCAGCGCGAGTTGATCGAACTCGTGGTGATCGGCGTGCTGGCGCGCGGACACATTCTGCTCGAAGGTCTGCCGGGTCTCGGCAAGACGGAACTCGTGAAAGGCCTCGCGCACACGCTCGGGCTTGATGCGCGCCGCGTGCAGTTCACGCCCGACCTGTTGCCGGGCGACATCACGGGCAACCCGATCCTGCAGGACGTGGACGGCGAGCGACGCTTTGTTTTCCAGCGCGGGCCGATTTTTGCGAACATCCTGCTGGCGGACGAAATCAACCGCGCGTCGCCGAAGACGCAGTCGGCGTTGCTGGAAGCGATGCAGGAACGGCGCGTGACGGCCGGCGGCGACACGCATGCGCTGCCCGATCCGTTTTTTGTGCTGGCGACGCAGAACCCGATCGAACTCGAAGGGACTTATCCGCTGCCCGAGGCGCAGCTGGATCGTTTTTTGTTCAAGGTCGAGGTGACGCGCAATGCGACCGAAGTGCTCCAGCGCATCGTGCTGCATCGCGAGATCGGCGCGTCTCCGGTGGTCGCTCGCGTGCTCACGGCGGAGGAGTTCACGGGATTGCTGGCGCAGGTGCGGCGCGTGCATGTGCCCGAGGTGGTGGCCAACTACATCGCGCGACTCGTCAATGCGACGCATCCGGGCGAGTCGGCGGCATCGGCGGGCGTGCGGTTCGGGGCGAGTCCGCGCGCGGCGCTGGCGCTGGCGGCGGCGGCGAAGGCGCGCGGGTTGCGCCACGGCCGGCCCCACGCGAGCTTCGAGGACGTGCAGGCGGTGGCGCGTCCGGTGCTGGCGCACCGCATTCTGCTCGACCACGGCGCGCGGCTTGACGGCGCGACCACGGCGGGCGTGGTGGACAAACTCCTCGCGGAGATCGCGGTGCAGGCGAAGCCGTTGCCCTCGTCGCTGGCGGCGGCGAAAATTTCCTGAGGCCGCGGACCCGTTGTTGGCGCGGCTTTCATTCATTTTGTTTTCTTCAAACTCTTTTTTTGTGCGCACATTTTTTTCGTTTCGGTGGCTGTTAGTCGCGGCGGTTTTGGCCGGCGGGGTGACGGTCGCGCGGGCGGCGGATCACGCCGTCGCGATGGAGTCGGACGCGGAGGGGGTGATCCGGCTCACGTCGATCAATTCGTTTTGGGACGGGCTGGGATGGATGCCGGTGATCGTGCGCATCGAGAACCGGGCGGACCGGGCGCGCACCTGGAACGTGGAGTTTACGGCGAGCTCTTATCATATCCACAGCGTGACGGTGCGGACTCCGGCGACGATCACGGTGCCGGCGCGCGGGATGAGCGAAACATTTGTGCTCGTCGCGGGAGCGGGGCGCTCTGAAAGCGCGAACTGGACGACACCGCTCATGGTGCAAGTGAACGGTCCGGGAGTGGTGGCGCGCGGGATGAACCTGACCTCGTCGCGTGAAGTGAATTTCGGGTTGATCGCGTATTCGCCGGCCGCGGATCTTCCGGTGAAGCGGATGACGGGCACGCTGCCCTCGACGGGCGGGCCGCCGGCTTATGAGTTTCAACCGGTGAATCCGTCACAGTGGCCGGCGGACTGGCGCGTGTGGTCGTCGTTTTCGAACATCGTGATGACGGGCGACGAGTATGACGCGCTCGACGGCGCGCGCCGCACCGCGCTGAAAGAGTGGGTGGCGCAAGGGGGCAATCTTTTGATCGACCGGCGTGAACCGCTGCCGGCCGAAGCGAACTCCATCGCAGTGGGGCAGGGCCGGATCCACAACCGGTCGTATAATTTGCTGAGCGTGGCGAAGAGCAATCCGCGCCACCGGATCGAGCCGTGGCTGAGCGTGACCGAGCTGCTCAACGACGATGACTGGGCGGACTGGGCGTTGAGCAAGCCGGTGGTGGCGCTGATCATTTTTCTGGTGGTGTTCGGCATCGTGGTCGGGCCGGTGAACGTGTTCTTTTTCGCGCCGGCGTCGCGGCGGCAGAGGTTGTTCTGGACGGTGCCGGTGTTGTCGGTCGGGGCGTCGCTGATGCTGGGCGGATTGATTTTGGTGAAGGACGGATTCGGCGGGGAAGGAACGCGGCGGGCGCTGGTGATGTTGATGCCCGGCGAGAACAAGGCGGTGGTTTTCCAGCAGCAAATAGCGCGCACGGGCGTGTTGTTGCGGC
>CAMBLN010000103.1 GCA_945868215.1 Opitutus sp. GAS368
GAGGATCTGGATGATCGGCCAGATGAAAAAGGCGGCGAAAAAAACCGCCGTAAGTGCAAATACGATACGGGCGAACGACTGCGACATCGGGGCGCAGACTGTCCGGACTGCGGGGGCGTCTGCAAGACGCGAAACAAACCAAACCAAAGTGTAACCTAATAGGTTACACTTTGGTTTGCGGGCAGAGAGGGGTGAGCGGGGTAAGTGTCACCTAATAGGTGACACTTTGGCTTGGGAAGCGGTCGTGGGCGACGGAGGGGTTTGTCACTTATTAAGTGACAAATTGGGTTGGGAACGGAGGCCGCGGGTGAAGAGGGTCGCTACGAAGACGAGGGTCTGGACGAGGACGATGCAGGCGGCGGGGGAACCGGCTATGTAGAAGCTGATGTAGATGCCGGTGAGCGTTGAGCCGACGGCGATGGTGACGGCCCAGAGGATCATGCGGTCAAAACGTTTGGTCAGGAGGAACGCGGTGGCTCCGGGGGTGATCAACATCGCGATGACGAGGATGAGACCGACGGCTTTCATGGCGGCAACGATGGCTAGTGATAGTAGGATGAGCAGGAGGTAAGTGAGGCCTTTTGCGCGGAGTCCGAGGGCGCGGGCGTGGGAGGGGTCGAAGCAGACCAGCATCAAGTCGCGGCGGAGGGTGAGGACGGCGAGCAGCACGATCACGGAGAGGATGCCGGTTTCCCAGATTTGCGCGGGGGTGATGCCGAGGATGTTGCCGAAGAGGATGTGGTCGAGGTGGAGTTCGCTGGGGGTTTTGGAGAAGAGCACGAGTCCGACCGCAAACATGCCGGTGAAGACGACGCCCATGACGGTGTCTTCTTTGATGCGGCTGTTGGCTTTGATCCAGCCGGTGGAGACGGCGCAGAGAAGTCCGCTGGCGAAGGCGCCGAGGGCGAGCGGGATGCCGGCGATGTAGGCGAGCACGATGCCGGGGAGCACGGCGTGGGAAATCGCGTCGCCCATGAGCGACCAGCCGCGGAGCACCAGGAAACAGGAAAGGATCGCACAGACGATGGCGATGAGCGTGCCGACGCCGAAGGCTTGCAGCATGAACTCGTAGCGGAAGGGCTCGATCAGCGTGTCGATCATGGCGAGGCTTGTTTCACGAGACAGGAACGGCGACGGGCGCGGCGTCCGGCGAGCAAGCCGTGTTTGGGGGCGAAGACGAGGGCGGCGAGGAAGACGAGGGTTTGCAGGGTGACGATGCAGCCGCCGGTTTCGCCGTTAACGAAGTAGCTGGCGTAGGCTCCGATGAAGGCGGTGACGGCGCCGATGGCCGAGCCGAGCAGGAGCATGACGCCGAAGCGGTCGGTGAGCAGGTAGGCGGTCGCGCCCGGGGTGACGAGGACGGCGATCACGAGGATCGCGCCGACGGCCTGCAGCGCGGCGACGGCGGTGGCGGAGAGCAGGAGCAGGAGGAGAACGTGGAGGAAGCCGACGGGAAGGCCGAGGGTGCGGGCTTGGTTGGGGTCGAAGCAGAAGAGGAGCAGGTCGCGCCATTTGAGGGCGATGATCAGTAAGCAAATTATGGATACAATTACCACTTGCAGGATGTCGCCCGGGGAGATGCCCATGATGTTGCCGAAGATGATGGTCTTTAGCGCGACGCGGCTGGGGAAGATTGAGATGAGCAGAATGCCGAGGGCGAAGAAGGAAGTGAAGACGATGCCGATGACGGCGTCTTCGCGGACCGGGGTTTTCATTCTTACGAAGGCCATCGCGGCGGCGGCGAGGAGTCCGCTGGTGAAGGCGCCGACGGCGAAAGGCAGGCCGGCGAGGTAGGCGAGGGCGACGCCCGGGACGACGGCGTGGGAAAGGGCGTCACCCATAAGCGACCAGCCTTTGAGCGTGATGAAGCCGGAGAGCAGACCGCAGACCGCGCCGATGAGCGTGCACGTCCACATGGCGGTGAGCATGTATTCGTATTGGAAGGGCGTGAGCCAGGTGCTGGTCATGGCGCGGCGGGAATGGGACGGATGGGACGAATAGGACGGCGGGGACTTATGATTTGCCG
Organism: Opitutus sp. GAS368; assembly: GCA_945868215.1. GTDB lineage: Bacteria > Verrucomicrobiota > Verrucomicrobiia > Opitutales > Opitutaceae > Rariglobus. Next base: position 2,027 of record CAMBLN010000103.1, read on the forward strand.
TTTTCCTGTTCGCGGTCGGAGATGAGTTTCTCGCGGCCGGCGCGGTCGAGGTATTCGAGGTGTCCGCTTTTGCCGAGGACGAGGGGGCGTTCGTCGTCGGTGAGGACGGTGATCTGGCGGCCGTCGTGGTCGTTGACGGTGGACTGTGACAGGTCGAAGTGGCGGAGCGCGCCGCCAAAGGCGCGGGAAAGGTTGGCGGGCGTGAAGACTTCGGCGGTCGGGCCGTAGGCGAGCACGGTGCGGTTGATGAGCACGACCTGGTCGCAGAACTCGGGGACGGAGCCGAGGTTGTGCGTGGAGACGAGGATGAGCCGGCCCTCGGCGCGGAGTTCGCGGAGGAGCGTGATGATGGCCTCCTCGGTTTTGACGTCCACGCCGGTGAACGGCTCGTCGAGGAGGATGAGGCGGCCGTTTTGGGCGAGGGCACGGGCGACGAAGACGCGTTTTTTTTGTCCGCCGGAGAGTTCACCGATCTGGCGGTCGCGGAAGTCCCACATGCCTACACGGCGGAGGCTTTCCTCGACGGCGGCGCGGTCGGCGGCGCGCGGGATGCGCAGGAAATTCATGTAGCCGTAGCGGCCCATCATGACGACGTCGTGGACGCTGACGGGGAACGTCCAGTCGACCTCTTCGGCCTGGGGGACGTAGGCGACCCAGCTTTGTTTTTGGGCGACGCGGACGGGCTCGGCGTTGAGGGTGACGGTGCCGCGCGTGGGGGTGACGAAGCCCATGAGGGCTTTGAAGAGCGTGGACTTGCCGGAGCCGTTGACGCCGACGAGGGCGCAAATGGTGCCTCCGGAGAGACGGAAGCTGGCGTCGGTGAGCGCGGTGTGTCCGTTGGTGTAGGTGACGGTGACGCCGGAAGCTTCGAGGACGAGCGGGGAGGCGTTGGGCGTGGACATGGTTTTAATAGAGATAAGTCAGACCGACGAAGGTCTGCAAATCGGGCGCGGCGCGAGTGAGGCCGAAGTTGCAGCCAAGGTCGAGGCACAGGTCGGCGGTGAAGGCGTAGTAGAAACCGAGGTTGACTTGCGCCTGCCAGTCGGTGCCGCGTTCGAAGGGGAGGACGGAGTAGAATTCGAAGTAGGCGCTGGATTTTTCGGTGAAGGGGCGCGAGAGCACGACGGACTCGATCCATTGGAGTTTGCGGTGGCGGTCGGTGGTGTCGGCGACGGCGTCGAATTCGGTCATGAGGACGAGCGACCATTCGGCGGGGAGGGTGAGGGCGAGCGGCAGGATGAGGCCGCCGAGGACGAGGTCGGAGCCGCCGCCGGATTTGAGTGGGAGGGTGACGTAGGGGAGGAGCGCGAAGGCGGTGTCACCGGGGGAAGGGGCGGAGTTGTCGTGGCCCCGGAGACTGTATTTGGCGCGAAGGGTGAGGTCGCCCCACGTGCGCGAGGTGTTGTAGGTGTGGGTATAGCCGCCGTAGCCGAGGCCGAGGTCGGTGCGAGAGTTGAGGTCGTGGGTGAGGAGAAGCGCGGCGGCGTTGAATGAATCGGTGCGCACGCCGGCGTCGCGGTCGTGGGTGTGCGTGAAGTCGATTTCGAATTGGGTGCGGCCGGTGGGGATGATGGACGGATCGTCGGAGAGTTGCGCGCCGGCGACGGTGGTGAGGAGCAGCGAGAGGGCGAGTAATGCGGAGGGCGCGAGACGGTTCACTTGGCGGGGGCTCCGAGGAAGGCGGTGACGATAGTGCGGGCGTTGGTTTCGAGCAGTGCGAGGTAGGTAGGCGCGGGGCCGCCGGCTTCGGTGAGCGAGTCGACGTAGAGGACGCCGCCGTAGCGGATATTGGTTTCCTTGACGACCTGGCGGATGGGTTTGTCGCTGACGGTGCTTTCGCTGAAGGCGACGGGGACTTGGTGGGCGCGGATTTGGTCGATGACGGCGCGGACTTGTTGCGGGGTGCCTTGGGCGTCGGCGTTGATCGGCCAGAGGTAGAGCGGGCGCAGGCCGTAGTCGCGGCAGAGGTAGGAGAAGGCGCCCTCGCTGGTCACGAGCCAGCGTTGGGATTCGGGGATGCGGGCGAGTTGTTCGCGGACGGGGGCGTCGAGGGCTTTGATTTTGGCGGAGTAGGCGGCGGCGTTGGCGGCATAGGCGGCGGCATTGGCGGGATCGACGCGGGCGAGGGCGGCGCGGATGTTTTCGACGTAGATGAGGGCGTTGGTGGGCGACATCCACGCGTGCGGGTTGGGTTTGCCGGTGTAGGGGCCCTCGGTGATGCCCATCGGCTCGATGCCCTCGGTGAGAATGACCTGGGGGACGTTTTTGACCTTGGCGAAGAAGGGCTCGAACCAGCGCTCGAGGTTCATGCCGTTCCAGAGGACGAGGGTGGCGCGCTGGGTTTTGACGATGTCGCGCGGAGTCGGCTCGTAGCCGTGGATCTCGGCGCCGGGGCGGGTAAGGGATTCGACGTCGGCGTGGTCGCCGGCGACGTTAGATGCCATATCGGCAAGGATCGTGAACGTCGTGAGCACGCGGGGGCGGGGGGCGGCTTGGGTGATTGCGGTCGTGGCGATAGTCAGAGTGAGGACGGCGAATAGAAGGCGTAGTTTGGCTTTCATATTAAAATTAGGCTTACCTAAATCAGGTGACGTGAATTAGGGTCAACTAATATTTATTGTCGAGATTACCAATCGGTGGGAAATGCGGTTTGATTGGGCTGGAGAGCCGGCGCGGGGCGGGTCCGTCAAAGTCTTCGACATTTGCGGGGACGTGCCTTCTGTTTCCCCTTCCGCACATGAAGAACTTCTACATCACGACCGCCATCGATTACGTGAACGGTTCGCCGCACTTGGGCCATGCCTACGAAAAGGTGCTGACGGACGTTATCGCCCGTTTTCGCCGGCTGATGGGGGACAACGTCTATTTCCTGACGGGCGTTGATGAGCACGGCCAGAAGGTGCAGCAGAGCGCCAAAAAAACGCGGCATCCCGCCCCAGCAGTTCTGCGATGAGGTGTCGGAGGAATTCCGCGCGCTCTGCAAAAAGCTAAACATCTCCAACAACGACTTCATTCGCACCACCGAGGAGCGTCACAAGAAGGTTGTCCGCCAGCTCCTTCAGCAGCTCTTCGACAAGGGCGAAATCTACAAGGCCGAATACAAGGGCTTTTATTCCACGCGCCAGGAGCAGTTCCTCCAGGACAAAGACCGCAATCCCGACGGCTCGTGGCCGGAGCTCTACGGCGAGGTCACCGAGATCACCGAGGCCAACTACTTCTTCAAACTCCAGCAGTATCAGTCGTGGTTGGTCGATCACCTGAAGGCCAACGAGAACTTCGTGTTCCCGCGCTATCGTCAGAAGCAGGTGCTCGAATTTCTCTCCGAGCCGCTCAACGACCTGTGCATTTCGCGTCCGAAGAACCGCCTCGAATGGGGCATCACGCTGCCGTTCGACGAGGACTTCGTGACCTACGTGTGGTTCGACGCGCTGGTGAATTACTACACGGCGGTCGTGGACAAACCCGAGTTTTGGCCGGCGGATTTTCACGTGATCGGCAAGGACATCCTGGTGCCGCCGCACGCGGTTTACTGGCCGATCATGCTTAAGGCCTGCGGCATCGAACCGCCGAAGTCGCTGCTCGCGCACGGCTGGTGGTCGATCAACGGCAGCAAAATGTCCAAGAGCACGGGCAACTTTGTCGATGCCGCCGAGTTCGCCGACAAATACGGTGTGGACGCACTGCGCTATTTCATGATCCGCGAGATGAGCGTGGGGCAGGACAGCGATTTTTCGCTCAACCAGTTTCTCGCCCGCTACAATTCCGAACTCGCGAACAACCTCGGCAATCTCGTCAACCGCGTGCTCAACATGACGACGCGGTTCTCGGCCGGCGTGCTGCCCGCGCCGGAAATCTCTGAGGTGCCCGAGCAAGATTTGCAGGCTCTTTGGACGAAGACCCGCGACGAAGTCATCACGCTGCACGAAGGGTTTCAGTTCCACATCGCGCTGGAGCGCACCTTTGCGTTCGTCACCGCGACGAACGCTTACATCCAGACGCGCGCGCCTTGGACGCTCGCGAAATCCACCGAGGCAAAGGATGCCGTTCTCCTGCGCACCACGCTCGCGACGATCGCCGAGGCGCTGCGCCTGGGCGTAACACTGTTGCAGGCGGTCATGCCCGGCACGACCGAGAAAATCCAAGCGGTCCTCGGTTACACGCCGGGTTCCGTTTGGAAGGACGAACTCGTGTGGGGCTCGCGTCTCACCGGTTCGAAGGTCGCCGAGACGGCGATCCTCTTCCCGCGTCCTGAAGGCGACAAGGTCGCGAAGAAGTGACTGCGCGTTGTTCGCCGCCGCGCACACGGGCATGACCATCCTTCCGCTCAATCCCGCCGAAAACGCCTCGCCCGAGGCGTTGGTCGCGTTTTTGCGCCAGTGCCGCGACGCGGCGCGGTCCGATGGACGCGAGCGGTTGGTGAGCATCTCGATCAAAGTCGGCGCGCTGGATCCGCTCGCGGTGCTCGAGGCGATTTTTGAACCGGGCGAACTTCACTTCTACGCGGAGCGGCCGAATATCCAGACGGCCATCGCCGGAGCCGAGGCGTTGCTCGTGCACGAGGCCGCGGGACCGGAGCGGTTTGCATCCGTGCAACGCTTCATCGACGACGTGCTGGCGCGGACGATTGCGGTGGGCGATGTCGACGCGCCGTTTGGAGGGCCGCATTTTTTCGGCGCGTTTACGTTTCTCGAGGCGGTCGAGGCCGGGGAAGCGTTTCCGGCGGCGCGGGTGTTTGTGCCCCGCTGGCAGGTGGCGCGGGCAGGGGACGTGACGACGGCGGTGGCGAATCTGTTGGTGTCGCCGGATTCCGAACTGGCGGCGCTCGCCGAGCGCGTGCTGCGGGCGCACGGGAAGTTCAAACACATCCCGTATTCCGACAAACCGTGCGCGACAAAGCCTCCGGTGTTTGCGACCACCGAAGCGGGTGATTTCAGGCAGGCGGTCAAAGGCGGACTCGCGGCCATCGCGGCGGGAGCGGTGAAAAAAATCGTGCTCGCGCGTGTGCAGGACATGCAGGCGGATGCGGCGTTGCATCCGTTGCGGTTGCTCAACGGACTGCGCGAGCGTTTTCCGGAGTGCTACAGTTTCTCGGTCGCGAACGGACGCGGGCAGAGCTTCATCGGCGCGAGTCCGGAGCGGTTGGTGCGCGTGAGCAAGGGCGTGCTGGAGACCGAGGCGCTGGCCGGTTCGGCGCGTCGAGGCGGGAGTGCCAGCGAAGACGCCGCGCTCGGGGCGGAGCTGTTGGCGAGCGAGAAGGACCTGCGCGAGCAGCGGCATGTGCTCGATTCCATCGTGCGACGGCTGGCGCCGCTCGGACTCACCCTGACGTTTCCCGAAGCGCCGGCGCTGCGAAAACTGGCTAACGTGCAACATCTGCACACGCCGGTCGCCGCGACGCTGCCGCCGGGTGTTCATCTGCTGGATGCGCTGGCCCGATTGCATCCCACGCCCGCGGTAGGCGGCTCGCCGCGCGAGGAAGCGGTGGCGCGGATTCGTGATTTGGAAGGTTTTCCGCGCGGACTCTACGCGGGGGCGATCGGCTGGATGAATTCGCGGGGCGGCGGCGAGTTTTTGGTCGGCATACGCTCGGCGCTGGTCGATGGAAACACCGCGCGACTTTATGCCGGCGCGGGCATCGTCGCGGGCTCCGATCCGAACCGGGAGTTTGCCGAGACGGAGCTCAAATTCCGGGCCATGCGCGAGGCGCTGTTGTCCTAGGGTTTTTCCACGAGTTCGCGGACGGCGTCCTCGCTGGCGGCCATCATCCGTTGCGTGCCGAAGTTGGTTTTTACTTCGTAGAGATTCACCGCGCCCACGGTCTTGATGAGCCGGATGCTTTGCACGATTTCCTTGGCGGGGGAAGCGGCGGGCTGGACCAGGACTTCGCCCACGGGGGAAAGACTTTCCTCGATGACCAAGGCTCCGCCCGCGGCCGCGTCGGTGGTCAGGTCGAATTCGGGAAGCTCGGCCCACGAGTTGATGATGTGGAAGGTTCCCTTGCGGGTCTGCCGGTTCCAGGTGAAGCCGTTGATGACGATCTGGTGGCCGACATTGCCGCCGTTCCAAGGATGGGCGGCGACAAAGCCGGGCGGCAACGCCTGCCAGATTTCGCGGGGAAACGCCGCCAGGAGCGGACGACCTTTGCGCAACTCGGCGCGAGCCCACTCGAACGGGTCGGCCTCCGGCGGCAGGCGGTGACGGACGGGGTGGGGTTTATGGTTGGTGAAAATCGTGGTGAGACCGCGAAGGTAACGGGGTTCCAGCCATGGTGCGTGGGGCGGGGTGCCGTTGATGATTTTGTAGATGTCCGGCGTGGGCAGGTAATAGCCGGCGATATCCAACCAGTGGATACGCGCGTAAAGCATGCAGGTGCCGCCGATCTGGTCGCGCATGAGGTTGGGCGGGCACAGCTGGACAGTTTCGAGATGGCCTTCGACGACGGATTTTTCGATGGTGATGCGCGGTTTGACCGGAGCGGGTTCGGCCTCCGCGACATACACGACCTGGGATTTGCTGGCGGCCATCGGTTTTTTTTCGCTCAGGCCGACGAGCCATTCGTGGTCCTCGGGTTTGAGGGAGGCCAGGGGCACCATGCTTTTGGAGCCGTTGGCATAGACGACCATCATGTAGGTGCCGCTGATTTTAGCGTGGGTGGCGGACTGATACTGGGAGGCGACCGCGGCCTCCGCATGGAACGCGAAACCGATTGCCAGTAATATGACGGAAAACGTGAAGCGCATGCTGGTGTTACGTTAATCCGGATTTTTTGGTCCAAGGCAACGGCGCAACGCTTGACGCGTGTCGTTCTTGTGGAAAGCCCTTGTGGTATGAGCGAGTCTGCACCTGACCAAAATTTTTTGAACTACAAGAAAGCCGAGAAGAAGGCGCTTGAGCTGCTCGCGGAGATGAAGACCGCGAGCACGAACAAAGTGGATGTCGAGCTCGCGCTGCTGGTGGCGGTGTTCGAGCTGCACAAGGAGACCGCGCCGGCGGCGACGATCTCGGCGATCATCCAAGGGCATTTGAAGCAACTCGTGCCGCATTACGCGCCGAAGACGCCGGGCGGGAAGCAGGGTAAGGTTGAGGGTTAAACTCGCCGGCCGGGCCAGGTCTGCGGCCGCGTCCAGAAGGCGTCGGTGCGGTTGCCGTAGTAGGCGTTGAGGACCGTGTCCATGGCCGCGGACGTGCGGCGGGCGCTTTCGCCGGTGCTCGGGCAAGTGCCGCGTCCGAGGAGGGCGTTGACGAGGGTTTCAATGAGCGGCTGCTGCACGTGCGGCGGATTGGGGCGCTCGAAGGTTTGCTGGCCGTCGCGGGTTTGGAGGCGGAGCGGTTCGTTGCCGAAGACGGAGAAGGAGAGGCGGGCGGCGGTGCCCTCGATGACGACCTCGTCGGTGTGAAGCGCGCTGGTGAAATTCCACGTTGCGACACCGGGTGCGCCGGACGCGGTGGTGAACGTCATGGCGACGGAGTCTTCGATGGGGAGGGGCGTGGCGAGGTTGGCGGCGTGACCGTGGACGTTGAGCAGCGGGCCGAAGAAGAAATCGAGCAGGTCGAGGGCGTGGGAACCGAGGTCTAGAAAGAGGCCGGCGCCGGCGTTGGCGGCGTCGAGACGCCAAGGCGGGTTGGCGGAGTCGGCGATCACGGGCGCGGCGCAGGCGAAATGCAGGCGGATGCTCGTGACGGTGCCGAGGGCGTGGTCAGCGAGGAGGGCTTTGACCTGCGTGAAACGCGGCAGGCAGCGGCGGTAATAGGCGACGAAGACGGGCGCGTTGGCGGCGCGAAACGCGGCGAGGATGGCGTCACATTCGGCGGTGCTGCGGGCGAACGGTTTTTCGACGTAGCACGGTTTGCCGGCGGCGGCGGCGAGGAGGGCACCGTCGAGGTGGGCGCCGGGAGGCGTGGCGACGTAGATTGCGTCGACTTCGGGATCGGCGACGAGGGCACGGGCGTCGTCATACCAGCGGGGGACGCCGTGGCGGAGGGCGTAGTCGGCGGCTTTGGCACCGTCGCGGCGCATGACGGCGACGAGTCGGGAGCCGGGGACTTTGGAGAAGGCGGGGCCGCTTTTGACTTCGGTCACGTCGCCGCAGCCGATGATGCCCCAGCGGATCGGGGAGGAAAGAGGTGGGTTGGCGGGCATGGGATAGCTTTGCCAAAGAGGACGGGGGGAGGCTTCATTCGCAATCTTTGAACATGTCGACGATGCCTTTGAGAGAGGTTTACCAAGCCGATGCGATTCCGTGGATGCGGCAGCGCGGGCGGATCGACGGGGCGTGTGCGGTGACGTCGCTGCCGGATGTGTCGGAGGTGAACATGGATCTGGCGAAATGGCGGACGTGGTTTCTTGGCGCGGTGGAGTTGGTGGTGAATGCGGTGCCGGATGAGAGCGCGGCGTTGTTTTTCCAGTCGGACATCAAGCGCGACGGCGCGTGGATAGACAAAGGGGCGATGGTGATTCGCGCGGCGGAGGACGCGGGGGCTCGCGTGTTGTTTCACAAGATCGTGGCGCGGCGTCCGCCGGGAATGCTCACGTATGGACGGCCCGGATACACGCACCTGATCGCGGTGTCGCGGGCGATGAAGTGTCCCGAGGTGCTGCCGTTGCCGGATATCATCACGGACGCGGGCGAGTTGAAATGGATCCGCGCGATGGGGGTGCGCGCGGCGGGGCAGGCGGTGCGTTTCGCGAAGGAGCAGGTGGGCGCGAAGGTGGTGTTCGATCCGTTTTGCGGCGTCGGCACGGTGCTGGCGGTGGCGAACGCGCTGGGGCTGGACGCGCTCGGCGTGGAGTTGTCGCGGAAACGCTGCGAGCAGTCGCGGGTGCTGCAGGTGCGGGCGGACGAGTTGTGATCGGGCTTTAGATTTTTTTGCGCTTCCAGTCTCCACGCAGGAAGAGGACGCCGCTCCACAGCGTCAGCACGGTGAAGGAAACGGGCACGGCGATGTAAACGCCGAGAGGGCCGAGGCCGAGCGGGCTGGCGAGGAGCCAGGCGAGCGGGACTTGTCCGCACCAGAAGCAGAAGAAGTTGAGACGCGTGGGCGTGGCGGTGTCGCCGGAGCCGTTGAACGCGCCTTCGAGGCACATGCCGATCGCGTAGAGCGGGAAGGCGAGGCTCACGATCCAGAGCGCGCTAACGCCGTGGGCGAAGACCTCGGGGTCGTGCGTGAAGAGGCCGACGAGGGGGCGGGCGAAGACAATGAAGACGAGGCCGACGATGCCGAGGAGGACGGCGTTGAACTTGGCGGCGATTTTCACGGCGGCGGCGGCGCGGTCGGGTCGGTTAGCGCCGAGGTTTTGACCGACGAGGGTTGAGCCGGCGTTGGCGAGACCCCAGGCGGGCATGAGGGCGAAGATGATCACGCGGATCGCGATGGTGTAGCCGGCGAGGACGGGGCTGCCGAAGACGGCGAGGATTTTGAAGAGACCGACCCAGCTGGTGGTGGCGATCAGCATTTGGGCAATGCCGTTGCCGGACGTGCGGATGATAACGAGGAGGCTTTCGGCACGGGGGCGCAGGTCGGACCAGCGAATGCGGATGTGGCTGGGTTTTCCGGTGAGGTGCCAGAGTTGGTAGAGCA
>CAMBLN010000104.1 GCA_945868215.1 Opitutus sp. GAS368
ATCGAGCAACGAACCGGCGGCGGTTCGCCCCGCAGCACCATCGCCACGGTCACCGAGATCGCCGATTATGCGCGCCTGCTCTGGGCGCTGCACGGTGAACAGCGTTGCCCCAAAGATGGCGGCCGCGTGCTCCAGCGATCTCTGGACGACAACGTCGCCCGCGTGCTGCGCGAAGTGCCGGGCGAACGCATCATGATCCTCGCGCCCGCGCTCAAGGCCAAGTCGTCTGTTCTCCGCGACGAACTCCCGCGCCTGCGCCAACGCGGTTTCCAACGCGTCCGCCTCGACGGCGAAATCAAGAATCTCGACGACGCCAAAATTCTTCCGACCGGCGCCGGCTCCGCCGAGATTCAGGTGGATCTTGTGATCGACCGCCTCGTCGCCTCTGCCGACCAACGCAGCCGGCTCGCCGACTCGCTCGAACTCGCGTTTAGGGAGGGCAAGGACCGCGCGTTCATCCTCGCGCAAAAATCCACCGACGCACCGTGGCGCGAGATCGGTCTGAGCCAGTCGCTCGCGTGCGAGGTGTGCGGCGACGTGTTTGAAAAACTTACGCCGCGCCACTTCTCGTTCAATCACTCAGAAGGCGCGTGCGGCACGTGCGGCGGACTCGGTCGCAAGCTGCGCTTCATTCCCGAGCTGGTCATCCCTGATCAGGAAAAATCCATCAAGGGCGGCGCGATCAAGCCGTGGCGCATCGGCGGAAATAATCTCATCATCAAACACAACGCGCAGCTGCGTCAGCTCGCCGAACAAATCCCCTTCGACGCCGACACACCGTGGAAAGACCTCCCCGCCAAGACGCGCGACATCCTGCTCTACGGGGCGGGGGAGCGGTTGTTCGCGTTTAAGCTGAAACGCATGCGCGAACCCAAGGCCATGCCGTTCAGCGGCATCATCGGCGACTTGGAGGAAAGTTTCCGCGAGACCGACAGTGACGGATTCCGCGCGCGCCTCACCACGTTCATGATCAGCGGCGAGTGTCCCGAGTGCCACGGCTCGCGGCTCAACGGACGCAGCTCCGCCGTCACGATCCGCGGGAAAAACCTGCCCGAATTCTTCTCGTTCGATGTCGGCGATGCCCACGCCTTCGCCACCACGCTCGTCGCTGAACTCGCGGGCAACGAAGCCCTGCGCGAGATCGTCACGGGCATTGAGCAGCGTCTGCGTTTCCTCCTCGAAACCGGACTCGGCTACCTGACGCTCAATCGCGACTACGACACGCTTTCCGGCGGCGAAGCGCAGCGTGTGCGGCTCGCCACGCAGCTCGGCATGGGCCTCATGGGTGTGATCTACGTTCTCGATGAACCGAGCATCGGCTTGCATCCGCACGACAACCAAAAACTCCTCGAAACGCTTCAGGAACTGCGCGACCGCGGCAACACGGTCCTCGTGGTGGAGCACGACGAGGATACCATGCGCATCGCCGACGAGATCATTGAACTCGGACCCGAGGCCGGCACGGAGGGCGGCAACATTCTTTTCCAAGGCCCGCCCGCGGCATTGATGAAGTTGTCGGCGAAACAATCGCGCACCGGTCCGTTTCTTGCGCGCAAACAATCTGTCACCAAGGACGCGGCCACCAAGAAGGCTGACGGCCATTTCCTCACCGTGCGTGAGGCGCGCGCGAACAACCTGCGTGACGTCGATGCGCGTTTCCCGCTTGGTCTACTCACGGTCGTCACGGGTGTTTCCGGTTCCGGCAAGAGCACGCTCGTCAACGATGTGCTCGCCGCCGCGGCCGCGCGCAAACTCAACGGCGCCACGCGCATCACGCCGGGTGTTCACCGGCACATCGAGAATCTCGATCACTTCGAAAAACTCGTGCAAGTGGACCAGTCGCCCATCGGTCGTTCGCCGCGGTCAAACCCCGCGACCTACGTCGGGCTGCTTGACTTGTTGCGCGATCTCTTCGCGCAAGTCCCGCTCGCGAAAGTGCGCGGCTACAAGGCCAGTCGTTTCTCCTTCAACGTGCGCGGCGGACGCTGCGAACGCTGCCAGGGCGACGGTGTCATCAAACTCGACATGCAATTCATGGCCGACGCCTATGCGCCGTGTCCGAGTTGCGACGGACGCCGTTTCAACCGCGAGACGCTGGAGATTCTTTTTCATGGCAAATCCATCGCCGACGTCCTCGATATGACCGTGCGCGACGCGATGATGCTTTTCCGCAACATCCCGCGCGTGATGGACAAGTTGGAAACGCTCAACGCCGTGGGACTCGGTTACCTCACGCTCGGCCAGTCCGCGACGACGCTCTCCGGCGGCGAGGCGCAGCGGTTAAAACTTTCTCTCGAGCTCAGCAAACGCCAGCAAGGCGGCACGCTCTACATCTTGGACGAGCCGACGACCGGCCTGCACTGGGTGGACATCCAGCACCTGATGGACCTGCTCTTCAAACTGCGCGACGCAGGCAACACGCTCATTGTGATCGAACACAATCTCGATGTGATCGCGCTGGCCGACTGGATCATCGACCTCGGCCCGGGTGGCGGCAGCGCAGGCGGCGAGATCGTGTATGCCGGCGACCGCACAGGTATTGAAACGGAGTCTCGCAGCCTTACAGGGCAGGCGTTGGTGAAGTGGAGGACCGTGAAGTAGAAGACAAGGTGCGCCCTATTTGACGTCGGCCGCGCCGTCGTTTCGTGGTGCAAGATCAAGTTGGAACAGTGCAGCCGACTCCTGTCGTTGCCCGCCTGCCCGGCGCGCCAACGGCACCAGTCCGAAGTTGCTTCCCGAGCGAACTGCACAGGTGGCCTCGTCCAGTCCCAGTGCCGCCGTAGCTTGGAAGAATGCCCTTAACAGAGCGATCATTCCGGTAAAATGCATGTTCGGCGTTTCCGGATTGCGCGCCAGGATTTCCAGGTAGGCGGTGCCGGACTGTTCTCGGCCAAGCAAAATGGCATCCGGATTGGCCGGATCACCCGCGCTGAACGAGAGCTGAGGGTCGAAGCCTCCGCTGACGCCGGGCGCGCTTGGCCTCACTTGACGGGGAAGCAGCAGTTTTGTCTCCGAGCAAATTTTCCTGATCTGATCGAGAGGGGTGCGGTGGATTGGCGACACGTCCACCGGAATGTGTGCGAGCACCTCGCTGCCACGGTCATTGAGATGAGCCAAAGCAGCCGCCACGGGGATTCGCCACACTTCCTGGCGTGAGTGCTCTGTAAAGCCTCTTTGCATGGCCAGCTTTGAGAGGATCCCGTCTGCGGGCAGGGTGGTCATCACCCGCTGTGCTGTTGATAATCCGGCTTGTTTCAACGCGGTATCCAATAAGGTCTCTGATGCCGTATGCTCCTGCCAAGCGGACCGGACATCCCACGTGAGATGCGCTTCCTGATTAGTCGTGGCAGTCGATTCATGGAGGACGGCCAGGCCCACGATCCGCTCGGGGGCAGTGACTTCGATCACCCATAGCCAGGAACAGCGTTTGAGATCGACTCTGGGATCGATCTTGAAGTGGCGTGCCAAGCGGACCAACTCGTCCGGCCATGGTGTGCGCACCTGCCATTTTTCATTAGGTCCGGGCATGCTAGGGAGTGCTGCGGGCGTTGGGCAAAATAAGGTGGTGGCGCAACTCCATGTTCATGGCGGTATGCAAGGCGCCGGGACGCTTGATCCGATCCACGCCGATGAATTCCACCAGCCGGGCCACTGCGATTTCCGAGCGGTCCAGCAGGTCGTCGTAACCCATTTCGAGCACGCGTATCCGTGGTTTGTCTCGCAGCTGCGCCAGCGTGGAGTCGATGTGCCTCTCGATTTCCATCGCATCCAGTCGGACCGATGCAGCTCCGGTCTGGTCGATCATGCGTTCCTGCGACTGCATGATCGACCGTGCGTCGCGTCGCATGAAAATCACCTCGTAATCATGGCCTGCTGGCAGATCTGCCAGCAAGGCTGAGACAATCTTCACGGCCTTGCCTTCAGCGTGCGCGATCAACGCAGGTTCCTTCGAGATTCGCTTGATCGGCTCCCATTCAAAATAGCCGGCCGGGTTGTTTGTGTCCGCCGGTCTCAGTCCGTCTGTCAGCACCGGCACGCCGGCCAGGGCGAGCATACGCATCATCATCGAGGTGCCCGATCGGGGCGCGCCGGACACCACCAGAATCGGCGCGGATGCAACGTGCGTCGTCGTGCCGGTCTCGGGGGAGCTCCTCCGTGCCAACCGGGCTCTCACAAAAGCACGCTCGCGTTCGCGGAATTCCGTGCGACGGAGCAGGCGGGTTCGCGCCGATTGCGCCAGTTCATCCCATCCCGGCAGGGCAGGGGTTCGTGCACCGGTGTCACGACACCGCGTCGCTTGTTCCATCAACAACCGGGCGTCCACCGAGCCCGCATCCAGTGACAAAACGCTCCGCGCCGCGGTGATTGCCTCGTCGTGGCGCCCCGTCCAGAGACAGGCTTGAGCGAGACCTAGCAGCGGAGGCACACGCGACGGACTTCGCTGCGTCTCCGCGCGGAACGCCTCCCGCGCCTGGTCAAAACGCCCCGAACGTAGCAAGATGAGTCTCCGCAATCCGTCGCAGAGCGCGGACAATTTGGTGTCAGCCATCCGATCAATCAATTTGAGCGCCTGAGAAAATCGCCGCCGGTTGATCAACACTTCGGTGCGCAAGAGCAGCGCGCGCGGTTGGTCCTCTCCGTGATCCAGGAAGGGTTGCATCGCTTGCTCGGCTTCCTCGGCCAGACCGAGATCAAGGAGACAATGCATCAACTCGACTGCGCGAGTCGGCGACTCCGGGTCGGCCAAAGCGGCTATTTGCAAATGGGGCAGCGCATCCGCCGGTCGTCCGAGATCCCGCAGGGAAGTGCCCACGTGTTCATGATTTTCGTCGATGACCAATTCACCGCCGGGCCGTCCTTTTTGCGCGGCGGGATCCAGATACCCGAGCTCAACAAAGCGTCGCGTCAATCGCCGCCGTTCACCTTCTTCCGGTTGAATGGCCGGCGGTTCGGGTGGAGGCACCGTGCCGGGATGACTACCCCAAGATGGGATGGATGAAACTTCCGGCACGGTCGTGAACATTTCATCGAGCACCCGCCCGGGCATGTCTTCTCCACGCGGCAGTCCCATCCATGTTAGCAGGGTGGGGGCGATGTCGTGCGGCCTTACGCCGGAAAATCGTCGGCCCGCCGCCACGCCTGGTCCCGAGGCAACCGCGATGCCTTCGCGCCGGTGCCAGGCGGCCAATCCCGCGTCCAGCCGCGGAGTGTGCTCAGGTCGCATCCGGCCGGTCGTAAACCCGTGATCCGATACGAGCATGACCCGGGTATCCGGTGTGCAATGCCGCAACAAATCACCCAGCAACGCGTCCTGAACCCGATAGGCCGCCGCGACCACGCCTTGGTAGCGCTCGTAATCTTTCGTGGATACGCGCGGGTGGCGGGGCGGATGATAAGGCACGAATTCGTGGCAGATCAGATCGATAAAATGAAAGTAAACCGCGCAAAAATCCGGCTGGTCACGGCCTACGATGGCGACGGCGGCGTTTTGCACCGTGTAGAGTTGGGCGAGGCGTTGCATCAACCCGATCAGATGCGGATCTCCAGCGAACTCTCCGCGGTGGGTGTGCAATGCGGGCACGAACAGTCCCAGCAGTCCCGCATCGACTTCATGCGGTCGCAGACGCAGGTCGGCCAGTTCTTCCGCCAGAGAGGGTGGATATACGCCGCCCGGGGGCACCGGCCAAGCGGCCGACGGATTTGCCGGCGCATGGGCAAACTCATCCGCCACGAACACCCCGTGGATTCTTTCCGCGGGAAAAGAGCCCATCCAACCGATCACCCCGGCGCTGCCGCCCTGGCCGGACACCACGTTCCATAGTGCCTGCGTGCGCCGGCTTGCGCTCCCGACCGCACGGGCTTCTCCCGTGAGAGGGTCCACCTCCGCGAATCCATGAACGCCGTGCCGGTCAGGATGGTGTCCGGTGGCGATCGTCGTCCACAGCATCGGAGACAGATAAGGGGCAACGCTGGTCAACTCCCCCGACACTCCGCCCGCGACCAGAGAAGCGAGGCAAGGCATCAATCCCGCCTCCATCAGGGGGCGGGCGATTTCCCAGTCCGCTCCGTCCCAGCCAATCAAAAGGGTTTTGGGAGGACGCACGCGTTGATCGTGCCGATGTGACAGGACTCGTTTGATCAGGCGGCAATCGCCGCGAGTTTTTGGCGGCGACGTTTCCAGACTGCGGCGGAACCCGCCAGCAAGGCAGCGGCAGCGGTGACGGACGCAGTGGTGGCCGGCTCAGGGATCTGTCCCACTTGGATGCTTTCCCCCGTGTTTTCGTAAGCCCATGCGTTGACCGTCCCGGTGCCCGTTCCGAAGCCTTGGTCATGGGTTACGCTGATCCATCCGTATACCGTGGAACCATCTGTAAGAGAGAATCCGTAGTGGTGCTGTCCGGAGGGGACATCCACAAAAAGTGTATTTGAGAAACTGCTTTCCGAGCTGATCACGTCACCCGACATGACCTCTGAAGTGAGGGCGACCCCTGATTGGGGTTTTAATTGAACGAAGGAGGTATTGGCTTCGTCCCCTGCATTAAGACGCAACTCGAAGTCATTCGTCGGAGCGGTGATGGAGAAAAACTGACTTCCGGTGATCGGCGTGTCGTTGTAAATAATCTCGGCGGACAATGAGCCTGCGGATGTGAGCATCAATCCGGCGCTAAGCGGATGAAACAGGCGGGACGCCACGGAGCTATCAGGCTGGCCGGATGAAGAACTCATGTTGTTTCTAAACGGTGATGCAGAGCTTATCTCAATCTAAAATAGTCGCCAACTGTTAGATAAAGGAAACCGGCAGGGTTTTGAGCGGTTTGAGAATGTCCGATTGCGAGGGGGGCATGTTCCCTTCTCTGCGGAGTGAGGGAAAGTGGACGAACGCGCTCAATGCGATTCCCGCCTGGAGTCTCGCCAGGCTGGCACCGAGGCAGGCATGGACACCTTCGCTAAACGACAGGTGGGGGCATGCCGGCCGGCCAAGATCGAGCTGGTGAGGGTTGGAAAACACCGCGGGGTCGCGATTGGCCGCTTCGATCATGGCCGAGACTCGCTGTCCGCGTGCGATGAACTGCCCGCATAGCTCACAGTCTTCAGCTGCTTCGCGGGTTACCCGGGCGACCGGACTGGTGTGTCTTAGCAACTCTTCGACAGCTCCCGCGCTTTCCACGCGTCCTTCTTTCCATCGCAGCCGTTCGCTGTCGTTCACCAGCAAGTCCAGCATGGCGCGCCCGAGGAAGGTCGTTGTGGTGTCGAGGCCGGCGATAAAAAGAAAAAACACCCGGGTCGCCACCTTCCGGTCGTCGAGTTCCGGTTCCACGCGTGCGAGGTCGACGATGCGGCCCAGGCCGTCATCGCGAGGGGTGAGCCGCCTTGCGTGGCACAATCCGCTCAGGTGCTCGATGGCGAGTGCCACGCGCGAGTTTATCTCCACGCACTGGTTCGGGGTGGTTCTACGTTCCAGCACCGATGAGACATCCTCCGCGCAATCTGCCAAAAACGTAACGTCGTCGGCGGGCAGGCCCAGCCACCCGCCCATGAACTGCACCGGCACGGCGCGCGCGAAATCGGCGACGAGATCGCCGCCCCCGGCTTGGTGCAGCGCTTTCACCCGGCCCGCCACGATCGACTCGATCACGGATGCAGACTCCGGCAACGGCCGTTGATTCAGCATTCTAGCCATGAAACGGCGCGCCTGGACATGACCGGGCGCGGATTGCAGGAAAACCGTTTCTTCAATCAAAAGCCGCAGGGCCGGCAGTGGCAGCCGGGTCTTCTGAGCGATGGAATCCACAGCTTCCGCGATATCCGGTGGACGCAGTCCCGAGTGCCTGAGCACCATCTGCACATCCGCATGACGGGTGATAATCCACTCTCGAACCTTTGAAGCCCAGTGGAGCGGCTCTTCTTCGCGCAAACGGTCATATACCGCATGGGCCCGCCCGTAAAATCCGGGGTCGGAGGGATCATAAATCAATGGCGGTCGCGGAGGCATTTCCCGCGAGGTGGAACTGTCGTTTATCCCTTGTCGAGATTGGATCAGTCGTTGCTCGGACGGTGAGCATCTCTCGGCCGGTAAAGCCGGCATCCATCCCTTCTCGGCGTTGCAACGCTGGCGGAAGGGCGTTTAAGCCGCGTCTTTTTCCGCAGCCTTGCGGATGCGGCGCTTGCGGCGCCAGAGCAGGAAACCGCCGACTGCCAGTGCGACGATCACGACCGCGGCCCAGCCGGCGTATTCGTGGCTCTGCTTGAGCGTCTTGTTCAATTCCTCGATGTCGTTGTGGAAGTTTTCCCACAGCCAGTGTCCTAGCCAAACAAACACCGGCACGCTGATGATCGCGGCGAGTCCGTCAAAAAACAGGAACTTCACGAACGGCACTTTCATCGAGCCCGCCGTGAAATAGATGGGCGCGCGCAGACCGGGCAAAAAGCGGCCGATGAACAGCCCCATCGATCCGTATTTGTCGAAGAAGTCCACGACCTTGGCTTGTTTTGGCGGTGGAAGGATGCGTTGAAACCAGCGTGAGGTGAGGACCATGCCGCCGAGGTGGCGTCCTGCGAAGAACGTGATGGTGTCGCCGCCGATCACGCCCGCATACATCAGCGCGGCTATCTCGATCCATGAATGTCCGTCGGCCTGTCCGAGCGCACCCGCGGTGATGAGCACGATGTCCTCCGGAATCGGCAAACCGAGACCGCACAGCAGCAGCACGATGAAGGGACCCCAAAGGGTGAGATGCGTTTCCTGGAAAAAGGTAAGCAGGGATTCAAACATCGGGAAGGTGAGAGCAAACACCCGCGACGATGCTTGCCAAGGGTTTAAACCGGCGCGCTTGCGATGCGTTCCCTTGGTGCGGGAAATAAAGTTGAAACTTCCGCCGTTCCGCGTGTTGGTAACCCTACATTTGTTTAGGCGAACCCGAGGCGTCGGGCTGAGACTGGGACACGATCCGTCCTTAAAGCCTTCGAACCTGATGCGGTTAGCACCGTCGAAGGGAAAACGGGATTCGTCGCCCACCGGGCTTCGGGTCCGGAACTCCTGATGGCGTTGTCGGCCGCGGCCCTCAATTCACCCACCATCATGTCCACCTCCGCCACCAAGACCGAAGCCGCCGACTCCTCGGCCAACCGCCGCGAGTTCCCCGCGTCCACCCGCGTTTACATCACCGGCAGCCGCCCCGACATTCGCGTGCCGATGCGCGAGATCGAGCTCTCGCCGACGAAGCTTCCCAACGGCACCGAGGTCCCCAACGAGGCCGTGCGCGTTTACGATACCTCCGGCGCGTGGGGCGATTCGTCCTTTCATGGCGACGCCACCCAGGGTCTGCCGGCAATCCGCCGCGACTGGATCCTTGAGCGCGGCGACGTCGAAGAAGTAGCAGGCCGCGAGATCAAGCCCATCGACGACGGTTATCTGTCCGAAGCGCACCGCGCGCAGGCCGAGGCCGAGGGCCGCCGCAACGCGATCAAGTTCTTCGACCGCAGCCAAAACAAAGTCCTCCGCGCCAAGCAGGGCAAGATCGTCACCCAGCTCCAATACGCCCGCGCCGGCATCATTACGCCCGAGATGGAATTCATCGCCATCCGCGAAAATATGAAGCTTCAGCGTTCGCGCGAGTTGTTGGAAATGACCGAGGAAGGCCCGCGCAATTCCCTCTGGCGCCAGCATGCCGGCGAATCTTTCGGCGCTTCGATCCCGAAGGAAATCACGCCCGAGTTCGTCCGTTCCGAAGTCGCCCGCGGTCGCGCGATCATTCCGGCGAACATCAACCACCCCGAGCTCGAGCCGATGATCATCGGCCGTAATTTCCTCGTTAAGATCAACACCAACATCGGCAACTCCGCGGTCGCTTCGTCCATCGACGAGGAGGTCGAGAAAATGCGTTGGTCCGTCAAATGGGGTGGCGACACGCTGATGGATCTCTCCACCGGCAAGAACATCCACCAGACCCGCGAGTGGATTCTCCGCAACTGCCCCGTGCCTGTCGGCACCGTCCCGATTTACCAGGCGCTGGAAAAAGTCGGCGGACGCCCCGAGGCGCTCACGTGGGAAATTTTCCGCGACACGCTCATCGAGCAGGCCGAGCAGGGCGTGGACTACTTCACGATCCACGCCGGCGTGTTGTTGCGCTACATCCCGCTCACCGCGCGCCGCATGACCGGCATCGTTTCGCGCGGCGGTTCGATCATGGCCAAGTGGTGTCTCTCGCACCACAAGGAGAATTTCCTCTACACGCACTGGGACGACATCTGCGACATCATGGCCGCCTACGACGTGTCGTTCTCCATTGGTGACGGCCTGCGCCCCGGCGCCATCGCCGACGCCAACGACGAAGCCCAGTTCGGCGAACTCAAGACCCAAGGCGAACTCACCAAACGCGCCTGGGCGCGGGGCGTGCAGGTCATGAACGAAGGCCCCGGCCACGTCCCCATGCACATGATCGCGGAAAACATGCAGAAACAGCTCGAATGGTGCGACGAGGCTCCGTTCTACACGCTCGGGCCGCTCACCACCGACGTCGCGCCCGGCTACGACCACATCACCAGCGGCATCGGCGCCGCCATCATCGGCTGGCACGGCTGCGCGATGCTTTGCTACGTGACGCCCAAGGACCACCTCGGCCTGCCCAACCGCGACGACGTGCGCACCGGCGTGATCACCTACAAGATCGCCGCCCACGCCGGTGACTTGGCCAAGGGACACCCGGCAGCCCAATACCGCGACAACGCGCTCAGCAAAGCCCGTTTCGAGTTCCGCTGGCAGGACCAGTTCAACCTCTCGCTCGATCCGGACCGTGCCCGCGAATACCACGACGAAACGCTCCCGCAGGACGGTGCCAAGACCGCGCATTTTTGTTCGATGTGCGGACCGCAGTTCTGCTCGATGCGCATCACCGACGACATCCGCAAATACGCCGATGAACACGGTCTGAACTCCGTTGAGGCCATCGAAGCCGGCATGAAGGAAAAGGCCGACGAGTTCCACGCCAAGGGCGGCGAGATTTATCTCGAGGAAAAGAAGTAAATCCGAATGTAGCCACGAGCGTGAGCGAGTGGACGAATCCCCACTCGCTCACGCTCGTAGCTACTCAAAACCATGACCCTCTTTGTCAACGAACAGCCGCGCGAGGTCGCCAACGACCTCGCGCTGGCCGATCTCGTGCGAGACCTCGGACTCGCCGACCGCAAAGGCGTGGCCATCGCCATCAATGACGAAGTCGCCCCGCGCGCGACGTGGCCCACGCGCAGGCTGGCGGCGTCCGATCACATCCTCGTCATTCAAGCCACCCAAGGCGGTTGAATCATGCGTGCCGTGAAACTCATCGTCATATCCCCCGAAGCCGAAGATTCCCGCGAGCACACGCTGCTCGCGCAACTCTTCGCCTCGGGCCTGATGAGTTACCATCTGCGCAAACCCTCATGGACGCGTGAGGAGATGGTGGCGTTTTTACGCGAAGTGCCAGCCGAGTTCCACCCGCGCATGGTGCTGCACACCCATCACGACCTCGCCACTGAATTTACCCTCGGCGGCATTCACCAACGCGACATCGCCGAACCTGTTTGTCACTTATTAAGTGACAAACCTGGATTGATTGAAGTTGTTG
>CAMBLN010000105.1 GCA_945868215.1 Opitutus sp. GAS368
CGACATCGTGCGGTCCTACGGCGACAATCAACCGGGCTGGTCCAAGGTTATCTGGGACCTTGCCGTTTCCGCTTGGGCGCTCACTCCCGGCGCGCTGAAGATCGCGGAAGAATCCGCGCCCGCTCTCTGCGACGATCTCACATGGCGCCGGGATCCGGGCGGACGGACGATCAACGTCACACGCCTCATTGATCGCGATGCCGTCATGGCCGATTTTTACACCAAGGCGAACGCCTCGGGCGCATAGTCACCGGCAGTATCATCATAGACTCTTCTTGGTCACTTAACGGAGTAGTGCTAGGCAACTTCCTCCTCCTCGGCGCTCAACCCAGCGTGGCCGCCACTTCGGCGAACAACTTTTTCCGAAACGCCGCGTCTTTCGCGCGATCCGTCCTTACTTCCAGGACGCGCACGCCACGCACCGGGAGCTTCATCATGATCTCCGCGAGATGCGCCGCGTCCGCCACGACCACATGCTTCACGCCGTGCGCCGCGCATAATTTCGCGAAATCCACCGACTGCGGCGTCGCCCAGTATTTTTCAAACTCCTGCTCAAATTGCGCGATCGGCAGGTGATTGAAAATCCCCCCGCCCCGGTTGTTCACGAGCACGATGGTCAGCGATCCGCTGAAGTGAGGCACCGACAAAAAACCGTTCGCATCGTGCAACAGCGCCAAATCCCCCGTCAGCAGCACCGACGGCGCGTTCCGATGCGCAATCCCCAGCGCCGTCGATAGCGTGCCGTCGATGCCGTTGGCCCCGCGGTTGACAAGCACCCGCAACTCCCGGCGGTTCGCCGGCCAGAAATACTCCGCGTCACGCACCGGCATGCTGTTCGCGATAAACAGCGGCGTCCCGCCCGGCAGCGCCTGCGCCAGCTCCCACAATATGCGTCCCTCGAACTCCACCGCGTCCGCCATGCTCGCATTGATCACCCGGCGCGCCACTTTTTCAGCCGCGCTCCAGGCCGCCGCATAACCGCGAACGTCCGGGGTCACGTCGTCCACGGGCGCGCGCAACACGTCCTCGATGCCGCATCTCACCCATTGCGTCGGCCCGTGCAACGCATCGCGGTTCCGTTCCGTCGCCGATAGCATCATCACCGGCACCCCCGACTCTTCGATCCAGGCGCGCAACACCTTGCTCGTCGGCCAGCCTTCGATGCACACGATAAAATCCGGCCGCAGCTTTTCCGCCAGCATCGGCGACCTCAAAATCGCGTCATAGGTCGTGACCAAAACCGCGTTGCCCGACGCGTGGGACCGCAGCGGATTCAACGCATCCGCCAGCACCGGCCATCCGCGTTGTTCCGCAAAATTCCACACCCGCTCGCTCCACAGTTCTCCATCCGCCGGCTGCGCCGTGCCCGCGATCACCAGCCCGCGTCCTTTCGCCGGCAGCGTCACCCCGATGAACGGCTCCACCTTGGGCCCCAGAAAATCCGTGAAAAACGCCTCCCAATCCTCCCCTTCCAGTCCGCTCGCCGTGTCATCCACCACCGGTGCCAGCGGATCACGAAAGGGCGCGTTCAGGTGAACCGGCCCTTGTCCCGCCCGTTCGATGCCGTGCGCGAGCGTCTGACGCAGATAACGCAACGTCGACATCTTCGGCTCAGGCACAGCCATCTCGTGGTAAAACCGCACAAACCCGCCAAACAGCTTTTGCTGGTCGATGGTCTGCCCCGACGCGCAATCGCGCATCTCCGGCGGACGATCCGCCGTGATCACGATCAACGGCAGGCCGCTCTCATACGCCTCGATCACCGCCGGATAGTAGTTCGCCCCCGCCGTCCCGCTCGTGCACACCAGCACCACCGGCCGCCGTTTCTGCTTCGCCAGCCCCAGCGCAAAAAAACCCGCCGACCGCTCGTCCAGCACCGGGATCGCCTCAACCCCCGGATGCCTCGCCAGCGCCATCGTCAGCGGCGTGCACCGCGATCCGGGCGACACCACCGCCTGCGTCACTCCGCACCGCACCAGCGTTTCCGCCAGCACACTGCACCACAAGGCGTTGGTATTCCGAAAATCCAAAGGAGTCATGTTCAGATTTCCACCGTGCCCCATCCTTTCCCAATCTCAACCTGAGAATCCACCAATCCAAGAGTAACCCAATAGGTTACTCTTGGTCCGTCCGTTCCCCGCGAATTTAGCGCGTTTTCCCTATCGCCAAGGCGTCCCGCGCCCTGTTCAGATGAAACCCATTTTTTCGACCATGTTGATCCTCCGCGGCTCCTCCGCCCTCTCCGGTTTCCGTCTTAACAAATTGCTCAACGACCTCGTCGCCGCCGGTTTGCCCGCGCGCGCCGTTTCCGCCGAGTTCGTCCACATCGCGGAGCTGGCCAACGACCTCTCCCCCGCCCATCGCGAGGTCCTCGAAAAACTCCTCACCTACGGTCCGCGGCGCAGCGCCGTCACCGTCACCGGCCTCACGCAAATTGTCGCCCCCCGCCCCGGCACCATTTCCCCTTGGTCCTCCAAAGCCACCGACATCGCCCACATCTGCGGCCTCGTTGATGTCCAGCGCATCGAACGCGTCATCGCCTACACTGTCGATTTCGGCACCGCCGTCCTCAACGCCGACGAACACGCCATCCTCCGCGCCAAGCTCCACGACCGCATGACGCAGGTCGTCTTCACCGACCTCGACGCCTGCGACGCCCTCTTCAGCCACGAGCAGCCGCGCCCGATGACCAGCGTCCCCGTCCTCACCAAGGGCCGCGCCGCCCTCGTCGAGGCCAACACGTCCCTCGGCCTCGCCCTCGCCGACGACGAAATCGACTACCTCGTCAACGCCTTCACCGGCCTCAAACGCGACCCCAACGATATCGAGCTCATGATGTTCGCGCAGGCCAACTCCGAGCACTGCCGCCACAAGATTTTCAACGCCACCTGGGACATCGACGGACAGAAGCAGGACAAGTCGCTGTTCCAGATGATCAAGAACACCTACAACCTCCACAGCGAAGGCATCCTCTCCGCCTACAAGGACAACGCCGCCGTCATCGCCGGCACCGTCGGAGGCCGTTTTTACGTCAACCCCACGACCGGCGAATACGCCGCCCACGAGGAGCCCATCCACATCCTCTGCAAGGTCGAGACGCACAACCACCCCACCGCCATCTCCCCGTGGGCCGGCGCCGCCACCGGTTCCGGCGGCGAGATCCGCGACGAGGGCGCCACCGGCCGCGGCTCCAAGCCCAAGGCGGGCCTCTCCGGTTTCACTGTATCCAATCTTAAACTACCCGGCGCCGTCCAACCCTGGGAAAAAGACCACGGCAAACCCGGTCGCATCGTCTCCGCCCTCGACATCATGATCGATGGCCCGCTCGGCGCCGCCGCCTTCAACAACGAATTCGGCCGCCCCAACATCAACGGCTACTTCCGCACCTACGAAGCCGCCGTTCCTGCCCGCGAGGTAGGGCGCGTTATCCCTAACGCGCCGTCCGATTCCCCAACCACCGAACTCCGCGGCTATCATAAACCCATCATGCTCGCCGGTGGCTTGGGCAACATCCAGGAAGGCCACATCCAGAAGGGCGCGATCAATCCCGGCGACCACCTCATCGTCCTCGGCGGACCCGCCATGTTGATCGGTCTCGGCGGCGGCGCGGCGTCCTCGATGGCCAGCGGCTCCGGCAACGAAGATCTCGATTTCGCCTCCGTCCAGCGCGACAACGCCGAGATGGAACGCCGCTGCCAGGAAGTGATCGACCGCTGCTGGGCCCTCGGCACCGACAACCCCATTTCCTTCATCCACGACGTCGGCGCCGGCGGCATTTCCAACGCCCTCCCCGAGCTCGTCAACGACGGCGGACGCGGCGGCAAATTCGACCTTCGCAAAGTCCCCAACGACGAGCCCGGCATGGCCCCGCACGAGATCTGGTGCAACGAATCGCAGGAGCGCTACGTGCTCGCCGTTCCGCCTTCGCACATTGAGACCTTCAAAGCCCTCTGCGAACGCGAGCGCTGCCCCTTCGCCATCGTCGGCACCGCCACCGAGGAGAAAAAACTCGTCCTCACCGACCCGCATTTCAACAACACGCCCATCGATCTTCCGCTCGACGTGCTCCTCGGCAAACCGCCGCGCATGCACCGCGTCGCCAACACGCTCGCCCGCCCGCAACACGCCCTCGATCTCGGCGACATCACGCTCGCCGAAGCCGTGCGCCGCGTCCTCGCCCACCCGACCGTCGCCGACAAGACGTTTCTCATTTCCATCGGCGACCGCACCGTCACCGGCCTGATCCACCGCGACCAGATGGTCGGCCCGTGGCAGGTTCCCGTCGCCGACTGCGCCGTCACCGCCGCCGCCTTCGACGTTTACACCGGCGAAGCCATGTCGATGGGCGAACGCACCCCCGTCGCCGTCAACTCCGCCGCAGCCTCCGCCCGTCTCGCCGTCGGCGAAGCGTTGACCAACCTCGCCGCCGCCCAAGTCGGCGACATCGGCAAGGTCAACCTCTCCGCCAACTGGATGGCTGCCCCCGCGCTCCCCGGCGACGGCGCCGATCTCTACGCCGCCGTCAAAGCCGTCGGCATGGAGCTCTGCCCCGCCCTCGGCATCACCATCCCCGTCGGCAAGGACTCGATGTCCATGAGCACCGTCTGGAAAGACGCCGTGACCGGTGAACAGAAACGCGTCACCGCGCCCACCTCGCTCATCATCTCCGCCTTCGCCGCCGTCACCGACATCCGCCTCTCGCTCACGCCGCAGCTCATCACCGACGCCGGCGCGACCGAACTCCTCCTCATCGACCTCGGCCAGGGCAAAAACCGCTTGGGCGGCTCCATCCTCGCGCAGGTTGTTTCACAGACCGGCGAAGCCACGCCCGACGTGGACAATCCGTATCACCTCAAAGGATTCTGGAACGCCATCCAGCAACTCGGCCGCGAGCAAAAAATCCTCGCCTATCACGACCGCTCCGACGGCGGTCTCCTCGCGACCATCGTCGAGATGGCTTTCGCCGGCCACACCGGTATCGACCTCGAAGTCCCCGCGAGCCACAGCGCGTTCTCCGCGCTCTTCAGCGAAGAACTCGGCGCCGTCATCCAAGTCCGCGCCGACGACATCGACTACGTTTCCGGCGTCCTCCGCTCCAACGGACTCAAGACCTGCGTCAGCCGCATCGGCACGCTCAACAAACACCACGCCCTCCGCGTCAAACGCGCCGGCCAGGAAATCCTCAACGAAAACCTCACCGTCCTCCGCGGAGTCTGGAGCGACGTCACCCGCCGCATCGCATCCCTCCGCGACAACCCCGCCTGCGCCGAACAAGAGCACTCCCTCCGCATCGATCGCCACAACCCTGGCATCACCCCCAAAGTCACCTTCGACTTCTCCGAGGTAGGGCGCGTTATCCCTAACGCGCCGTCCGACTCCATCACCTCCCGTCCGGCCGTCGCGATTCTCCGCGAACAAGGCGTGAACGGCGAAGTCGAGATGGCCGCCGCCTTCACCCGCGCCGGCTTCAAAGCCGTCGATGTCCACATGACCGACATCATCGAAGGCCGCATCAGCCTCCGCGATTTCCGCGGACTCGCCGCGTGCGGCGGCTTCAGCTACGGTGACGTCCTCGGCGCAGGCGAAGGCTGGGCCAAGAGCATCCTCTTCAACCCCCGCGCCCGCGCCGAATTCGAGGCGTTCTTCGCCCGCGAAGAAACCTTCGCCCTCGGCGTGTGCAACGGCTGCCAGATGATGAGCAACCTCCACAGCATCATCCCCGGCGCCGAAGGCTGGCCGCGCTTCGTGCAAAACCAGTCCGAGCGCTTCGAAGCCCGCGTCGCCTCCGTGAAAATCGAGAAGAGTCCCAGCATCTTCTTCAAAGGCATGGAAGGCTCCGTCCTCCCCATAGCCATCGCCCATGGCGAAGGCTTCGCCGAGTTCACGTCCGCCACCGCCGCCGACGCCTTCAGCGATTCCGGCCTGGTCTCCGGCCGCTTCGTGGACAACCACCACAAGGTCACGCAACACTACCCGCTCAATCCGAACGGCAGCCCGCACGGCATCACCGCGCTCACCACCAAAACCGGCCGCGTCACCATCCTGATGCCCCACCCCGAACGCGTCTTCCGCTCCGTGCAACACAGCTGGGCCCCGAAATCATGGATCACCGAAGGCGACAACGCCCCGTGGCTCCGCCTCTTCCAAAACGCCCGCACTTGGGTGGGCTGAGTTCGCCTACACTTAAACGGGCTACCCTGATTTCCGCTTAGCCTCGATTGCTCGCAGCTCCTTGGCTGTGAGCAGATCCTTTTCGCGCCCCATCGCTTCCTTTGCGGTGATCAAATCGCTGAGCGACATGACCCGATAACGCGAGCCATCCACCTCGATCTCCACTGCGTTCCGCTTCAACCGCTCAAAATCCCCGACACCCAAAACCGACGAAAGCACATCCACGATTCCCTTGTCGGTCTGCAGATAAAGATTCTTCACCGGCACACCGGACGGTGGATGGGCGATGAAAGAGAGTCTCTGCGGCGTCATACGATGCTTGGGGTTCCACTCAGCCAAAGCCTCGCGCAATTTCGCCACATCATCGGCGGTGAGCAGCGCACAGATATCCACGTCACGGGTCACATACGACGAACCATGCGTCACGGCGGCAAAACCGCCGACGATCACAAAGTCCAGACCCGCATCAGCGAGCCGCTTGAGCAACGTGCTGAAGTCCTGCATCGCGAGCCTTCATGGCCTGTTCAAGTTTCAAAGCCAGCGTTAAAGCCGCGTCATGCTGCCGCCAGCGTTCCTCGACGGATTGGCTCAGAATCGTATCCATCAAATCCAGATCGATTCCCGCTCGACGAGCCTCGTCCAAAATATGTTCCGCCTGAGTCACGCATTCAGCTTGGTTGGGCCGGATCATCTGGCAAATCCAGATTATCACCAAACAAAACAGATTCTGGAACTTGCCGAGTCCGCTAGCCTGCACTCCGTGTGGATCCGTATCTCCATGATCCACACCCTTGAGCGCACGCAATTCATCCCTGCACCCATCGAGCGCGTCTGGCGCTACTTCTCGACCCCTGAAAACCTCAACGCCCTCACGCCTCCCGAGATGCATTTCGAAATTCTCGGGGCTCCACCCGCGATGTATCAGGGGCAGATCATCTCCTACCGCATCCGCGTCGCGCCCCGCGTGCGCGTGCGCTGGCTCACCGAAATCCGTCATGTGCGCGAAGGCGCATTCTTCGTCGATGAACAACGCGCCGGCCCCTACCGGCTGTGGTATCACGAACACCACTTCGCCCCGGTTGAGGGCGGCGTGCAGATGACCGACCGCGTGACTTACGCCCTTCGCTTCGGCCCGCTCGGCGATCTCGTTCACACCCTGTGGGTGCGCCGCACACTCCACCGCATCTTCGATTACCGCCGCGAGGCCGTAGCCCGCCTCTTCAGCGCAACCTGATTCGCGCGATCAAGGTTTTTCCGGCGCCTCCGACAACGCTTTCAGGTTCGCCAGTCCTTCCTCGAACTGCGGTCCGATCATCTTCTCACAATCGATGAACAGCCCGCCCGCCTTGAAGAAAAAGTTATTCTTTCCGCTCATGCTCCAGCTGACCTCGGTCTGAGCACCGACCGGCTTGAAGGTAAACTCCGCGTCGTTCGTCCCCTCAAACGGTTTTACGAACTCCAGCTTGAACCGGATCAGCTCATTCGGACGGCTCTCGACGATGGTCATCGTGCCCTCGCCCACCTCGCTGTTACCGACCCATGTAAACGCCGAGCCTGCTCCAGTCTCCGGCCCCGCAAACGTCGCCTTGGCGTTCGGATCAAGCTTGGCCCATGGCGAAAACGCCTGCCACGTGCGCAGGTCGTTGACCTTGGCAAAGACCGTCGCGGGTGCAGCCGTGATCAACGTGCTGCGAGCCACGCGAAATTCGGCCGGCTGCAGCGCCACCACGACGACAAAAACGACGACGAGCACCGCCGCGATTATCAGTGTTTTTTTAAACATAAAAGTCAGGCTTTACACCGCAGTCTTCCCAAACAACGGACGCCACGCCGCCCGATAAACCCAAGCCCGGTAAAGGTGAACGGCCAGAAATACGCACGCCATCGGCAGTCCCGATGTCTCCAGGAAAATGTGAAACGCGACGCTGTTCACGATGAACGGCGCGAACAACAGCAGCGCCAGCGGCACGCACCGGTTCACAAGCAACAACACGCCCACGACGAGCTGTGTGATTCCGATCATCGGCATCATGTAACCGCTCGTCACCAACGCCCCGACAAACGTCGCCGCCTTTTCCGGAAGCTGCACCTCCGGCTGCGGGATAAAATTAAAAAACAAATTCAGTCCAAAAACGACCAGCGGCAGCCCCAGGAGCCACCGCGCCACCACCGGAAGGATACGATTGATTTTCATGATAACGTTTCGTGCAAATTCAACGAACAAGCCGGCTCCATCCGGACATCGCTCACCGAAAAATCTCCCGCTCCGCAGTCTTCACGCAACTCCCCGAGTCGCGCCGACGTCGCGAGCGCGACATCCGCCGCCTCGCGACTGCCGCGCGAATCCAGCGCAAAACCCAGCGTCTCCAGCTCACGCTGAAGCACGCCGAGTTTTCTCATCAAAGCGGCGTCCGATGACATTGCGTTCATCACTTTTCAGGCCGACACCACGACCTTGAAGCCGCTATAAAGCATTCGCTCGGGATCGAAGGGCATTTTCTTCGGATCACACATTGCATGAACACGCGGATCTTTCATGACCTTGGCGTTCACCTTGTCACGATGCGCACGCGATTTGTAGGTGATGTAGGCAAACACCACGGTTTCGCCGGCCTTGGTTTTGATGCCTTTCGTAAAGGGCATGCACATCTTTACATTCAAATCGTCGCCCGCCGCCTCCACATACTCCAACGCGCCATGTTCCTTCCATATCTTCGACGCCTTGGCCGCGATACGGAAATATGCCGCGATTTTTTTCTTCGGAACGGGAATGACAAATCCATCTACGTAGCGAGCCATGATGATCTCCTTGTTTGAGGTTTTTCGTGTGTCGTAATGACGTCTTCAGATAGTCAACGAACGGCGTCCGACGTTCCGGACACAAAAGTAACGCTTTTCCAAAATTCGTGTCCATTCCAGCCTCCGCTACTCGTTGTAATCACATGGAAACCCAACCTTACATGCTCCTCTTCCGGAACACCGGCCCGGAAAACCACCAGCACCTTTCACCCGAGCAACGCCAGCAGCTCATCACCCGTTGGAACGCCTGATTCGAGGGTCTTCTCAAGCAGGGCAAAGCCACCGAGGGCCAGCCTCTCGAAGCGCAAATCCACGTTGTCTCCGGCCCCGTCCATCAACGTGTCGTCGACGGCCCGTTTTCCGAAACCAAGGAATCCGTCGGCGGCTACGTGAAGCTCCGCGTAAGCGGACTCGACGAAGCCATCGCCATCGCCAACGCCCATCCCGGCCTCGAATACGGTCTCGTCATCGAGGTCCGCTCAATGGTTCCCGACTGCCACCTCGGCGTGACCACGACTTCGGAAAAATCCTGAAAACATCCGTGGCTTTCCCGGATCCCATTCCGCCGCCCGCGTCCCACACGCCGTCGGGCCTCGTGG
Organism: Opitutus sp. GAS368; assembly: GCA_945868215.1. Taxonomy (GTDB): domain Bacteria; phylum Verrucomicrobiota; class Verrucomicrobiia; order Opitutales; family Opitutaceae; genus Rariglobus. Next base: position 9,570 of record CAMBLN010000105.1, read on the forward strand.
AGCATTTCTTCCGCCACGAGACCGGACGCCTCCACGGCGCACTCATCCGTCTTTTGGGCGTCAACCACCTCTCGCTCGCCGAGGATATCGCGCAAGAAGCGCTCCTCCGCGCCCTGCGCACGTGGTCGATGGGCGGCATCCCGCCCAATCCGTCAGCGTGGATCACCCGCGTCGCTATGAACCTCGCCAAGGATCATCTGCGCCATCTCAACATGTCGGCCGCCAAGGAACCGGCGATCATCACGCACATCGAGCAGACCATCCCCTCGCCCGCCGTTGCCATCGAAGCCTCGCACACCATCCGCGACGACGCCCTTCGCCTCTTGTTCGTCTGCTGCCACCCCGCCATCGCTCCCGACGCCCAGGTCATCCTCGCGCTCAAGGTCCTCTGCGGCTTCAGCACCGGCGAAATCGCCCGCGCCTTCTTCGCCAGCGAAGCCGCCATCGAAAAACAACTCACCCGCACCAAACAACGTATTCAGGAGTCGAATATCGCCTTCGAACTTCCCGAGGCCGAAAATCTCGCCCCGCGACTCGACGGCGTCCTCGCCGCGCTCTACCTGCTCTTCAACGAGGGCTACAAAGCCTCCTCCGGTGACCGCCTCCTCCGCGAAGATCTCTGCCGCGAATCCATCCGCCTGACCACTCTTCTGCTCTCTCATCCCGCCGGCCGCACCCCGCGCACGCACGCGTTGCTTGCGCTGATGCTGCTCACCAGCGCCCGCTTTCCCTCGCGTCTCGACGACAAAGGCGCGCTCCTCCGCCTCGATGAACAGGACCGCTCCAAGTGGGACGCCGGCCTCATCAACGAGGGACTCCAATACCTCGCCGCCGCCGCCCAGGGCGACTCCGCCAGCGAATACCACCTGCAAGCCGGCATCGCCGCGCTCCACTGCACCGCGCCCGACGCCTCCTCGACCGACTGGCCGCGCATCCTCGCACACTACGATCTCCTGCTCCGCCTGAAACCTTCGCCCGTGATCGAACTCAACCGCGCGGTCGCCGTCGCGCACGTCCACGGTCCTCAAGCCGGACTCGACGCACTCGAAGCCATCGCCCACGCCGACCGTCTCGACTCGCTCCATCTCTTCCATGCCGTGGCCGGCGAACTCCACTCGCGCCTGAACAATCACCGCGCCGCCGCCGAGAGCTACCGACGCGCCCTCGCGCTCGCCCGCGTCGGCCCCGAACAATCTCACCTCTCCCGCCTGCTCGAACGCGCCGAAGACTCCGCCTGATACCATCTCCATGTCCGCCCCCGCCGTCTCGTCCTCCCCGCCCGCGCAATCTTTCTGGCGCAGCGTCGCCCAAGCCCTCCGCGGCGAACAACACGACTACACCGCGCTCCCGCTCAACCGCGCCGTCCTGCTCCTCGCCGTGCCCATGATCCTGGAGATGCTCATGGAATCGCTGTTCACCGTCGTGGACATCTTCTGGGTCGCACGTCTCGGACGCGACGCCATCGCCGTCGTCGGCCTCACCGAGTCGGTCATGTCGCTCATCTTCGCGGTCGCCATCGGCATCTCCTTCGCCGCCACCGCCATCGTCTCCCGCCGCATCGGCGAAAAAAATCCCGAGCTCGCCGCGCAGGCCGCCGGACAAATCCTCGTCCTCGGCATCACCCTCGCCTCCGGCATCGGCCTCGTCGGAGGCTGGTTTGCCGGCGACATCCTCCGCGTCATGGGTGCCGACGACGCCGTCGTCGCTCAAGGCACCGCCTACGCCCGCGTCATGCTCGGCGGCAACGCCACCGTCTTCCTCATCTTCGTTATCAACGCCATTTTCCGCGGAGCCGGCGACGCCTCGCTCGCCATGCGCACGCTCATCCTGGCGAACACCCTCAACCTCATCCTCGATCCGTGCTTCATCTTCGGCTGGGGTCCGTTCCCCGAGCTGGGCGTCACCGGTGCCGCCGTCGCCACCAACATCGGACGCGGC
>CAMBLN010000106.1 GCA_945868215.1 Opitutus sp. GAS368
AGCTTCTCCGTCGTCAAAAGCGGCGGCGGCAGTGCCTACGCCGTTTACAACCCCGACTCGACCGCCGAGTTCGAGCAAAACGACCGCCTCCGCCAAGCCGGCCGCATCGATCACTACGGCCCCGCCGACTACTCCGAAAAGAGCCAGACGTCCCGCTGGCTCCGCCTGCAAATCCACAAAATCTGCGACCGCATCGTCGCCGACCGCGAATCCGCCGTCGCCCAGCGCGTCTCCCGCCCGCCCCGCCATCTTTCGACCAGCCCCGAGGAAGAGGCCGCCCTTTTGGCCGCCCGCAAGGCCCCGCGCCAGACTTCGTTCATCGACGAAACAAAATAACCGGCCCTCAGCCGCCGTGCCACGGTCACAGTTATCTCGAGGCACTCCTTAATGGAGGGCGGACCGCCGTGTCCGCCACGAACCACCTGCCCGCTCCGAATAACGGCCACAGAACACGTATTCCCTCTTCCCTTAGGACGCGCCGGCGCCTCCGCCACGTTTCCGCCCGCCCACCGCCAAACAACCCATCCGCCACCTTGACGCACAAAAAAACCGGCACCTCCAAAGGTGCCGGTTTTTTACTATTCGTAATCTAGAAATCAGGGAGTCGAAGACGGGCTGACAATCGTGATATCGATCGTCTGAGCCGGGGTGCTACCCGAGCTAGGCGCCGGGGCAGTGATCGACTGCACCGTGCCATCCGGGCTGGTGACAACCGTTGCCGATTGGCCCGCTGCGACACCAGCTGAAACACCTTTAAGGAATGCATCTACCAAGTTTGTTTCACCACTAGCCCGAATCTCATCAATAACCGTACCAACCGTGGCTCCCAGAGCAGTCATCTGATTATTAGTCTGATCATTAACCGCGATGATTGTAACCACCGTAGTGGCCAGCTTGAACGCTTCAACCAACTCAGCCTTCTCCGCAGCAGTGGCCCCGGCAAGTGCCGTGGAAATGGGAGTCGAGGCGGTCGAATTGGAATTAGCCGAATTGCCTGCGGCCACCGAGACCGTCTGGCCACCGGCAATCGCAAAACTCACCGCGCCGGTCAGTGTATTGACCGTCACCGTTACTTGGCCACCGGAGGAAAGCGTCACCGTGGTGGCATAGACCGTGCCACGAGCAGCAGCCACGCCTTTGGCGGTGCGCACCGCATAGTTGTTGGTCGCACGCTTGCTCGGATCCAAGACGGAAACCGTGGTGCCTTCCTTCAGATCAATCACCGCCGTGCGCACGCCGTCGGCGCTCACGCTGTGGGTGCCAATGACCGCCGTCGCCTTCGAGCCGAGACCGGTCTCCATGCCCTTGTGCGATTGGATCAACACACTGCCGCCTTCGGCCGTGATCACCGTGGAACCTTCGGGCAAAACCTGACCGATCACCAACGGCGCCGCCGTGGTCGATCCCGGGGCGGTAACCGTGGCGGAACCGCTCATCGAAGCCACGAAGGCTTGGGCGGGCGCCTGTTGCGCGGAAGCAACCAGCGAACTAATGACAGTCGCGAACGAGAGGAGGGCTAAACGAATAGTTTTCATAGCTGAGTAGTAAGTGAGTAAGGAAATCTGCTTTTCGCTAATGCTTGGCAAATCAAAACGATTTAAAAAAGAGCGTATCTGTAAAAAATGTCCAGCCTGCTTGTCAAAGCGATGCGATATTCATGCCAATTACGAGCGTTTATTCAAAAGTATCTCTCAAAACCCGTGTTCAATCCGCAACTTCACTAAAGTGTCCCGCAACCGGACTGCCAGTGCTTTCCGGTCCTGTTCATAAATTGACACCAACCCCTCTCCCCAAGCCACCCGCGCCCGCACCCAAGGCAACGTCGTAAAATTCCACAGATGGGGCGCCAGCGTCATATCCCCCCACCAACACACTTCACTCTCGACCGTCCTCCCCGCCGGAACTGCATAACTTAACCCCGCCGGCACCACCTCCCAGCCATTGCGCACCGCCGGCTCCAGCAGCGACGCCTTGAACGGCAATACGTCGCTCCCGTCCGTCGTCGTCCCCTCCAGGAACAACACAATCGTCAGCCCCGCCGCCATCACCGGCCCGAGTTCCTCACCGATTCGCGCCACGTCACCCCGCCGACCTCGATCAATAAACCGCGTGCCCGCCTTCGCCGCAAACCACCCGAACACCGGCCAGCCCCGCACTTCCTTCTTCGCCACAAACACCACCGGCGTCAGCGAGGCGATCACCAGAATATCCAGATAACTCATATGGTTCGCCACGATGACCGCCGCTTGCGCCGGTTCGCCCCGCGACTCCACCTCCACCGACAGCACACGCAGCGCCCGCCGACACGCCCCCTGCAACCACCGCGCCTTGCCCGCCGCGTCGCGCCGGTTCCCGCGATCCACCGCATACAGCACCGCCGACCACCCGATCACCGCCAGCAACGCCACCAACCGCCCCGCCCCGCGCACGTTATTCCATATTTTTCCCATTTCGTCCTCCCACGCCAACTCACCCCGCGAATTTGCGCAACACCCGCGCCGGCATCGCCCGCAAATCCATCCACGTCAAAAAATCGATGGTCTTGAACTCCCGGTCGATCGCCGGCTCTCCGCACACCTTCGCCCCCGCAGCCAGATACGCCGTCATCAACCGCGGAATCTTCACGCGCATCATCGCCGCCCGCACCGCCTCCTCCGTCGCCTCGCAACGCCACGCCTCCAGCGGACGCGTCCGCCATTCCTCTTTCACCAGACTTCCCCGCGCCAGCACCGCATACGCCGCCAGCCCCTCCGCCTCATCCTGCGACGTCAGCGAACTGCACCCGACCAGATACCGCGCCCCGCGTTGCTGCGCATACCCCGCGATCCCGCGCCACAACAACCCCAGCACACTGTGGTTCCGATGCTCCGCCGCCACACACGCCCGCCCCAGTTCCACCATCTCCCCGCGCAACGCCTCGAACATCGCAAACTCAAACTCCCGCGCACTGTAATAACCCAACCCCGACGCCCCCGCCACCGCCCCCGTCTGCAACCGATACGTCCCCGCCACCACGCCCGTCGCGCGCTCCACCACCAGCAGGTGATCGCACACCGCATCAAACTCGTCCGCATCCAGCCCCGTCGCCTCCGCGCCCGGCAACCCTTCGCCCAGCTCCACGTTGAACACCGCGAACCGCAGCCGCTGCGCCGCCCGCAAGTCCTCAGCACTCGCCGCCAGCCTCAACTCATACCGTTCCGTGCTCATGCTCGTCGCAGCAGCCCCCAAATTTCCTTCAACGTCAGCACCTTCGCTCCGCGCGCCCGGTTCGCCGCCCCGATCTCAAACGCCAGCGCCCACTGCCGGCACAACACCCGCCACCCAAACCACACCGAGTGCTTCGGATCATAAATACTGGTCGCCTCCGAGGTCAGCCCGTTCAGCTCGATCACCGTAAACTCCCCGCGCCGAAACGCCTCCGCCGACGCTGTCCGCACGTCATACCTCCCGAAATAAAATCCCTCAAACACGCGGCTCACCCGCTCCGTTTCCGCACGCAACTCCGGCGTCACCAGCTCCGCCCCGTCCAGGAAAACCGCCCCCCGGCAATGCGTGCCCAACTCCGTCAACTCCACGCGCTCCCCCGGCCCCGGCACTTCATCCAGACGCTCCGCAAATTTCTCCAAGAAAAACCGCCCCATGCACACCGCGCGCTCATCCCCAAGAATCAATTCTTCCAGCGTGCTCCGCCCGTCTCCCGTCAGCCCGATCATCCGCTTGTCCGTCACCGCAAAAACCTCCCCGCGCTCCGCCCCCGGTATCCGCACATAGAATACACCAAACTCCACCCCCGCCACATACCGTTGCGCGATCAACACGCCTGGCTCGCCCGCCAGCGCCGCCCTTGCCTGTGCCTCGTCACGCGCGATCACCACGCCCCACCCGCGCTCGCCCACATCCGGTTTCAACACCACGGGCCACCCGTGCGTCTCCGCGAACCCCTTGACCACGTCCCACCGCGCCTCCGCATTGCCCCCGTCCACGCGCACCCACTCCGCCACCGCGTCGCCCGCCCCCGCCAGACCCGTCAAAATCTCGCTCTTCGATTCGCCCACCAGCCCCCCGCCCGCGCCGATCCCCGGATTCACCGCCGTGAATACCGTCGCACCGCGATGCTTCACCGCGAGCCACAAGCAATAAACCACGACCGGCGGATACACCGCCCACCGCGGCCAAAACTCCCACCGCGTCAGCCGCCGCCACTTGCCCAGCAACAACCGCCGCCCGCGCCACGTCGCCGCCCGCACTCCTATCGTCGCCACCGCCCACACCACCACGCCCGTAACCAACAACCAACCGACCGCCTGCGTCCACACTTCAAACCACCCGAGCACCGCCTCGCCCGCCCACGCCGCCGCGCCCACCAGCAGCGGAGTCCACAACGCGCACGCCAGCGCAAACCACGGCGCAAACTTCCCCCACGGCATCCGCAACACCCCCGCCGCCACATACGTCGGCAGCCGCGTCCCCGGCATGAACCGGCTCGCCACGATCACCCACGCCCCGCGCTCCGCAAACCACCGCTCCGCCCGCGCCACCGCCGCGTCCGACACCCGTCCGCGCAACGGCCACCGCGCCAGCGCCCCGCGCCCCAGCACCCGCCCCGCCCCCACCAGCAACAGATCCCCGATAAAAATCCCCGCAAAACACGCCGCCACCGCCGGCCCAAACGCCAGCTTCCCCGCCGCCACCAGCAACCCCGCCGCGATGCACGCCAGATCTTCGCTCACCAACGTCGCCCCCGCCAGCGCCACGAGCGCCAGCATTCCGTATCCGTCCAATAAATACGCCTCCACCCATTCCATCGCGCTCATAACCGCACCGCCTTGTTTTCCCCACCGGTCATCGACTCATAACTTAACTCGCGCACGCCTTCCCTCACCCGCACCGCACACACACTCCGCGTGCACGCATCCGGCCGCCGCATGAGCACCGACTCCGCGCCCGCCTCCGGATCATGCTGACGCTGAAACGCCGCCAATCCCTCCGGAGTCCGCTCCGTGCACGCCGCCCACCGCCCCGCCCTCGCCGCCTGCACCCGCTCCGGCTCAAACGACGACGAGGTCAAAAACTCCGGCGCCTCCGCCTCGTGCATCGCCCGCCCGTCCCACTTCAACCACACCGACGCACCGCCCTCATCCACCGCCACCAGATGAAACGGTGCATACTTCCCCAACTCCACCGCTCTCATCGCACGCACCACGTCATCGATCCGCGCACACCCCGCGCATACCAGCGGCAGCCGCCCCCGACTCTCCTCACCCGCCTCAACCACCCCGCGCGGATAATAATTCAACAACGCCACCGTCACCCCGTGCTCATTCACCATCAACCACGTCCCGCCCCGATCCCCGTCTTCCGGCGCGGCATAACGCACGCCCGTCTCCGTCCTCCGCCCGGCTGGCGCGCGCTCCGCCGCCCGAGTGTGTCGTTCGTCGCGATTAAAAAACAAATCGTAGCCGCCCGTCTCCGCCGCGGCCCGCCAAGTCAGCGTGCACATGACGATGCAACCGCCTGCGCCTGCAAATACCGCAGAGTCGAGGGCGCCATTCCGAAATCCTTCGGCAGTTTATGCCCGCCCAGCTGGCAGATCACCCCGATCAACGCGTAGTGATGCACGGTGTGGCTGAGCAAAAACTCCAGCTCGCGCACCACCGACGACCCGCCCCACATCACCGTCTCCGCCGGCGCGCACTCCGCCCGCACGCGCACCTCGCGGTCCGCTTCCAACCGCTCCAACCGCTCGCCGATAGCCTCCAACTGCGCCGCCGCATACCGCGGATCACTCTCGATCAACGGATCCCGCGCCCGCGCCTCATAGTCGATTTCACCCGTCTCCGCGCCTTGCAGAAACCCCAGGTAATGCTCGATCACATGCCTCATGTGGCCTCCCGCCGAGCTGTTAAAACACGCCGGCGTCCGCCGCGCATAGGCATCCGGTGAAAGCCCGGCCAGCAACTCCACCCCTTGGCGCAGCGCCGCCACGTTGTCCCGAATACCCGGTTTGATCATGGTCGAATAAATAGGTCAGTCCTTCAAAATCTTCGGCCAGTTCTCCTCACCCTTCTGAATATTGCCAGAAATATTCTCGGCCCACTGCGCCTGCACTTTCGCGCTGTAATTCAAATAAAGCCGCCCATTCACGATTTTCCACGCATCCGGATCAATCCCCGCCGTGTAGCCGCGGCTCACCGCCCACGCGCAATAACCGCCGAACTGCGGCGCATATTTCACCGGCTCGGCCTTGAACAGATCGCGATTCGCCGCGCTCGCAAACCGCCACTCCGCCCCGTTCCACTCGTGCTTGAAATCCGCGCTGCCTTTCACCGGCTTGGCCGCCGTGAAATAAGCCACCGGATCGTAACCCTTGATCGCCACGCCCGTGAAGGTCGTGTTCACGGGTTTTTCCGCCCGCAACACCGCCGCCGAGAAAAGCACGCAGAACACCGCCGCCAGCCGAATGATTGATTTCATGATGCGTTAAGTTGAGAGGTTACAGTTTCCATCCGATCACCGGCAGGTCCTTGCGGTGCACCCACGCGACAAACGCGCTTCCCGCCCACACCACCAGGGCCAGCCCGAACAACAGCCCGCCGTCGTCCTGCACCACGATCCCGAGCTTCGTGAGATGGAAAAAAATCGCCCCGCTGATCACGCCCAGCGCCATGACCGCCCCCACCGGCACCAGCGCCGGCACGAAGAGCAGCACCGCCGCGATCAACTCGGCGACACCCGAGCCGTAACGCCCCCACGGCTCCTGGCCGACGGTTTCAAAGATATACACCGACTCCGGCGCACCGGAGAATTTGAAAAACAGCGTCTGCAAAAGGATGATCGCGACAATCACGCGAACCACCCAACTCGCCACGCGCAAGGAACCGGACAACGATTGATAAGCAATGGATGACATAAATGTATGCCCATGAGAGCACAGGCCTCCGCCGCCTATTCCCGTTTATTTAAAAAACATTTCTCAACGCCGCCGCACCGTCGTCCGACACCAACACATACGCGTGCTTCGCATCCGCCCATGCCACCGATGCCAGCGCCCCGCGCTCCCTGAACATCGGCTCCGCATCCCCGCGGAAATCCCTTCTCCGCGCCACATAGACATGGAATCCGCTGCCTCCGCGCTCAAAGCACACTTCCAGCACTTCGCGTCCGCCGATCGTCAGCGACCGGCACCCGTCCGCCTTCAACTGCTCGAAATCAAACGGCAACCCCGCCACCAGCTTCGCCGCCGGATCCGTCAACAATGCGCGCAACTCCCCGCGCGGCATCGGCATCGCCGCATGATGCGCGTCCCCATCCACCTCGCCCATCACGCCCATCGCCAGCTGATCCACCGTCGCCGCCGGCCGCATCGCCGGCCAGGCCAAAGCCAGCCCGCACACGATCACCACGCTCGCCGCCATCGCCAGCACTTGCGGACGCTTCCACCACTCCGCAGGACGGCTCGCCCGCGCACCCGCCAGAATCGCCGCGCGCAACTCCGCCGGCGGTTGCACCGCCCGCAGCTTCGCCGCGACCGCCGCGTCAAAGCCCTGCTCGCGCGCCAGCCACTCCCCCAGCGCCGGATCACGCCGCGCCTGCTCCAGTGCCTCCGCGAAACGCGGCTCCGCGTCGTCCGTTCCATCCGGACGCCGCGCCTGCAAAATAAATTTGGCTTCGTTACTGTTCATGACGTTTTTCTTCCTGCTCCCGGAAACGGGATGACTTTTTGCGCGGTTTCCTTCTTTGCCAGCGCCGCGCGCAACTGGGCTTTTCCCCGCGACAACCGCGACATCACCGTGCCGATCGGCACCTCCAGCATGTCCGCGATTTCCTGATACGAAATATCCTCCAAATAGAATAAAGTGAGTGGCGCCCGGAACGCCTCGTCCACTTCCTGCAACGCCTCGACCACCAGTTGCGCATCCATGTTCAGCGCCAGGTCCGTCTCCGCCGCCGGCACGTCGTTTTCCCCGGGCGGCAGATCCTCGATCGCCGTCATCCGCGTGCCCCGTCTCCACCCGCGCAAAAACTCCCGATACAGCGTCGTGAACAACCAGGTCTTCACCTTCGACGCATCCCTCAACGCCGCCCCCTTGGTCGCCCACACGTAAAAGGTCTGCTGCGTCAGGTCGCACGCGTCCGCCGAATTCCGCGCCAAACTCAGCGCAAAGCGATAAAGCGGCGCGTAGTGAGCATCGACCAATTGAGTGAAAGCATCCTGACCCATTGTGCGTGAGAGCCGCAACCCGCCGGCTTATTCCCGGAAAATCTTCTGTTTTCGACCGCACGATGCGAACTCTATCGCCCACCACCCTTCAAGAAACCTAGACGAGCCTCCTCCGCGCCGTTCTACTTCCGCTCCGTCCATGCGCCTGCCCATCTCCGATCGCCACCGCGAACTCGTCATCTCCGTCCTCAATCCGGTGACCGTCTTTTGCGGCGCAAGCGCGCTGGCTCTTCTGGTCGCGGTCATGGGCTGGCCCATGGAAGACGAGATGCGCATCCTGGTTCGCGCCATCACCGCAGCCATCCTGACCGCCTTTGTTGTCCAGGAGGTCTTGCGCTTCGCCGTCCAGTCCCGCCCGTTGCGATTCCTCCGCGAACGCTACCTCGAGGCGATCCTCGCTCTCGCCGCCGCCGTCGAACTGCTCTTCGGCGAACCCATTCTCGGTTGGATCGGACAACGCACCGATCTCCCCGGGTCAACCATCACCGTTATCTACCTGGCGGCCACCCAACTCACCCTCGTCATCCTCACCGGCCTGCGCGCCTTGCGCAGCAACAGCTTTCTCTCCGGCCGCCGTCTCAGCCCGGGCATGGTGTTCATCCTCAGTTTCGCCCTCCTGATCACCCTCGGAACGCTCCTGCTGAAAACCCCCCAGGCCACCGTGTCCGGCATCGGCTGGGTGGACGCCTGCTTCACCGCCACCAGCGCAGTCTGCGTAACCGGCCTCATCACGGTCGATATGGAACAAACGTTCACCCGCCACGGCCAATGGATCATCCTCGGCCTGATCCAGGTCGGCGGACTCGGCGTGATGACCATCACCTATTTCTTCGCGTATTTTTTCGCCGGCGGCGTCACCTTGCGCAACCGCATCGCCCTTCAGGATCTGCTCTGCGAGGAAAACCTCGGCCACATCGGCACCGTCCTCGGCGTCATCGTCGGCTTCACCCTCGTCACCGAAATCGTCGGCGCGATCGCCATCTACCTGTTCCTCTCTGCCGGCGGATCCGCCGGCGCCGATCCGGCGTTCTTCTCTCTTTTCCACTCCGTCTCGGCTTTCTGCAACGCCGGCTTCTCCACCTTGGGCAACGGTCTCGCCGACGCCTCGCTCGTCGGACAAACCTCCGTCTTTTCAATCATCATGATTCTCATCGTCGGGGGTGGCATCGGCTTTCCCGTGGTGAAAAACCTCTTGCTCGTCTCCCTCGCCCGCGTGGCCCGCTTCCTCGGACTGCGCAGCGCAGTCGCCCCGAGGCTGACCACCAACAGCCAGATTGTCCTCTTCACCACGTTATCCCTGCTCGCCGGCGGCACCGTCATCATCTGGCTCACCGAATTCGTCTTCGGCCACGGCGTCGCCAACGGCTCCGGCTGGTTCACCGCCTTGTTTCACGCCGTCACCGCCCGCACCGCCGGGTTTAACATCACGCCGGTCGGCTCCCTCCTGCCAGCCACCGCCGCCGTCATGATGTTCCTCATGTTTGTCGGCGGCAGTCCGTCCAGCACCGCCGGCGGCATCAAAACCACCACGCTCGCCGTCGCCTTCATGGCCGTGCGCCGCGTCCTGCTCGGGCGCACCGAAATCGAGGCCTTCGGCCGCCGTCTCGGCGAGGACGTCACCAATCGCGCCCTCGCCATCGTCCTGCTCGCCGTCGGCTTCATCACGATCACCACCACCGCCCTCTGCGCCTTGCACCCCGAATTGTCGCCCGCCGATCTCACCTTCGAGGCCGTCAGCGCCGTCAGCACGGTCGGACTCACCCGGGGCGTCACCCCGCAGGTCGGTGACGCCGCCAAATGGGTGCTCGTCACCGCCATGTTTGTCGGCCGCATCGGCGTCCTTCTCTTTCTCCTCTCCTTCATCCGCAAACGTCCCGCCACCGGCTACCGTCTCCCCGAGACCAACGTCGTCCTTACCTGATTCCCGTCCCTTTTTCCTCACCATGAAATGCTGCATCATCGGCCTCGGCGTCTTCGGCAAAAACCTCGCCCTTAACCTCGCCCAGCTCGGCGCCGAGGTCCTCGCCATCGACCGTCGCGAAGAAAACGTCTCCCTCATCAAAGACGAGGTCGGCGCCGCCGTCGTCATGGACTTCGCCGACACCTCCCCGCTCGCCCGCCTCGCCATTCATGAGATGGACGCCGTCGTTGTCGCCATCGGCGACGACTTCGAGTGTTCCATGGCCATGACCGTGAAAGCCCAGGAGCTCGGCGCCAAACGCATCGTCTGCCGCGTGCTCTCGCCCATGCACGCCCGCCTGCTGCGGCTCATGAAGGTGGACCGTCTCGTCGTTCCCGAAGAGGTCGCCGCCCGCGGCCTCGCCCACTCGTTGCTCATGCGTGGCGTCGTCGACGGTTTCGACATGGGCAGCGGCCACGCCATCATCGAGGCCGACGTCCCCACTTCCCTCGTCGGCCGCAACCTCTCCCAAACCGCCGAGCACTTCAAAAAACACGATGTCCGCCTCGTGACCATCAAGCGCAAGGAGCCCCGCCCTTTCGAAAAGCTGTTCAAAGCCGGCGACACCGAGATCAACCGCCGCACCCTCGGCGTCATCAGCCTGGGTGAAACCTTCACCGACGGTGACATCTTCGTCCTCTTCGGCGCCGAAAAAGGTCTCCGCGACTTTCTCGAAGAAAACTCCGCCGAATAAACGCCCCCAGCCCTCCCCGGCCCAAACCAAGAGTAACCCAATAGGTTACTCTTAGCCTCATCGGCTTTCCCTTAAAATGCTGCGCCTCCTGCTCCCGCCCAACCTCGCCGCCTCCGCCCCCCGCGACGCCATCGCGGTAAAAATCGAGCTGGACCCCGCCGGCACACCCGCGCCCGCCCTCTTCCCCGCGCTCGCCGTCCTCCAGCGTCTCTGCGGCGGCGCCGCCACTCCGCCGCCTTTCGTCCAGCTCACCCGCGCCCAGCTCCGCGAACTCGTCACCGCCCTCAAGGGCCAGCCCGCCTTCGCCTTCGTCAACGCCCCCGCCTCTCCGCTCCTCTGGATCGGCCCCCGCCTCCGCGGCGTCAGCGAACACCTCGACGAAGCCCCCGCTCCCAAACCCGTCGCCGCCCCTGCTCCGCGCCCAGCGCCTCTCGCCTCTCGCCCTTCGACCTCCGCCTCCACTCCCCTTACCATCGACGGCAGCGAACACTTCCTCGCCATCAGCCTGCCGTCCCGCGAACAAAGCTCCTACGCCGCCGC
>CAMBLN010000107.1 GCA_945868215.1 Opitutus sp. GAS368
CAATTTTCACGCCGTCGAGGCCGCGGTCGCCGGTTTTGCCGGCCCGGTGCTGCTCATCGCGGGCGGCAAGTCCAAGGGCGGCGACGTCGCGGCGTTTGTCCGCCGGCTCGCCCCGCAGGTGAAACACGCCTTCTTCATCGGCGAGACGCGCCATGTGCTGGCCACGTTTGCCGGCGTCTGCGGTCTCCCGCACACGGTGTGCGGAGATATAAATGAGGCCGTTCGTCGCGCCTCCGAAATCGCCGTCTCGGGCGATAACATTTTGCTCAGTCCGGGGTTCGCCAGTTTCGACCAGTTCAAAAACTACGAGGACCGCGGACGGCAGTTCGTCGCGCTGGTGAATAATGTGGGCGCAACCGTCGTCTAAGCCTAATCTTTGTCTCAAATTTCCAAAACAAAACGCATCTATGAAACTCGTTAAAATATTCGGTGTGGTCATGTCCGTCCACGCCGCCGTGTTCCTGTTCATCTTCGCCATTCCCGGCTGTCGCTCCACCGGCAAAAAACCGGCCGCCTCCGCATCCGTGACCGGCTCCGACTCGTCCCCGCTCGCCGCCTCCGAAATGGGTTCGACGATGAGTGACCCGGCGCCCGCCGCCGACCTCGCGCCCGTGCGCTTCAGCCCGACGCGCCCCGGCACGGCCGCCGCCGCCGAAGTGGTGGCGCCGGCGCCCGCCGCCGCCGCTGAAAGCTACACCGTCGTCAAAGGCGACAATCTCTGGGCCATCGCGAAAAAACACGGGCTCACCGTGAAGCAGCTCACCGCCGCTAACAACCTGCGCGCCGACTCCACGCTGCAACTCGGCCAGAAGCTCGTCATCTCCGGCAAGTCCGCCGCGCCCGCACCCGCCGCCACCACCACGTCCGCCGTTGCTCCTTCCGCCCCCGCGGCTTCGTCCGGTTCGTTCACCCACGTCGTCAAATCCGGCGAAACCCTCGGCGGCATCGCCAAAAAATATCAGGTCAAGGTCGGCGAGATCGCCACCGCCAACAACATTGCCGACCCCACCAAGATCCGCGTCGGGCAGACATTGAAAGTTCCCGGCTGGCAGGCTCCCGCCGCGAAGCCCGCGGTCGTTGCACCGACGTTCACGCCCGCCGCGCCGGTGGCTCCGGCCCCGTCGTCACCGCTCTTTGATTCGCCGCTCATCGAGTCGCCCGCGCCGTCCACCGACGCCGGTTCTCCGTTCGCCAATCCTTCGAGCTCCAGCGACACGCCGATCATCCGCGTGGAAGAATCCGGCGCCCCCAAGATCGAGTAAAACCGGTCCTGCTTCTTTCAACCACCGCACGCAACCCGCGATCTCCCGGAACCCGCCCAGATGGTCCACGAAGTATCCGCGCCCGACCCGACTCGCGGCCGCTTCTCGTTCAACCCCGCCGCGGTCATCGTCGTCTGCGCCATCGCCCTGGTCTTCCTCGGACTCACCATCCTCTTCAGCGCCACGGTTTCGTTCAAAGGCGGACCGTATTCCTACCTGACCAAGCAGATTGTCGGCGTGTTCGGCGCGGCGTTTGCGGCCTTTGTCGTCAGCCGTCTCGATCTCGAATACGCGCGGCGCCATGTGTGGCTGGTGGGCGGGGTGGCGCTGCTGGCGCTGGGCCTGGTGCTGATCCCGGGCATCGGCGTGGAAGTGAAGGGCAGCCGCCGCTGGCTCGGTCTCGGCCCGATCCGTCTGCAGGTTTCCGAGCTGTCGAAAATCGCCATGGTCTTCTGCCTCGCGCATTATCTCGCTCTTAACCAGACGCGTATCGGCGAGTTCAAACGCGGCTATGTTTTCCCTCTCGGTATCATTGGTGTCTTCGCGGGGTTGATCATTTTGGAGCCGGACTTCGGCACCGCCGCCCTCGTTTTGGTTGTGGGCGTAGTCCTGCTCTTTTTGGCCGGTGCGAAGTGGCGCTATGTCCTGCCCACGATCGCGATGGCGGTCGGCGGATTTACGCTGCTGGTTCTCAATAACCCGAACCGGCTGCGGCGTTTTCTTTCCTACCTGGATGTCGAAGGAAACCGGCAGACGGGCACCTACCAGCTCTGGCAGTCGCTGCTGGCCTTCGCGGTCGGCGGCACCGACGGCGTGGGTGCGGGGCAGGGGAGGCAGCAGATGAATTTTCTGCCCGAGGCGCACACCGACTTTATCTTCGCGGTGATCGGCGAGGAACTGGGCATGGTTTTCACACTCGGCGTGGTCGCGGTCTTCACGATCATTTTCATCGCCGGCTTCTTACACCTGCGCCGGGCGCCTAATCTTTTTCAATACCTCCTGGTGACGGGCACGGTGCTGCTCATCTGCCTTCAGGCCATCATCAATCTCGGAGTCGTCACCGGGTTGCTGCCCACCAAGGGCATGTCGCTTCCGTTCATCAGCGCCGGTCTCTCCAACCTGCTTCTCATGGGTATTCTGGTGGGCATCATTCTCAATACACAGCGAACTTGGTCGCGCACCGGCCTCGGCGGCGGACGCCGTTCTATGGAGGAATTGTCGTGAGCAATTTCATCCTCTCCTGCGGCGGCACCGGCGGTCACCTCTCCCCCGGCATCGCCGTGGCCGACGGTCTGGCCGCGCGCGGCCACACCGCGATTCTTCTCATCAGTCAAAAACGCGTCGATGCGCGGCTCGTGGAGAAATACCCGCACCTCCGCTTCGTGCCGATTCCCGGCGCGCCCTTCGCGAAGGATCCGGCGGGATTCGTGCGTTTCATCTTTTCCCAGACAAAGGGGTTCTTCGTCAGCCTCGGGCTTGTGCGCAAGCACCGCCCCGCGGGCATCTTTGGTTTCGGCGGTTTCACCACGGCGGCCATCATCCTCGCCGGAAAAATGCGCGGCGTGCCCGTCGCCCTGCACGAGGCCAATCGTGTTCCCGGCCGGGCCGTGCGCACGCTCGCGCGTTTCGCCCGCCGCGTTTATCTGCCGCCCGGCATCGGTTTGCCCAAAGTATCCAACGAGGTGATACGTCATGCCGGCCTGCCGGTGCGTCGCGAGATCACCCGCTTGCCGCGCGAGGAGGCGTGCCGTCTGCTCGGCCTCGATCCCTCGAAAAAAGTCCTCGCGATCTTCGGCGGAAGCCAAGGCGCCACCGTGCTCAACGACTGGGCGCGCCGCGAGCTTCCGCATCTCGCCCTCGAGGGCATCCAGCTTTACTGCGTGACCGGCCTCGGCAAGGGCATCCCCGAGGTGCTCACGCTGGGCGACTCGGAGCGCGGAAAAATCACGGCGGTGTTCAGCCCGTTTTGCGACCAGGTGGCCGCGCTGCTTTCCGCCGCCGATCTGGTGATCGGCCGCGCGGGCGCGGGATCGATCGCGGAGATCATCCGCTGCGAGACGCCCGCCATCGTGCTGCCGTATCCCCACGCGGCCGACGATCATCAGCGCGCGAACGCAGAGTGGTTTGCCAAGGAGGCCGGCGGCATCGTGATCGATCAAGGCAACGCGGAGCAGTTGAGCCGCGAAGTCTTTGCCTTGCTCCGCGACGACGACCGCCGCCGGCGCATGAGCGAGCAACTCCGCCGCTTCGACCACGCGGCCACGCTCGCGTTCATTCTGGACGATCTCGAAAGCCTCACGTCCGCCCGCCGCCCCGCCGCATGAGCACGACATTGCCCACATTATTCGGCCGCGAGGTGAACGCCGTGCATTGCGCCGGAGTCGGCGGCATGGGCGTGGGTCCGCTGGCCGTTTATCTGGCGCAACGCGGCTGGCGCGTGAGCGGCGAGGACGATGCGATGACGGACGCGATGCGCGCGCAATTGCTGCGCGCCGGCGTGGTCATCACCGGCCCGGGCGCAATTCCGTCGGGTTGCGGTTTGGTCGCGTGTTCGTCGGCCATCGCGGGAGGTCATCCGGCGGTCGCCGAGGCGAATGCGCGCGGATTGCCGGTCGTGCGTCGCGGCGAATTGCTGGCCGAGGTCACCCGCGACCGCCGGCTCATCGCCGTGTGCGGTTCCCACGGCAAGACGACCACGACCGCGATGCTGGTCTCGGTTTTTCGCACGGCGGGCTTTCCGGCGGGTTACGTGCTCGGCGGGCTGTTTGCGTCCGACTCCATCGCCCCCGCCTCGGCCGGCACGAATGACTGGGTGGTCGCCGAGATTGATGAAAGCGACGGCACCATCGCGCGGTTTTCTCCGGAGATCACCGTCGCGGTGAATCTCGATTGGGACCACCCCGATTATTATCGCACGGCGGCCGAGTTGGAGACGACGTTCCGCGATCTTTTTGCGCGCACCAAACGCGCCGTGCTCGTGAACGCGGCCTGCGATCTGTCGCGCCGCGCGACCGTGCAACTCCCGCATCCGGCGATCACGTTCGGGCTCACCGGCGATTATCACGCGACGGTCAACGCCGCGCGGGGCGGTCAGCTTGAGCTGGCGTTGGGCGGGCGTTTTCCGTTTCCGACGGCGCTCGTGCGGGCGATCGGCGGGTTCAACGCGCTCAACGCCACGGCCGCGCTGGCGACCGCGCAGGTCGTCGGTGTGGACGGGCTTTCCGGCGGCGTGCTCGCGGATTACCCGGGCGTGCGCCGCCGGCAGGCGGTGTTGCTCAACAACGACGAGCTGACGGTCATCGAGGATTATGCGCACCACCCGGCGGAGATCCATGCGTTGCTCGCCTCCTTGCGCGAGTGCACCGACGGCCGGCTTGTAGTGGTATTTCAACCACACCGGTTCAGCCGCACCGCGCAATTTCTCGCGGGGTTCGCTTCGGCACTGGCGCTCGGCGACGCGATTTATCTGCTCGATGTTTACGGTGCGGGCGAGGCGGCCGTGGCCGGCGGCACGAGCGGCGATCTTCACGTCCAGTTGCGGGAAAGCGCGCCGTCGCTTCCGCTGGTTTATCATCCGGACGACAGCACCGCCGTGCTGGCCGCGCTCGCGGCCGACCACCGTCCGGGCGACTTCGTGGTGTTTGTGGGCGCGGGTGACATCGATGTGATGGCGCGCGAGTGGCTGGCGGCGGTCGGCGCGACGCGTTGGGATTCGCTGGCCGATGTGTTGAGCGCGACCGTGTCGGTCGTGACCAAGGTGAAACGCGAGGAATCGCTCGCGCGCAAAACCACGATGGGACTCGGCGGTGCCGCGCGTATTTACGCCGAGCCGGCCTCGGTCACGGACTTGCAGGCGCTCGTGAAAACCGCCAAGGCGCGCGGTTTGCCGGTGATCGTTTTGGGGCGCGGTTCAAACCTCGTGGTGCCCGACGAAGGCGTGGACGGACTCGTGGTGAGCCTGCGACAGCCGGCTTGGGAAACGTTTGAACCGCGTCCCGACGGCCGTGTGTGGGCGGGCGCGGGATTGCGTTTGAAAAACCTGTGCGGACTCGCCGCCAAGGCCGGTCTGGTCGGATTCGAATTTTTGGAAGGGATTCCCGGCAACGTCGGCGGTGCGTTGCGCATGAACGCGGGGGCGATGGGCGGCTGGATGTTCGATGTGGTCGAAGAGGTCACGCTCATGACGTTCGACGGCGAGATGCGCACGTTGAAGAAAGCCGAGATGCACGTGGACTACCGGCACTGCGCTGAGTTGCACGACGCGATCGCGCTGGGTGCTTTGCTCCGGCCGGCCTCCCAATCCGAGGCGGCGGACATCGCGCGACAGATCGACGCCTACAAGGACAAGCGCCAAAAATCCCAGCCGCGCGAGCCGAGCGCCGGATGTATTTTTAAAAATCCGCAAGGTGACTCCGCCGGGCGGTTGATCGATGTGAGCGGACTCAAGGGCGCGCGGGTGGGGGATGCCGAGGTGTCGGCCGTGCACGCGAATTTTATAGTCAACCGTGGCAACGCCACCGCCGCCGACGTGATCGAACTGGTGCGACGCGTGCGTGCCCGCGTCGAGCAGGCCCAGGGGGTTAAACTCGAACCCGAGGTGCTCCTCTACGGCAAACAATGGAAGGACGTTCTATGACAATCCCCGACCGCACACCCATCATCGCCGTGCTCTGCGGCGGCACTTCAGCCGAACGCGAGGTGTCACTCGGCTCCGGCGCGGCGTCGGCACTGGCCCTGGCGCGCACGTTCCCGACGCGGGTGTTTCGCGTGGAAGCCGATGCCTTGCCGGCCGGCCTCGATCCGGCGAGGCATGTCGTGTTCTCCACGTTGCACGGCACGTTCGGCGAGGATGGAGGGATGCAGCGTCTGCTCGACGCGGCCGGCGTGACCTACGCCGGTTGCGATGCCGCGGCCAGCGCGCTCACGATGGATAAAGTCGCGACCAAGGCCGCCGCCGCCGCGCGCGGGGTCAACGTTGCCCGCCACCTGTCGTTTGTCGCCGCACAAAAACCTTCGGCCGACGAGGTCATCGCGTCTCTCGGCGAACAAGTTGTCGTCAAACCCAGCGACGAGGGCAGCAGCGTCGGGCTCACTGTCGCCACCGATCGGGCCGTTCTGGCGTCGGCGCTGGCCGCGATCACCCGGGGCAACTGGATGATCGAGCCGCGCCTCGCGGGTCGCGAGTTGTCCGTCGGCGTTCTCCACGGCAAGGCGATGGGCGTGATCGAAATCCGGCCCAAATCCGGCGTTTACGACTACGCCAGTAAATACACCGCTGGTGCCACCGAGTATCTGGCTCCAGCACCCCTTCCCGCGGCCCAGACATTGGCCGTGCAAAAAGCCGCCGAAACGGCCTTTGCGGCCTGCGGTTGCCGCGATTACGCGCGGGTGGATTTCATCCTCTGTGAGCAAAATGTGAATAACCCCCTTTATTTGCTGGAAATCAACACGCTGCCCGGCATGAAAGACACCAGTCTTTTGCCCAAGAGCGCGCGCTGCGCCGGGCTGGATTTTACCGCGTTGGTCCGTGAATTGGTGAGTCCGGCTGTGCAGCGTTTTCGCGCCGGCCGCAAAACCGTCCATCCATGAGCCAGTCGAGCCTCAATCCCCCGCCCACGCGCAGCTGGAGAGATATTCCCCAGCCGGTCACTCCGCGCACCTGGGGCCGCGAGGGAAAAAAGCGGCTCGTGATGGCCATCGGCAACATCATCGGCCTCGTGCTCGTGCTGGGTGCATCCGCCTGGGGCGTTTACGAAATCGTCCATCTATGGCGCACCAACCCCACGCGCATCACCTCCCCGACCAAGGGCGCGCCGATCCGTGATTTCGCCGTGCGCACCGACGGCGTGCTCGATCAGGCCTGGGTTCAGCGGACCCTGGACCTGCCCAAGGATTCCAGCCTCATGCAGCTGGATCTGGCCGATCTCAAGCGCCTCCTCGAAGAAAGCGGACAGGTGAGCAAGGCGGTTCTCCAGCGCAAGTTCCCCGACGTGCTCGTGGTGACGTTGCAGGAGCGCACGCCGGTCGCGCGGGTCATGGCGCTGATCGGTGACGCCGCGCCGGTTGCCTTCATGGTTGCCCGCGACGGCACGGTGTATTCCGGATTTGGATACGACTCGGCGATGGCCGGCGGCCTGCCCTATATCGACGGCGTGAAACTCATCCGCGACGGTGCGGCGTTTTCCCGCATCGAGGGTATGGAGGCCGTCGCCGACCTGCTCGGCACCGCGCAGGTCTCCGCGCCCGAGCTCTACCGCACCTTCAGGATCGTGTCGCTCGCCCGCTTCGCCCTCGACCGCACGCTCGCGGTCAAGTCCGCCGAGGTGGACGTCATCACCTTCGGTTCCTCGCAGGACAGCTTCTACCGCCAGCTCGCCCGCCTCGACTACATCATGGAGGAAACCCGCCGCCAGAACGCCACCGCCCGCCTCAAGTCCGTCAACCTCGCCATCGGCGACAAACAGGTGCCGGTCGCCTTCGACACCGTGCACGCCGACTCGCCCCGTCCCTCTTCAGCCTCCAACGCCCGCCCGGGCCCGTCCGCAGGCGCTTCGCTTTTTTCCATTCCCTCGCGCAACTCTTCTCCTTCGCAACGTGATTTCTAGAACCAAATTCATCGGCGCCGTTGAAATCGGCACCTCGAAAGTCAGCGTCCTCATCGGTCAGGTCACCCAGGGCACGCTTCACATCATCGGCGTCGGAGAATGCCAGTCGCGCGGCGTCATCAAGGGCGCGGTCGCCGACTTCAAGGCCGCCAGCGAGGCCACCCACAGCGCGCTCATGGCCGCCGAGGCCAGCGCCGGCACGCGCATCGACGAGGTCTATCTCGCCCAGACCGGCGGACACCTCGAGGGCTTCTACAATGAAGCCGCCGTCAATGTCTCCGCTGCCGACAACCTCGTCGGCTCTCCCGACATCGACACCGTCTGCCGCCTCGCGAAGGCCAAGAACCTCCCCGAGGGCCGCACCGTGGTCCACCACCTGCGCCGCCCTTTCCGGCTCGACGGTCGCAACATCCCCGATCCCGAGCACCTCGTCGGCCAGCGCCTTGAGGTCGGCTACTGGACCGTGCACGGCATCGAGAGCAAGATCGCCGACAACCTCCACGTCATCCGCGGCTTCAACCTCCGCGTGCAGGAGTTGATCCTCTCCAGTCTCGCCTCCGGCACCGTGCTCGCCTCCGCCGAGGACAAACAAAACGGCGTGCTCGTGATCGACGTCGGCGCCGGCACCACCGACTACGTGCTTTACCGCGACGGCTGCGCACAACTCACCGGCGTCGTCCCCGTCGGCGGCGTCCATCTTACCAACGACCTCAGCCTCGGCCTCCGCGTGACCGAAGGCCAGGCCGAGAAACTCAAGCTCCGCTTCGGCCGCGGCACCGTCGCCACCAAGGACCGCGCCGAGACCATCTGGCTCAACGGCGACTTCGCCATCGGCGACCGCAAGTTCCCGCGCCACACCATCGAGCAGATCACCGCCGCCCGCACCGCCGAGTTGTTTGAAGTCGTGCGCAAAAAACTCGGCCCCGCCTTCTCCCCCGAAAAAACCGCCGCCGGCGTCATCCTCACGGGCGGCACCTCCAAACTCCCCGGCATCGACGAAGCCGCCGCCCGCGTCTTCGGCGTCCAGGCCCGCCTCGGCGAACCTCCGGGTTGGGTGGCGGAAAACCTCCGCGACCCCGGCTTCACCAGCGTGCTCGGCATGTTGCAATACGGCATCAGCTCCCGCGGTGATCTCGCCGCTCCCCGCCGCGCCGCCGGTGCGACCAGTTGGGTCAAGAAACTCTTCGCCACCGCTTAACCCGAGGATCACGCCATGAATCCCCACGAACTTCCCCTCAGCCACGAGATCCTCACCGACCGCACCATCGCGATCAAAGTCGTGGGCATCGGCGGCGCCGGTTCCAACGCGGTTGACCGCCTCAAGATGGAGAACCTCGACCGTCTCCAGATGGCGGTCATCAACACCGACCACCAAGCCCTCGGCAACTCGCCGGTGCAGGACAAGATTTTCATCGGCTCCTCCGTCACCCGCGGACTCGGCGCGGGCGGCGACCCCGACCTCGGCCGCGACGCCGCCGAAGCCGACCGCGAAAAAATCGCCGCCGTCGTCAAGGATTGCGACCTCGTGTTCCTCGTCGCCGGCATGGGCGGCGGCACCGGCAGCGGCGCGGCCCCGGCCGTCGCCGAAATCGCCGCCGAATCCGGTGCGCTCGTCATCGCCTTCGTCACGCTGCCCTTCACTTTCGAAGGCGGCCGCCGCGTGAAGCAGGCCGAGGAAGGCCTCATCGCGCTGCGCAAAGTGTGCGACGCCGTCATCCCGCTCCCCAACGACATCCTCCTCCAGCAAGCCGACGAAGGCGAAACCGCGCTCGATTCCTTCGCGCGTGCCGACGAGTGGATCGGGCGCGGCGTGAAGTCGATCTGGTCGATGCTCTTCCGCACCGGACTCATCAACCTCGACTTCTCCACGCTCCGCCAGGCGTTCCACACGCGCGGCGGCAAGACGCTCTTCGGGCTCGGCAGCGGAAGCGGCGAAAACGCCGTCGCAGAAGCCATCGAAGGCGTGAAACTGTGCCCGCTGCTCGCGACCCCCGAGTTCGCCCGCAAAGCCGACCGCATCCTCGTGAACATCGTCGGCGGCACCGATCTCACGCTGCCCAAAGTCAACGAAATCATGACGGCGGTGACCGAGCAATTCGGCCGCGACTCGCACGTCATCATGGGTGCCGTCATCGACGAAGACATGCAGGGAAAAGTGGAAGTGGTCGTGCTCGGCACGAGCGACATCGGCGCCCGCGCCGGCGGCGCCGCGCGCCGTCCGTCCACGCTGGCCCGTCCGACCCGCGCCATCCCGCAACCTGCCGTGCGCCCCGCCGGCGAGTTGCCCATCGAGACCGAAACCACTGCGCCGACCGCCGCCGAGAGCAAACCCGCGCCCGTCGCGAAATCAGCGCCCAAGACCGCCGAGCTCCCGGTCGCGCAGGACGAGTTTGCCTTCAACGAAGTCGAAAGCCGCGGCCACTTCGACAAGACCGACCGGAACCTCTTCGAAGGCCAGGACCTCGACGTCCCCACCTACCTCCGCAAAGGCATCCGCCTGGCGCTGTGAAGGGTTTGACTTGCTACGCGGTCACTGCCCGGAGCGACTTTTAACAGAAGGACGGCGCGCAGAAACCGCTTGGACGAGTTCAGCGGGACTCATGTCCAATCCGGCAGCCAATTGGAAAACGGTGTAAAGGTTAGGCTCGCGCAGGCCTCGTTCGAGTAAACCCACGGAGTTGAGATGTAACCCTGAAAGCTCCGCCAAGCGTTCTTGGCTGAGATTTCGCTCAGCACGAAGAATCCGCAGCGTCGTCGCAAATGCTTGGGTAAATTCCAAGCAGACATTCTACGAAATAAACACAACGAGGTTTACACACAGAGAGGTGTATTTTTATTTGACCACTAACCATGCAGTTATGTGTATTCAGTTAACGATTGGGTTTTCAGTTACGGTGCAGGCGCTCAGCTTAACATTCAGCTTACTGAGAATGCGGCGGTTACGCTCGGTTATCGCTACCTGCTTAACGATGATGCCACGTTTTCAGTGCTCGGCACAGATGTAGAATTGGAAGATCTCGACACGCATCTATTCGAGATCGGCTTGAGCATTGGCTGGCCGCTTTGAGCGAAAGCCAAACATGAACCCGCCGAGCCAAAGACGCCCGTAGTCGGGCTAGGTAAGGCGGGTTATTGAGCATTTCAACCTAAATTCCGCAGTTGAACCAAGCGGCTGACACGGAAGCTGCTGCAAGTGATGCGTATGAACGAGGTTTCGAACACAAAAGAGCTTCACCCGGCAGGTGAAGGGGATTTCACGTTTCCGACGGCGGGAGGTCGG
>CAMBLN010000108.1 GCA_945868215.1 Opitutus sp. GAS368
CGGAAGAGTTGCCCCACGGGACCGACCGTCGTGCCTGCGCCGATGGTCTGGCGGGGCTGGTTGGCATTGGCGTTGCCGTTGTTGGTCTGCCCGCCTCCGCCGGTCGTCGTCGTGGTGCCTCCGTTTCCAGTGGTCGTCGTGGTCGTTCCTGCGTTGCCCGCCGTCGCCCCGCCGGTGGCGAGATTGCCCAGGATCGACGCGCTCGAGGTCGCGTCGGCCACCCCGCGGCCCGTTTCCGACGCGATCGTGTCGCCGGCATACACCACGCTGGCCGACTGCTGCCGGCGGATGCGCTGCAGCTCGGTCTGCGTCACGCTGAACGCCTGCTTTTCATCGCGGATGCGCCAGGCGTTGAAAATCTGGTTGGCCACGCCAAGGCTGTTGCCTCCGTCGGCGTCGTATTCGGATGCCCGATACAAGAGCTTCCAGGCCTCTACCACGCTTTCCTGCGATCCGTTGGCCGTGCGGGTCGAGAGCAGCTTGAAAATCTCGTCCAAGGTCGCCGCATACACGTCCTGGTCCCTCGTCTCGGGCAGCGAAAGGTAACGCTCGAAGCGTCCGCGAAATACCCGGAACTGGCCGAGATCGTAGGAATGTCCCTTCCAGTTCATCGTGCCGTCCTCGGGATTGATCGAATCCGAGTTCGTGTCGAACGCCTGGCTGATGATCTGGAGCAGCGTGCCGCTTTCGAGGCTGTTGATGTTCACCGCGCGCGCCAGCGACTCCGTGGCCCCCGCGCGCGCGCCCGTGCGGTTGGCGGTCGCGTTGCCGGCCGCATCCGCTGCCGCCGCGGGTGCCCCTGCGGCACCGGAGGCCCCGCCGGGCACGGGAAACAAATCCGACTGGGCGCGTGAAACCGAAACGGCGGCGGTCAGGGCAAAAAGCAGGGCGATGGGGCGGCGCATGGTCAGAGTTTTTTCAGACGCTCGACATAAAGCAGGCCGCCTTTGCGCACCGTGATGTCAAACCGGTAGCGCTGCGCCACCAGCAGGTTCGCCTTCATCGAGTCGGCGATAAACACCGGCAGTCGCGCATCTTCGCGCAACGTCCGCACCGCGATCAGCCGGCCGACCCCCTCCCGCCAGTTAAGTTGGGCATCAATTTCCGCCTCCAATTGATACCGGTTGCCCTGAAGATTATCAGGCGCTGATAAAAACGCCCGCACCGGGAAAGGCTCTCCCGACCGGCCGCAGCCGGAAGCCAGCAAGAGCGACGCGGCAAAGGCGGCCGAAAGTAAAAAGCGGGACACAAAACGCATCGACATCGACGACATGGGGTAGTGCGAAAAGGTCACGGCCAGCATTTTTTCTGGCAACCCCAAAACACCAGCACCGCCCCCGTGAGCAAATGCGCGCCAAGCACCGCCACCGCCGCCGCGGGCGTGGCCAGCCAGCCTTTGTCCAGGGTCGCCACCGCATCATAAAACCGCGACTCGGTCATCGCCGTCAGGTAACCCGCCCATCCCCAGTAGGTCGCGATGAACGGCCTCACCGCCCACACCAGCGCCGCCGGCAGCGCCAGCACCACCCCCGAGAGCGGAAGCTGGAATCCCACCAGATAAATCGAGAGCAGCGACGCCTTGTCCGGTGACGACAACATCGCCGACAACCCGAGGCACACCACGCTCATCGACGCCCCGGTCGCCGCCAGCACCGCGAGTTGCGCCCCCCACCCGCCCGGAAACTCGCATAACAATTTCACGAAGACCGCCATCCACGCACCCTGCGCCGCCCCCAATAGCGCCGTGTAAATCAGCTTCGACCACGCATACGCCGCCGGCCGCAGTCCCGACATGCGTTCCTTTTCATAAAGCCCGCGCTCCGCCGCGATCTCACGCGCGCCATTGTTGCTGCCCATCAGGCACAGCAGAATCACCTGAAAGATAATCAACCCCGACACCAGCGTCGCCGTCTCCGCCGCCGACTGCCGGTATTCCGCCCGCGCTTGCAGCGTCTCCAAAAACCCTCCGGTCGTCTCCAGCGCCAGGCCTTTCAACTGCGGCAATCCGCCGAGCGCAAAAATCACCACCAGGCAGGGAAACCCGAAAGTAATCGCCAGCGTGAGCAACAGGTAGCCGCGATCCCTCACCAGCAATCGCCAGCGCCGCGCCAGCAGCGTGCACAACTGCGAGAGCCCCGTCGGCCGTTCGGGCGCAACCCTCCCCGCACCGCTCGCCACCGGCTCCATCATCGCCGCCGTCCCTTCTTCAACCGCCACCGCCGCCCAGCGCTCCCGCCAGTGCGGCAGCTCCTGTTCGCTCAACCGGTCGTAAAGCTCCAGCGCATCCGCGATTCCAAAGTGGTCCAGCATCGCCGCCAGCGGCCCCTGCCATACCACCGCGCCTTCAAACACCACCGTGATCGTGTCGAATTGATCGAGCTTCGCGAGATTGTGAATCACGCACACCACCGTCTTCCCGCGCTCCACCAGCGCCCTTAACACCGCGAGAATCTGGTCCTCCGAACGCGGATCCAGACCGCTGGTGACTTCGTCGCACAATAGGCAGGCCGGATCCGTCGTCAGCTCCAACGCGAGTCCGAGGCGGCGCAACTGTCCTCCGCTGAGCTTCTCGACCAGGGTGTCGGCGCGTTCGGCCAGTCCCACCAGCTGGAGCAATTCCCCGCTGCGCGCGGCCAGCGCCGTGTCGTTGATTTTCTGATACAGCCTCAGCGAGCAACCCACCGCCTCGGCGACCGTGAGTTTGCCGTGCGCGATGCTGAACTGCGGCGCGAACGCCACTTCACGCAACAGCGCGTCACGCGAAGCCAGCGGCCGGCCGTGCAGCAAAATCTCCCCTTCCGAAGGCAGGATATCCAGGATGCCTTTGAGCAGCGTGGTCTTCCCGCAACCCGAGGGCCCGATCAGCGCATGCAGCCCCCCGCCGGGAAAATCTGCGGTGGCGCCGTGGACGAGCGCAGGAGCCTTGGGTTTCGGGCGGACGGTGAGGTTGCGGCAGGAAAGCATGGGGTGACTTCGCCTCATCATCACGGTTGCGCCGCAAGACGGAAGCCCGGAAAACGTCCCGCGTATTGCCAAGCCGGTCATTTGCCCCACAACCACCTTCACCACCATGAATGACGCCCGGATCGTTGTCCTGATCGGCTCCCTCCTCGCCGCCGCCTGCCTCTGGGCCAGTCTCCGCATGCGCCGGCGTCAACGCCTTCTGCACGACATGCCGACATCAAAAACCCTCGGCGTCTTCATCGGCATGGTGGAGCTCAAGGGAACCGCCGAAAGCGAAGAACCGCTCACCAGCCATCTCGCTCACTGCGCCTGCGTGCTCTACGTGTGGAAGGTCGAGGAACACTGGTCGCGCACCGTCACCCGCACCGACAGCAAGGGCCGGCGCACCACCCGCCGCGAAAGCGGTTGGAAAACCGTCGCCAGCGGCGGCTACTCGATTCCGTTTTATCTGCGCGACGACGAGGGCGTCGTGCTCGTGCAACCCCACGGTGCAAAACACGAACTGCTCACCGTCTACGACGAGACGGTCGGCGACAACCATCCGCTCTACTACGCCAAGGGTCCGTCCGACGCCATCGCCCACTCCGACTACCGGCGTCGTTTCACCGAGGAGGCCATCCCGCTGCACGCGTCCGTCTACGTCGTCGGTCCGGCCCGCGAACGCAGCGATGTCGTCGCACCCGAGATCGCCGCGCAGGACGACGCGCCTCTCTTCCTCATTTCCTTGCGCACGGAGGAACACGTCAAATCCAGCCTCTCCCGCTGGTCGTGGTTCTGGTGGGCGCTCGGTCTCATCATCGCGGCCGTGCCACTGATGATCACTTTCGAACCCGCGGCGCATGAATGGCAGACCACTCCCGAAATCGCCGGCGCCCTCCTCGTGGGTTATCTCGTCATCTGGAGCGCCGCCTGGATCTGGATGGTTTACAACAGTCTCGTCGGTCTCCGCGAACGCGTGCGGCAGGGCGCTTCACTCATCGATGTCCAACTCAAGCGCCGTCACGACTTGATCCCCGGGCTGGTCGCCGCCGTGTCCGCCCTCGGCGCACATGAACGCGAAACCCAGGAGGCCGTCGCCAGGCTGCGCGCCCAGTTGACCGCCACCCCCGTCGGTGCCGCGGGAACCGATTTCGCCGGCATCGCCGGCACTTTGCGCGCCGTGATCGAGCGCTACCCCGACCTCAAAGCCCGGTCCGGCTTCAGCGAGCTCCATGCGCAACTCGTCGAGACCGAGCAACGCATCGCCCTTGCCCGCGCCTACTACAACGACATCGCCACCCAGTTCGCCACGCGTCTTCAAATCGTGCCCGACGCCCAGGTCGCCCGGCTCGGCGCCATGCGGCCGGAACCTCTGCTCGCCGCCGCACACTTTGAACGCGCCCCCGTCGTCGTAAACTTCGCCGGCTGATCCACCCCAACCCCGCGCCGTCGCTTCGCCAGTCCTTCCGCCGCCCGTGCCCAAAGCCATCCACCTCATCGTCGCCTGCTCCGAAAACCGCGTCATCGGCCGTCACGGCGGCCTGCCGTGGTCGATCCCCGAGGACACCCAATTTTTCCAGGACAAAACCCGCGGCCACACCGTCATCATGGGTTCGCGCTCATTCGGCGAATGGCCGAGCTGCGTCCGTGAACGCGACGTCATCGTGATCACCCAGGATCCGGAAAAACTTCCCGCCGGCGTGAATTCCGCCGCCGGTCTCACCGGGGCACTCGCCCTCGCGCAGTCATTGCGCGGCGACATTTTTTTGTGCGGCGGCCAGCGCGTTTACGAAGAGGGTCTCGCCCACGGCGATGTTCTGCACCTCACGCTCGTCCACACCACCATCGACGACGGCGACACGTTCTTCCCCGACTGGCGGAAGCACTTTACCCGCGAAACCGCCCGGCGCGAAAGCCGCGACGACCGCTGGCGCTACACGTTTCTCACGCTGGCCAGGTGATGCGCCGCATGCGCCTTCGCCACTTCGACATATTTCGCCGACAGCTTGCGCCCCGCCTGCCGTTCCTCGGCCGACAACGTCCGCGCAACGCGCGCCGGCACGCCCACCACCAGTGAACCGGGCGGACAACTGAATCCCTGCGGCACCAGTGCGCTCGCGCCCACCAGGCTGTCCGCTCCGATCCGGGCATGATCAAGAATCGTCGCTCCCATCCCGATCAGGCAGCCGTCCTCGATCGTGCACGCATGAACGATCGCGCCATGCCCCACCGTGACGTCATTGCCGATCTGCACGCCCGCATCATCGGAAAGATGCACCACCACGTTGTCCTGGATGTTGCTCCCCTCGCCCACCGTGATGCGGTTGATGTCCGCGCGCAGCACTGCACCGTAAAACACGCTGCTGTTTTTCCCGAGTTTCACGTCGCCGACCACCGTGGCGTTGGCCGCGACAAACAGCGCGCCGCTCACATCCGGCGTCTTCCCCAAATACTCCGCAAGGCGTTCCTGAAGGTTCATACCCGCATCTTTCTACCTCACGGTCCGCTCGTGCAAGCCTGACGGGCATGGAAGTCGCTAGGTTTACGACCGGCATAACAACAATGGATACCTTCGTTCACATCGCGCGCGGCTTGCTCGGGCTTTTCGTGTTCACCGGCGTCGCCGTCGTGTTCAGCACCCACCGCCGCGCCATCGACTGGCGGCTGGTCGGCTCCGCACTGCTCCTGCAACTCGTGTTTGCCGCCCTCGTGATCCACGTCGGTCCCGTGCGCGCGCTCATCGAAATGGCCGGCGGCTTTTTTGTGCGCCTGCTCGGTTTCTCCAACGAGGGCGCCGCCTTCCTCTTCGGTTCGTTCGCCAACCAGGACAAACACGGCTTCAGCATCGCCCTCGTCGTGCTGCCGTCCGTGATCTTTTTCTCCGCTCTCACCTCGCTGCTCTACTACCTCGGCATCCTTCAAAAAATCGTCCTCGCCTTCGCCTGGGTTCTCTCAAAGACGATGAAACTCTCCGGCGCCGAGAGTCTCTCCGCCGCCGCCAACATTTTTGTCGGCCAGACCGAGGCCCCTCTGCTCATCAAGCCCTACCTCGGCTCGATGACCCGTTCCGAACTCCTCGCCGTCATGGTCGGCGGCATGGCCACCATCGCCGGCGGCGTGATGATCGCCTACATCAGTTTTCTCGGCGGCGGCGACCCCGCCGAACAAATCCGTTTCGCCACCCACCTCATCACCGCGTCGGTGATCTCGGCCCCCGCCGCCCTGATGATCTCGAAGATACTCGTGCCGCAGACCGTCTCCGTGGACCGCGACCTGCGCGTGCCCCGCGAAAAACTCGGCGCCAACGCCCTCGATGCAATCTGCACGGGCACGACCGACGGACTGAAGCTGGCGCTCAACATCGCCGGCATGCTCATCGTTTTCACCGCCCTCGTCGCCCTCGCCAACCACCTGCTCGCCGACTGGATCGGCGCCCCGCTCGGCCTCAACGCCTGGATCGCCGAAACCACCGGCGGCGTCTACCGGACGTTCTCCCTCGAATTCATCGCCGGCATGATCTGCGCCCCCGTCGCCTGGCTCATCGGGATCGATCCGGGCCACCTGATGGTTTCCGGACAACTGCTCGGCACGCGCACCGTCCTCAACGAATTCATCAGCTACCTGCAACTCGGCCAGATGAAGTCCGCCGGCACCTTCACCGATGAACGCGCGCTCATCATCCTCACCTACGCGCTCTGCGGCTTTGCCAACATCGTCTCCATCGGCATCCAGGTCGGCGGAATCGGCGCGCTCGCCCCCGAAAAACGCGGCGACCTCGCCCGCCTCGGCGGTCGCGCGCTCCTCGGCGGCAGTCTGGCCTGCTTCCTCACCGCCTGCGTCGCGGGCATGATGATCTGAACGATCATCCGCCCGCGCCCGAGCCTCGCGTCGCTTACTTCTTCGCCCACTGCCCGTTCTCGGCCTGCACCCACACGCCTTTCGCGCTGGCGGCCGCGATCTGCTTGGCGCGTGCCTTGCCCACCGCGTCGGCGCTGGAGCCGGCCTTCTGGGCGATGGCTGCATAGACGGCCGCGCGATCCGCGTTCTCGGCGGCGGCGACTCCCTGGTCGTCACCGCTGCGAACAGAGAGAAACCCGCGGTTGTCCTCGCCGAGCACACCCTGCGTTTTGAGTGTATCGATCTGACCGATACGTTTCTCCATGCGCGAGCGGATCGCACCGAGATCCTGGGCCTGCGTGAAGGGGACGACGCCGAGCATCAACACGGCGGCAAAAAGGAAACGAAGGAGATACGTTTTCATGGGAATCACGGCTGGGTTTCGGGAGTGATGATGGTCGTGGATTTCTGGTCGATGGCGCCGAAGAAATCCTCGAGCGCGCGGTCGATCTTGACGTTCACATCCACGGTGGCGTGAACCTGGACCGGATCGAGTTTCACGTGGATACAGCCTGTGAACAGGCCGGCGCAACCAAGCAGGAGGAGGCAGCGAAGCATAAGGGTGAGGTTGAAGATGGGACGCGGAGTGGCAACGAAAGTTTCGTCACTTAAGTTGAATGGAGAAATTTTGCTCCATCCCCAGTCGCAGCACTTGGGAAAGCGGACCGGATACATTGATCTGGAAGGTCACCACATCGATCACGCTGCCCGCTTTTTCCGGACGTGCGCGCACGAAGATCGATGCGCTGCGCCCCAACGGATCGCCCTCCGGCGTGAGCCTCACGTCGAGCGCCTCCACCAGCAGACCGAGCTTCCCCAGTTCGATTTCCTGCATGGTTTTGTAGCTCGGGTTCACCGGTGAAAACAATCCCTTCAACGGTCCCAACCAGGGCGCCAGCACGAAGCGCATCGGCACTTCCTCAGTGAGAAATCCCGGATTGGCCGCCAGGCGCAACGTCGTCGGCTCGCTTTTATCGAGCACAAGTTCACCCGCCCCCACCTGCACGCCGTCCGTCGGATTCCAGTCGAGTTTCAACTTTCCGCTGATGCGTCCCTTCGCCTCGGTGAGCGTCGCCGGCACGAACACCACCAAGTCCTGCAAGCCCACGCCCCGCATATCAAAGTCCACGCTCAGCACCGGTGCCGCCATTGAAAACGAAAAGGGCGCGGCGCTCACGAAACCGCCGGCGATTTCGATCTTCATCCCGGTGACCTCCACCCGCTCAAAATCCCGCAGTCCCGCGCCGAGCGTCAGGTTGCGCGCACCGAAAGTGGACGTCGAAAGTGTCTTCACGCTCAACCGAACCGGCACCGTGCCCGCCGCCAGCTTGGCCACATCGCCGCCGATGCGCAGGTTGATCCCTTCGACCGACCAGCCTTGATCGTCATTGCGCGCCGTGCCTTCCCGCCAGTCGAGGGTCAACGTCCCCGTCGGGCCTTTGCCATCGACCACGCCCTCCCCCGCGATTTCGAGTGTGCCCGTGGCCGTTGCCCCGGCGAGCGCCTCCGCCAGTTCGGGCCGGGTCGCGAGCACCGCCAGCCAGCCCGCCATGCCCACCCGTCCCTCGGTCACCCGCCAGCGCAGCCGCCGCGCCTCGGGGTCAAACTCCACGGCGATCTTCAGACTCATATCCTGTCCCGTGATCTTCGCTTCGCCTTTGCGCACGCCACCGCCGCCAGCCTGCGGCAGGGCAAGGCTCCAGGTAAGCGGACGCCCCTCGATCGGCGTGACCACGCCTTGCAGATTGCCCGTCAGCAAAGGCAGCAGGCGCATCAAGGAATCCGCTCCGTCCGTCGTCGTCGTTTCCTCCGCGCGCAACGGCATCAACAGCCACAAACCCGCGATCATCAAAACCGGCCACCGCCCCCAATTGGTCGAAAGCCGGCGCATACGGGATTACTCTTCGAATCGAAAAATAAACTCCTCCGGCCGCGCATAGCCCAGTCGCTGACGGATCTTCATTTCAACATAAGCCGGATCCGTGCGCAGCCGCTGGAGCACCTGCTCCTGTTCACGCAGGCGTTGCTCGGCCTCGGCCAGACGCCGCTGCGTCGCTAGCTCGACCGCCCGCAACTGGTTGTATTCCTGCCGCGTCTGCCAGAAAAACGCCGCCGACCCCGCGCCCACGCTCAGGAAGAGCAGCAGGTAGAACGTAACGATGATCTGGCGGATCGGCATGGTGGTCGGACCTCACTCAACACAGAGCAGCCGACGGCTCCAGCCGGATCTCATTTTAAAATACGCAAGAACCCCAAACGGCTCTCCGCTCCCTTCAACTTTTGGTTAATCCGGAACCACTCCTGCTTTGGGCGTGCTTTCCGCGCCGCGCTCACCTACTGCCTTTCCCCATGTATCAGAGTTACTACGGGCTGAACGAAATGCCGTTCAACATCACGCCCGATCCCAAGTTTCTCTACTTGAGTCCCACCCACCAGGAAGCGCTCCAACACCTCAAATACGGGGTGAGCGAGCGCAAGGGCTTCATCGTGCTCATCGGCGAGGTCGGCTGTGGCAAGACCACTCTCTGCCGGCGCTTCCTCAACGAGCTCGATCCCGCCCGCTACGACACCGCGCTCATCCTCAACCCCCGCGTCACCGAGACGCAGATGCTCAAGGCCATCCTCACCGAGCTTGGCGAAACCAAACTCGCCCGCAGCCAGAACGACCTCGTCGCCCAGATGAACCGCGTTCTCCTCGAACGCATCGAACGCGGCCGCGACATCGTTCTCATCATCGACGAGGCCCAAAACCTCTCCTTCGAGGTCCTCGAACAGATCCGCCTCCTCTCCAACCTCGAGACCGACCAGCAAAAGCTCCTCCAAATCGTCCTCATGGGCCAGACCGAGCTCAAAGCAGTGCTCGCCCGCGACGAACTCCGCCAGCTCCGCCAGCGCATCCTGGTGCATCACGAACTGCATCCGCTCACTTTTCACGACGTCGAGCACTACGTCCAACATCGGCTCACCTTGGCCGGTGGCATGGGCCGCCCTGACTTCACCCGCTGGGCACTCCGCTCCATCCACCGCCACAGCAAAGGCATTCCCCGCATCATCAATAATCTCTGCGACAAGGCCATCCTCTCCGCCTTCATCCGCGACTCCGACGAAGTCACGTGGTGGGATGTCCGCCGCGCCGCCCGCGACATGCGTAACCTCATCGAATAAATGAACCCGGCGCATTTTAACCCGCAGGTGGCAGCTGGCTTGCTTTATAGGGGAGTAACCCTAGGCATAAAACGCCTCTGTGGACTGACTCCCGGAACCCGCTACTCCCACTCCCTCCAAGAAATGAAGACCGTTCCGACCAAACCCCTTCCACTGTCCTTGGAGCATCACGAGGCTTGCTTCACCGCCTCCCGTTTTTCCCGTTTTCAAACATCCCGCGGCACTCCATCGATTCATCGAAACACCGCCGCCCTCCGCACGCCCGCCTCCCCCGCCTCCAATAGGGTGTGTTTGGTAAAGATCTGGGGCCAGCGTGAGGGAGAAAGGCGCTCGGCCAAGGCGACCGAGGTGGAGGCGGGCCAGCGGCCCGTGCCGCCGAGGGCAACGCCGGCCCAGCGCGCTTTCTGCCTTCACTCGCAGAGCCTTCGGGCGATGGGCCTAGATCTTTACCAGACACACCCGAGGGTCTGTTTGCCAAATAAACCGGCCCAGCGGAAGCGAGCAGGGGAGTTCGGCCAAGACGACCGAGGCGGAGGCGGGCCAGCCGGCCCGTGCCGCCGAGGGCAACGCAGGCCCAGCGCCCTTGATCGTCTTCCTCGCAGAGCACCAGCGATGGGCTGGTTTATTTGGCAAACAGACCCTAAACTCACCCGCACGTCATGAGTTTGATCAACGAAGCCCTCAAGAAAGCCCAGCGCCAGCGCACCGTTGACCCGGTGGTCGTGGCCCCCGCGGCACCCGGCACCTCCACCGCCCCCGTCGCCCGCATCGCCAAACGCCGGCCGCCCATGCCCGCGCGCACTCAGGTGATCTTGATCGGCGGAAGCGCCGGCGTGCTCCTCGCCGGTGCCGCCGTGGCTTTTTTGCTCCTGCGCCCCGATCCCGTGGTTCCCATGCCCGTCGTTAAACCGCCCGTGGCGGTCACTGCTCCCGACGAACCCGTGCCGGTGGTGGTGGTTCCCCGCCCCGCGCCTCCGCCTCCCGTCGTCGTCCAGCTGCCGGTCATCACACCCAAGCCGCCTGCACCCGCGCCTGCCGTAAC
>CAMBLN010000109.1 GCA_945868215.1 Opitutus sp. GAS368
CGACCAGCGAGCTGGCCGCCCGCCTCTTCTTGATGGTGTATAATCTGTGGGTGCTGTTCGTGCGCTTTATCGTTCCGCATAATCACACCGAGGCCAAAAGCGGCCGACGATGGTTTCTCTTGATCGCCGCCCGCCTGGTCCAATCCGGCCGGCAAAAAGAAGTCCAAGTCTCCATCCGCGGCGGCTGGGCCGCGCAATCGCGCGACGGCTACCTGCGCCTCCATGACTGGATACGAACAACTGCGCCGCAGTTGAAATCCGCCATTCCCGTTCCTTCATAAAACCACCCAACCTCGTCCTTCACCCCCGCCAAAACCACCCTTCAACTGCGGAATTTAGGTTCAAATAGACCAGAAGCCGCTGGTTGGACAGTGCCGAGGTGGACCGTGAACTCCGGGCGCAGTCTGCGGAGGCTGATGGTTTCTGACGGCGTTGGGAGATCACCGTCCACCCAAACAGCCATGACTTTAACTGAACGGATTTAATTCAGAAATGAAACGAGCCCTTCGGTGAGATGAAGGGGACTTTATACGTCGCGAAATCCCGGTGATCGGTGGTGACAACCACAGAGTTCTTGTGCGCCAGGAAGAGTAGCACCGCACAGGCGTCGGCATAGTCCATCCGGGGAGCATAGCGACGCATCAGTTCCAAAACTTTTAACGGTTCTGGATCTTCAAGGATGAAGGTGGGCAGCTGCTCAATCATAGCATCGATCACACGGGGGTGATTACCGAAATGATGGGTTGTCTCAATGAGTGCGGCCCCGCAAACGATCCACGGTTTAGGCAGGGGGCGAACGACTCTCACGGCCCATTCGTGGTGATCGTCGCGGGTGTTTAGCAGCGCGATCAAAGCTCCGGAGTCAGCTATGATTGTCGGCATATATACGGGCGCGGAGGTGCGCCTTGCGGACCTTCTTGGTCTGCGGCAGATCAAGGCTCACACAACCGACAAAACTATCATGACCGTAAAGCGGACTAGCGGGAGAAATGGGTGGAAGCGCTGCGCGTCGGCGGGCAGCCGGCTTGCGTGTGGAGCGAGCAGATTTCTTGGCCTTGGTAAGCGTGCTCATGACAGTAGACTGAGCCCCGGGCTGGGGGGTTTGCAAGATTGCGACAAAATTAGGCCGCAGAATAAACCCTGTCCCGCCCTTGGCGATTTACCGCGCTTTTTAAACGCACCCCTTGGCAAGCTCTCCGCTTTGTGCACCATCGCGGGCTATGTTCGTCGATGAGTGCGTAATCAAAGTTCAAGCGGGTGATGGCGGGCGCGGAGCCGTGAGCTTCCGCCGCGAAAAATACGAGCCTTGGGGCGGCCCCAACGGCGGTGACGGCGGTCGCGGCGGCGATGTCATCCTGCTGGGCGACGACGACACCAACAATCTCATCGACTACAAATACAAGCCGCACTGGAACGCCCAGGCCGGCGAACCCGGCCGCGGCTCCGACCAGTTCGGCAAAGAGGGTGAACACTGCATCCTGCGTCTTCCGCTCGGCACCGTCGTGATCGACGAGGAAACCGGCAAAATCGTCGCCGAGCTCATTGAGGACGGCGAGCGCATCGTCCTGTGCAAAGGCGGCAACGGCGGCTGGGGCAACACCCACTTCAAGACCCCCACCAACCGCGCCCCCAAACGCGCCAACTCCGGCCAGCCCGGCGAAGCGGGCAAGTTCCGCCTCGTCCTCAAGAGCATCGCCGACATCGGACTCGTCGGTTTCCCCAACGCCGGCAAATCCTCCCTCACCGCCAAGGTCACCAAGGCCCGTCCCAAAACCGCCGCGTATCCATTCACCACGCTGCATCCGCAGATCGGCGTCATCGAATACCCGGAGACCTTCGACCGCCTGCTGCTCGCCGACGTCCCCGGCCTCATCGAGGGTGCCAGCGAAAACCGCGGCCTCGGCCACCGTTTTCTCCGTCACATCGAGCGCTGCACGTTGCTCATGTTCCTCGTCGACATGGCCGGCACCGACAACCGCGACCCGCGCGAGGATTACAAGACCCTCGTGAGCGAGCTGAAACTCTACGACAAATCCCTCCTCAAAAAGCCCCGCGTCGTCGTGGCCAACAAGATGGACGTGCCCGCCGCCGCCGCGAATCTCAAGAAGTTCAAGACCCGCCACAAGGTGGACATCATCAAAATCTCCGCCCTCACCGGACAGGGTCTCGAGGAGCTCAAGACCGCCCTTCGCAAGCGCGTCATCAAGCACGGCGGCAAGCCCCGGCTCATCAAGAAAACCACCTGATCCCCGCCGCCATCATCATGAGCCTCAGTCCCGAACACCGCTCCCTGCTGATGCGCGCGAACCGCCTGCTCGGCGCCCATCTCGTCGAGGCCAACCTCGTCAAAATCGACAACCTCGAGGCCGCCAACGAACGCCTGCTCGAACTCATCTCCACCGGCGATTACCGCAAGGGCTCCGTGCTCTCCGTTCTCGGCTACGAACTCCAGGTGGTAAAGGAAGCCGATGTCATCCAGCATGTCATGGACGAGCACGGCGTCGGCCTGGTCGATCTCCGCTCCTATGACGTCCCCGAGGATCTCCGCGCCACCATTGATCTCGGCGCGTGCTGGGCGACCTGGTCGCTCCCGTTTGATCGCGAGGAGGATATTTATTTCGTGGCCACCGCCTACTACCTTAGCCCGGCCGTGCGCATGTATTGGGAGAAACAACTCGCCGGTCCCGTCGTGTGGTATGCGACGACGCAGGAAACCCTCGCCGATTATTTCGAAAAACTCGCGGAATACCGCGCCGCCCGCGCGCCCGTAAAACCCTCGAACTAAGCCGCCATGCCTCTCGGAAAAATCCAGACCGTGATCGTCGGCAAGCTCGTCGAAATGGGTCGTCTCAGCGACGGCCAGCGCGAAGCCCTCGTGCGCCACCCCGCCGATCTCAACGGCGACGCCCTCGATAAAATCCTCATCGACGAATACCGCCTCACGCCGTTTCTGATTTTTGTCGCGCGCGCCAAGGCCGTGGGCGTCGCCCCGTTCAACGTTTCCCGCTGGCGCGTCACTCCGCAGACCTTCGAGCGCATCCCGCAGGACTTCTGCCAGGAGCATCTGGTTCTGCCCGTCGGCCAGGTGGGGGAGACGTTGCTCGTCGCCTTTGCCAACCCGTTCGAGGTCTCCATCCCCGCCAAGATTCAGGAGATGACCGGCATGAAGGTCGCCCGTCTCCTGGCCCGCGAAAAGGCCATCAAGGACAAGTTTACCAAGGAGAGCCAGACGGCCGCCGGTTTCGAGGACGTGGTCAAACAGATCGGCGCCGAGTTCGGCACTTCCGGTGACTCCATCGAGGAGGAAAATGTCACCGAGGATTCCGGTCCGATCATCCAGCTTTCCAATCGCATCATCGAGGACGCCTACTTTGCCGGCACGTCCGACATCCACATCGAGCCTTGGGAAAAAGAGATCATCGTCCGCTACCGCATCGACGGTGTCTGCATCGAAAAACTCCGCCTGCCCGCCAAGGTAGGCCCCTCGCTTGTCGCCCGCCTCAAGATCATGTGCAACCTCGACATCTCCGAGCGCCGGTTGCCGCAGGACGGACGCATCGTGTTCAAGCAATACACGAAAAAAGGCATCGACATCGACCTTCGTGTATCGACCGCCCCGCTCAATCACGGCGAAGGCGTCGTCATGCGTATTCTCGACAAGCAGAAGTCCACGCTGCCGATGACCGCGCTGGGTTTCTCCGAGGAGAACCTCGCCAAATATCGCGATGTCATCCGCCAGCCCTACGGCATGATTCTGCACTGCGGTCCGACCGGCTCCGGCAAGTCGATGACGCTCTATTCCGCGCTCAACGAAATCAACTCCCCCGAGCTCGTCATCCGCACCGCCGAGGACCCCATCGAATACACGCTCGCCGGCATCAACCAGATGCAGATGCACCGGCAGATCGGCCTCACGTTCGCCAGTGCGCTGCGCTCCTTCCTTCGTCAGGATCCCGACATCATTCTGGTGGGCGAAATTCGAGACAAGGAAACGGCCAACATTTCCGTGGAGGCCGCGCTCACGGGTCACTTGCTCATCTCGACGCTTCACACCAACGACGCGCCGAGCACCATCGCCCGTCTCACCGACATGGGCATCGAGCCGTTCATGATCTCGTCGTCGCTCCTGTGCGTGTGCGCGCAACGCCTCATGCGCCGCGTATGCAAGACCTGCAAAATCCAGACCGACCCCACGCCCCGCGAAAAAGAACTCCTCGAAAAAGCGCTCGGCTGGAGCGGTCCCATTCACAAGGCCGCGCCCAAGGGCTGCCCCAAGTGCGGCAACTCCGGTTACAAGGGCCGCGTCGGCATCCACGAATTGATGATCACGACGGAGGAACTCATCGAGGGCATCAACAAGGGCATGGAAACCTCCGAGCTCAAAAAAATCGCCATGCGCG
Organism: Opitutus sp. GAS368; assembly: GCA_945868215.1. Taxonomy (GTDB): domain Bacteria; phylum Verrucomicrobiota; class Verrucomicrobiia; order Opitutales; family Opitutaceae; genus Rariglobus. The sequence goes on from CAMBLN010000109.1 coordinate 4,401, forward strand.
GCGGCATGAAGACGCTGCACCAGGACTCGCTCCTCAAAGTCAAAGACGGCCTCACCACGATGGAAGAAGCCATTGCCAACGTTCCGCCCGATCTATGATTCCTCTCTCCATGAAACGCATTTTCACCGCCCTTGTCTGTGTCACGGTTTTGCTTGCCGCCGGTTGCTCCAAGAAGGCCAAGGAAGTCCCCGAGGTCACCAAAATGGAGGCCGCCACCTTGATCAGCGAAGCCCAGTTCGCGATGTCGATCCGCGAGTATGGGCGCGCCGAGGAACTCATCCAACGCGCCATCGATCTCACCGACGAAGTGCCGGAATATTGGGTTTCGCTGGGGATGACGCGCCGCAAACAAGACAACACCGACGGCGCCCGCATAGCCTACAAACGCGCGCTCGAAATGCACAAGGACCGCTATGAAGAGTCGAAAAAACCCGAAGAGCTGGCGCAGCAAGCCTTCGTGCTCGCGCTCCTCGGCAAGACGGACGAAGCGCTCAAGGTTTTGGAAAACGGCCTCAAGCAATATCCCGACAGCCCGGCCATGAAGAAGATGGCCGACCCGCGCGGACTGCCCAGCACGTTTCAACGGGCCGAATTCAAAGAACTCGCGGTTAATTAAGCCAGGGGCGGGCAGAGAGGTCTGTCCTGACGATTGCAGGCGACCGGCGGCCGCACGGGGTCACACATAAACGCCGCCGCCTAGCAGGCGTTCGCCGTCGTGGATCGCGAGGATTTGTCCGCTGGCGAGGCCGCGTTGCGGTTCGTCGAAACGCACGCGCGCGGTGTCGCCGCCTTCGGGTATGAACTCGATGGATACGCGCGGGTCGCGGTAACGCACGCGGCCTTCGAGCCGTCGCGGCGCGGTGACGGGCGCGGCGTTCCACTGGAGGGAGTGCACGCGCACTTCGGTTTGAAAAAGGCCGGGGGCGTCGGCCGCGTCGAAGGCGACGAGCAGGGCGTTGTCGGCGGCGCGTTTGCCGGTGACGACGTAGGCTTTGTTGTCGGTGTTGGAGGGGACGCCGATGCCTTTGCGCTGGCCGAGGGTGTAGTAGTGGAGGCCGGGGTGCGTGCCGACGGTCTGCCCGTCGGTGGCGCGCACGATGGGGCCCGGGTGGTCCGGGACGTATTGGCGGAGAAAATCCTGCATCTTCACCTCACCGATGAAGCAGATGCCCTGGCTGTCTTTTTTCGCGGCGTTGGGCAGGCCGGCCTCGGCGGCGAGGCGGCGGAGTTCGGGCTTGGGGATATGGCCGATGGGAAAGCGGGCGTCTGCGAGTTGGGCCTGCGACAGGAGGGCGAGGAAGTAGGACTGGTCTTTGTTTTTGTCGGCACCCTCGATGAGGGCGAACGAACCGTCGTCCAACGAGGTGCGGCGTGCGTAGTGGCCGGTGGCGACGGCACCGAAGCCGTGGTCGCGGGCCCACTGGAGGAAAACCCCGAACTTGATCTCGCGGTTGCACATGATGTCGGGGTTGGGCGTGAGGCCCCGCCGGTATCCGTCGAGCAGATACGCGACGACGCGTTCGCGATACTCCTGCATCAGATTGACGACGCGGAACTCGATGCCGAGGCGGTCGCAGACAGCGCGGGCGTCCTCGATGTCCTGCATCCACGGACAATGGCCGATGATGTTGTCCTCGTTGATCCAGTTCTTCATGTAGGCGCCCACGAGGTCGTGGCCCTGTTGCTTGAGCAGCAGGGCGGCGACGGAGCTGTCCACTCCGCCCGACATGGCGACGAGGATTTTTTCGCGGGGGGCCATCAGGCCGCAAATTCGTCGCGAGGTGAGGGCGGTGTCAACGGCGCGGGAGTGCTTTCGGTCTTGTGCGCCGGTTGGCACGCGGAATGATACGCAGGACCTGTTCATGGCTTCCCGTGCAAAAAAAATCGCCCGCGCCTGGTTGGAATCGCCGACGCAAGGCTTGATCGAACTCACGCATGACTGGCGTGCGCGGCATTTGCCGCCGTTGACGTTGAGCGGCCGGGCCAAATTCGCCGCCGTGCACCGGGTGCCCGACTACCTGTTTGGTTGCGCGAGCGCCTACTTCGTCAATCGCAAGGAGGAGATCCGTTTTTTTATTCGTTATGCCGATCACCCCGAGCTGGCGGCTTCGGGTGAAAAAGTTTTTCTGGCCGGTGAGTTCAACGGCTGGCACGAGGCGGCTTTCAACGACGAGTGGCTGCTGCATCCGTCATCGCTCGACGGCGACCCGGTGCTCGTGTGGACGGGAAAGGCCGACCGGTTTTACGCGTATCCGCACAAGCGGTTTAAATTCGTGACCGAGAAGGGACGCTGGCTGCCGGTCCCGGCGTCGGCGCCGAATGCGGTGCGCGATGGCGACGGCAACATCAACTACTCGATCGATCCCGAGCGCACGGGGCAGCATTTGTTCAAGTTCGACCTGCCGGGCCCGCTGGATCTTTCCCATTCGTGGTCGGTGCGTTGGGATGACGGCGAAGACGGACAGTCGGTGGCGCTCATGCCGGGGGAATTTTTTTACCGCCTCGGCAGCAGTCTGCCGATGGGGGCGCGGGTGAATGAAGGTGAAACGGTGTTCCGGTTGTTCGCACCGCGGGCGAAGTCGGTTGAACTCTGTGTGTGCGCTGATCTCGCCGATCAGGAGAATCCGCACCGTTATTCACTCAAGCGGGTCGCCGATCTCGCCGGTGCCGACGGCGGCGTGTGGGAAGTGACGCTCGCACAAAATCTGCACGGATGGTTTTATTGGTATCATGTGGACGGGCCGAAGGACGCGTTCGGTTTGTTTGATCCGTCGCATCGCGTGCTCGATCCGTATGCCCAGGCGACGGTGGGTCATCTCGGACCGGGCATCGTTTTGGATGCGGGTTGGGTGGGGCAGGGTGATCGCGGTTTTAAGACGCCCGCGTGGCAGGATCTCGTCATCGCCGAGGCGCATGTGCGCGACCTCGTGGCGCGGGCGCCGGTTGCGCTCAACACCGAGCAGCGGCGCGGCTTCGCGGGTCTGCGCAAGTGGGTGGATCATCCCGATTTTTATCTGCACCGCCTCGGAGTGAACTGCGTGGAGCTGCAGCCCGTGCAGGAGAACGATGCGAAGACGGCGGACGAGTATCATTGGGGTTACATGACCAATAATTTTTTCGCGCCCGACAGCGGTTATTCGTCCGAGCCGGCGAAGGCCAGCGGCGTGAAGGAACTGCAGGAGCTGGTCGCGGCGTTTCACCGGCGCGGCATCGCGGTGATCCTGGATGTGGTTTACAACCACGTGGGCGAGCCGGCGCACCTGATGTTTGTCGACCGCATTTATTACTTTGAGCAGGACGGCAAGGGGCAGTTGTCCAACTGGAGCGGTTGCGGCAACGACCTGCGTTGCGGCTCCGCGATGGGCACGAGGCTGGTGATCGACAGCTGCCGCCACCTCATCGAAACCTACGGCATCGACGGGTTTCGCTTCGACCTCGCCGACCTCGTGAGCGCGCCGGTTCTGAAGCAGGTCGAGACCGCGCTCAAACGCGTGAAACCCGACGTCATCTTGATCGCCGAGCCGTGGAGTTTCCGCGGACACATCGCGGGTGAGTTGCGAGACACCGGTTGGGCGTCGTGGAACGACGGATACCGCAATTTCGTGCGCGAATACGTGCGCGGCGGCGGCACGCGGGAAGGCTTCGAGTATTACCTGAAGGGATCGCCGTGGTATTACGCGAAATGGCCGGCGCAGACGGTCAACTACACCGAATCGCACGACGACAAAACCTGGATCGACAACATCACCGAAAACGCCAACGGCAACGGCGACACCCCGACCGCCAACGACCGACGCCGCACGCACCTGATGGCGGCGACGCTCTTCATGTCGGTGGGCATCCCGATGATTTCCTGCGGGCAGGATTTTATCCGGTCGAAGCTCGGCATCCATAACACCTACCAGATGGGTGAGATCAACGCGTTGGATTACCGCCGCATCTACCGTTTCCCTTCCACGCACACGTATTTCGCCGACTGGATTGCGTTCCGCCTTTCGGACAACGGCCGGCTGGTGCGCCATTTTTCGCGGGCCAGCGAAAAATTTTATCAGTTTTACTGGGCCTACGACACCGCCGCGGCGGCCGTTTTGTATAACGCCGATCTTTCGCAAGGCTCCCGTCAGTTGCTCTTTGCGATCAACAACACGCTCAGCGACGTCACCATCAAGCTCGCGCCCGGCATCGCGGGCGAAAGCTGGCGTCAACTGGCTGACCACGAGCGGTTTTATCGGGAAGCGGGACGTGACGCCGTTCTCCAGCCAGTTGAAGAAGAACTCTTCGTGCCGGCGCTTGGTTGCGGACTCTGGGCGCGCGAAGTCTGATTTTCGCCGGCAGCGCGCAATTAACGCAGGGCGTTTACCATGATATGCGCAGGCAAAACCCTTGCCAACCACCGCGCCGCCCCCTTCTTTCGTCTCTCCGCGCCCACTGGGCACGGTTAACTTGTAACAGCAATCTAACTCATAGAAACGGATCCCTCCCATGGCAGTAAAAGTCGCAATCAACGGTTTTGGTCGTATCGGTCGCCTCGTGTTCCGCGCCCTTGTTGAACAAGGCCTCCTCGGAACCACCCTCGACGTCGTCGCCGTCGGTGACATCGTCCCGGCCGACAACCTCGCTTATCTCGTCAAATACGACTCTACCCAGGGTAAGTTCAACGGGACCGTTTCCTCCAAGAAATCCTCCCCGGACAAGGCCGAAGACGACGTCCTCGTGATCAACGGCAAGGAGATCCTCGTGGTTTCCGCCCGCACCCCCGCCGAGCTCCCCTGGAAGGCTCTCGGCGTCGATCTCGTCATCGAGTCCACCGGTCTCTTCACCGAGGCTGAGAAGGCCAAGGGCCACATCACCGCCGGCGCCAAGAAGGTCATCATCTCCGCTCCGGCGAAGGGCGAAGACATCACCGTCGTGGTCGGCGTGAACGACGACAAGCTCGACCTCTCCAAGCACACCATCATCTCCAACGCCTCCTGCACCACGAACTGCCTCGCGCCGCTCGTCCACGTGCTCCTCAAGGAAGGCTTCGGCCTCGAGGAAGGTTTGATGACCACGATCCACTCCTACACCGCCACGCAGAAGACCGTGGACGGTCCCTCCAAGAAGGACTGGAAGGGTGGCCGTTCCGCCGCCATCAACATCATCCCCTCCAGCACCGGTGCCGCCAAGGCCACCGCGCTCGTTCTCCCCGAGACCAAGGGCAAGCTCACCGGTATGTCCTTCCGCGTTCCGACCCCGACCGTCTCGGTCGTCGATCTGACCTTCCGTTCCACCAAGGAAACCTCCCTCGCCGAGATCAACGCCGCCATCAAGAAGGCGTCCGAGACCTACCTCAAGGGCATCCTCGGTTACACCAGCGACGAAGTCGTCTCTTCGGACTTCATCCACGACAAGCAGTCCTCGATCTACGACGCCGGCTCCTCCATCGAGCTGAACTCGAAGTTCTTCAAACTCGTGTCCTGGTATGACAACGAGTGGGGCTATTCCAACCGCGTCGTCGATCTCACCAAGAGCATCGCCGCCAAGCTCTAATCCAGACCAAGTCCAATAAACCGCGAAGGGCGCGAAGCACGCGAAGTTCCTACTTCTTCGCGCCTCTTCGCGACCTTCGCGGTTTTTCCTTTTTCCGATCATGCCTAAATTCAAAACCATCCGCGACCTCGACCTCGCCGGCAAACGCGTGTTCATCCGCGTCGATTTCAACGTCCCCCAGGACAAGAAGACCGGTGCCATCACCAACAACGCGCGCATCGTCGCCGCGCTGCCCACGATCCAATACGCCCTTGAAAAAGGCGCGTCCGTCGTCCTCGCCAGCCACCTCGGCCGTCCGGATGGCCAGGTGATCGAGAAATTCTCCCTCAAGCCCGTCGCCGCCGAACTCGAAAAGGTCCTTGGCAAGCCCGTCGCCTTCGCCACCGACTGCGTCGGTCCCGTCGCCGAAGCCGCCGCCGCGGCGCTCAAGCCCGGCGAAGTGCTCCTCCTCGAAAACCTCCGCTTCCACATCGAGGAAGAGGGCAAGGTCAAGAACGAGGACGGCACCTCCACCAAGGCCGATCCCGCCAAGGTAACCGAGTTCCGCGCCGGTCTCTCCAAGCTCGCCGACGTCTTCGTGAATGACGCCTTCGGCACCGCCCACCGCGCCCACAGCTCGATGGTCGGCGTCACCCTTCCCATCAAGGCCGCCGGTTTCCTCATGGAAGCCGAACTCAAAGCCTTCGCGAAGGTCCTCGAGACTCCCGATCGCCCGCTGCTCGCCATCCTTGGCGGCGCCAAGATCGCCGACAAGATTCCGCTCATCAAAAACCTCCTGGATAAGGCCGACAAAATCATCATCGGCGGCGGCATGGCTTACACCTTCCACAAGGTTCTCCGCGGCACGCCCATCGGTGCCAGCCTCTACGACCCTGAGGGCGCGAAGATCGTCGAAGAACTCTTCGCCAAGGC
>CAMBLN010000110.1 GCA_945868215.1 Opitutus sp. GAS368
GCGTCAACGGACACCCCGCGCTCTTCCAATAATTATCCGCCGGCTCACTTGAACAACTTGATCAACGCCGCGAAATCCTCCTCCGCCCACCCCGCCCGCTCCGCCGCCGCCAGCCGGTCCCTCACCGTGTCCAGCACCGGAAAGTCCTCGCAGCCGTTTATCCGCGAAGCCAGCCGCATGTCCTTCAGCATGTGCTTCACCGAAAACTGCGGCGAAAAATCCCCCGCCCGCAGCTTCGGCTCCTTCAACTTCGCCAGCCCCGAATAACTCGCGTTCTTGGCCAGCGCCCCGAAAAACACCTCGTCCGCGATCCCCGCCCGCCGCGCCAGCGTCAGCGATTCCGAAAGCGCCTGCATCTGCGCCGCGATGTTCAGGTTCATCGCCAGTTTCAACGTCGCCGCCTGCTTGTTGTCACCGATGTGAAAGCGCGTCGCCGACACCTTCGCCAGCAACGGCTCCAGCTCCGCGATCAACGCCGCGTCGCCTCCCAGGTAAAACACGCTCTGCCCTTGCTCCGCCGCCGGCTTGCTGCCCGTGAAGGGCGCTTCCAGATAACGCGCACCCTTCGCCGCCACCGCCGCGCGAAACTCTTCGCTGCTACCCGGATCGATCGTGCTCGATTGCACCACCACCTTGCCCGGCCCCAGTGCGGACAGGATGCGTTCGATCACCCCGCGCACCGCCGGCGGATCCGCCACCACGATCTGCACCACATCCGCCGCGTCCGCCACCGCCTCGGGCGTCTCTTTCAACCGCGGAAACTCCGGCTGCGGCGTGCGGTTCCACGCCCCCGCCAGCACTCCCGCCGCCTCATAATGCCGCGCCCACACCCCGCCGATGATCCCCAATCCAATGACTCCGATTTTCATAAATTCGTTTTCGTGTGGTTCGTGTGCTTCGTGGTTAAAAAACTCCGGCGTCATCCCGCCTCACCCCAAAATCTCCAGCAACCTCGCAAACAGCCCGTTCACCTTCGCCTGATTGTCTTTCACCAAATCCTTGAACTTCACGAAGTCGATCTCCGTCCCTTCCAGCCCGTTCGCATAATTGTCAACGATCGCCAGCGAATTATACTTCAGCCCGAGTTCCGTGCACAGATCCGCCTCGTGCGCCAGCGTCATACCGACCACGTCCCCCCACCCTTTGATGATGCGGATCTCCGCCTTCGTCTCAAACCGCGGCCCCCTCATCTGCACATATACCTTCCCCGTCTCGACGCGAAACTCCGCCCCCAGTTTCTCCACGATCAACGGCACCAGATTGTTCGCGATTCCCGGGGCCCCTCCTTTCAACTCCCCGTCAAAATACGTCGCCGGCCCTTGCTGCAGCGCCACGTAATCCGCGCACGAAACCAGCGACCCCGGCGGCAGCTCCCGCTTCAACGAACCCACCGAGTTCAACGACACCACATCGCCCACGCCCAGCTCCGCCAGCGCCGCGATATTCGCTCGGTAGTTGATCGCATGCGGCGGCAGCGGCGTGCCAAACCCGTGACGATTCAGCAACACGTGCCCGCCTCGCGCCTTATATGTCACCACGCCGTGTTTAGTCTCGACGCTGCGCACCTCCCACCCCGAAAACAGCGGTGAATTGACAATGCTCGTCCCACTGATGAAGGCGGTTTTCATGCCGCGACTCACGCCACGCCCCTCCGCGTTGACAACGCGAAAACACCTCGCGCCTCTCGCCGTCCTCGCCTTCGCCCTCGCCTTTTTCGTCTCCGGCTGTGCCACCCCCGGCCCCACCCACGCCTACGTCGCCGGCCTCGCCCAAGACCCGATCATCGACCTGCTCCCCGGCTCTCCCGACGCCGAAATCCCCGGCTACCTCGACCCCGTCAACGAGCTCTACGGCATCGCCTACGATCCTTTCACCGACCACCTGTTCCTCCGCGTTTTCCCCGGCGACTTCATCCGCGTGATCGACCGCCCCGCCCGCCAGATCAAACGCAGTTTCTTCGTCGAATCCCTCCCCGCCGGCCGCGGCGACCTCGCCATCCGCTCCCGCGACCGCCACCTCTTTTTCGCCCACCCCGACAGCCCCCAAATCACCGAAACCACCCTCCACGGCCGCGTCGTCCGCACCATCACCTTGGACAACCTGCAGGGCGCCCCCGACGGCCTCGCCTACGACCAGAAAAACGATCGTCTCCTCGTCCTCAAGGGCGGCGATCTCGCCCACATCGGCACCTACGATCTCACCGGAAAACGTCTCTCCGGCATCGCCCTCGACCGCGACGTCCGCCTGAGTTCCCTCGCCTACGACTCCACCGCCGCCGAGTTCTACGCCTTGCTCCTCAACCAGCCCGCCGTCGGCATTTTCGACGCCCAGGGCCGCCTTCTCCGCACCTTGCCTACCCCGTCCGCCGACACCCACCACCTGATCGACGTCGGCCAACGCTCCCTGCTCCGTATGTTTTAACCTTCTCCAGACTCTGGACTATCCCCCTCCCATGCCCCTCGTCGACAAACCTCTCTCCGAACTCCGCACCTATTAGGGCCGCAACCCTCGCCCCGCCGACTTCGACGCCTACTGGGCCGAAGCCCTCCGCGAACTCGACGCCACCCCGCCCGCCCCGCAACTCGTCCCGTCCACCGCCATCTCCCCCAAGGGCGTCGAATGCTTCGACCTCTGGTTCACCGGCATCGGCGGCGCCCGCATCTACGCCAAATACCTCCGCCCCGCCGGCGCCAAAAATGCTCCCGCCGTCCTCCAATTCCACGGCTACTCCGGCAACGGCGGCGACTGGACCGGAAAACTCGCCTACGCCGGCCAGGGTTTCTGCGTCGCCTCGATGGACTGCCGCGGCCAGGGCGGCAAATCCCAGGACATGGGCGGCGTCCTCGGCAACACCTTGCGCGGACACATCATCCGCGGTCTCGACGATCCCAACCCCCACAATCTCCTTTTCCGTAACATTTTTCTGGATACGGCCCAGCTCGCCCGCGCCGTCATGTCGCTCCCCGAAGTCGATGCCTCCCGCGTCGGCGCCATGGGCGGCTCCCAGGGCGGCGCCCTCACCATCGCCTGCGCCTCCCTCGAACCGCGCATCAAACGCGCCGCCCCCGTCTTCCCCTTCCTCTGCGACTACCAGCGCGTCTGGGAAATGGACCAGGCCAAGGACGCCTACGCCGAGCTCAAAGATTACTTCCGCCTCTTCGACCCGCGCCACGAGCGCGAAACCGAAATCTTCACCAAGCTCGGCTACATCGACCTGCAACACCTCGCCCCGCGCATCAAAGCCGAGATCCTCATGTTCACCGGCCTGATGGACACCATCTGCCCCCCGAGTTCGCAGTTCGCCGCCTACAACAAAATCACGTCCAAGAAGGACGTCGTGATCTACCCCGACTTCGGCCACGAAGGCCTCCCCGGCGAATCCGACCGCACCTTCAATTTCCTCCTCGGCCTGTAAGAGAGGGACGGCCTCCGTGCCGTCCTTCCCGATCCCTCACCCTTCCGCTTCCGCCCGATACGACCCGCCGTATCCGGGCTCATAAAGCTGCGCCCCGCCCAGCCCCGCCAGCGCCGCAAAATGCGCATCCCGCGCAAACACCCGCCATCCTCGCGCTGCCGCCGTCGCCGAAATCACGAAATCATTCCACGGCAGCGTGATCCCCGCATCACGCGCCCGCCACGCCAGCGCCTTCGCCGCCTCCCATTCCGACTCCTGCACTTCGACATACGGGATACACGCAAAAAACGTCCCCAACGCCCGCCGTTCCTCGCGCCTCACCCCGCCCATCACTTCGAGTTTCACCGGCGAACACCAAGCCGCCTCATATTCGTCCAGCAGCGCCCGCAAAGCGACTTTCGCCCCCAGATCACCTTTCCGTCGCGCCGCTTCGATCCACACCGACGAGTCAACGAGCACCATAACGTGTGCCCTCAGTAACCCTGACGTTTCTCCGCGTCCGCATCCAGCGTCGGATAATCAAACGCCCCTTCCATCAACAGCCGTCCAAACTCCCGCGCCTTCTTGCGTTTCAAAAACTCTTCAACCGCCTGCGCCACCGCCGGTCCTTTTTTACGTTCACCGGTGGCCGCTTGGAGTTCTTCCAGGGTGGCGTCATCGATTTCAACCGTGATTTTCATACTTTTACTTCATCATTTCCCTTAAAAATCACAAACCCATTCATCAATTCCCCTCAAATTCCCTCATTTTATTAGAGTCTTTTCCATTCTTCCCGCCAGTTCCACGTCTTTCGCCGTCACTTTCCCTCCCGCGTCGTGCGTGCTCAACCGCACCACGACTTTGTTATAAACATTCGTCCATTCCGGATGATGATTCATCTCATCCGCCTCCGCCCCCGCCTTGAGCATAAAGCCCATCGCCTCGCGAAAATCCCGAAACTCCAGCGTCTTCACCAGCGCGTCACAGTTCCACGCCCAACCCGGCAGATGAGTGAGCGCATGTTCGATATCTTCCTTGCTGAGCGGCGGCGTTTTCATGTGCCCAACCTGACTTCGTAAGGCTGCTTGTCAAAGCCCGCGCCCCCGCCCTAACTCGCTGCTCCGCCCATGCCCGAAACCCCCAACCCCACCCCCGCCCACGTAGCCATCATCATGGACGGCAACGGTCGCTGGGCCAAACAACGCGGGCTCCCCCGCATCGAGGGCCACCGCCGCGGAGTCGAGACCGTCCGCAGCATCATCGACGCCGCCAAGGAACTCGGCATCCGCTACCTCACGCTCTACGCGTTCTCCGTCGAAAACTGGAAACGCCCCCAGGACGAGGTCGGCGCGCTCATGTCGCTGCTCGAGTATTTCCTGAAGCGCGAAACCGCCACCCTCGTTAAAAACCAGGTCCGCCTTCTCGCCATCGGCCGCACGCAGGACCTCCCCGAGTTCGTCCGTCGCCAGCTTGAAGCCGCCATAGCCGCCACCGCGCACTTCACCGGACACACCCTCGTCCTCGCGCTCAACTACGGCTCGCGCACCGAGGTGATCGACGCCGCCCGCGCCTACGCCGCCGCCGTCGCCGCCGGCAAGATCAGCCCCGACGACTCTTCCTGGGAAACCTTCTCCCGCCACCTCTACACCGCCGATCTCCCCGACCCCGATCTCGTCATCCGCACCTCCGGCGAATACCGCGTCAGCAACTTCCTCCTGCTCCAGGCCGCCTACTCCGAATTCGTCTTCACCCCCGTCGCCTGGCCCGACTTCACCAAAGCCGACCTCGTCGCCGCCATCGCCGCCTACTCCAAACGCGAACGCCGCTACGGACAGACCAGCGAGCAACTCAAAACCGTCACCACCGACTGATCACCCGCCATGGGAAAACGCATCTTCAGCACCGTCCTCCTCTGGCTCGTCATCCTCGCGACGATGTATTTTTTCCAGGCGACCGGCGGCATCGTCCTCATCGTCCTCGTCGCCCTCTTCACCCAGCGCGAATTCTACCAGATGGTCGCCCGCATGGGCCACGTGCCGTTCTCGCGCATCGGCCTGCTCCTCGGCGTCGCCATCACCCTCGCCCCCGTCCTCGTCACCGAGGTCCACCCGCTGCTCACGCCTGAAAACCTCCTCGCCGTCGCCGCCGTCGTCTTCGCCATCCGCATCGTCGGCGAACGCAACCCCGAGAACCGCGTCGAATCCCTCGGCTGGACCCTCTTCGGTCTGATCTACGTGCCGTTCATGCTGCAGTTCCTCGTGCGCATCCTGCTCACCGACGGACCCCACGCCGCCACCGGCCTCGCCCTCGCCCTCTGGCTCATCGCCGTATCCAAATTCTGCGACGTCGGCGCCCTCCTCTCCGGCATGGCCTTCGGCAAACACAAGATGGCCCCCGTCATCAGTCCCAAAAAAACCTGGGAAGGCGCCATCGGCGGACTGCTGACCTCCGCCGCCCTCGGCGCCGTCATCGTGTATTTCTTCGGCGAATACTTCCCGACCGCCCTCACCCCGCTCCTCGCCGCCGCGATTGCGCTTCCCATCGCCGGACTCGGCATCATCTCCGACCTCGTCGAATCCGTCATCAAACGCCGCGCCAACACCAAGGACTCCGGCGCCACCATCCCCGGCATCGGCGGCATGTTCGACCTCTCCGACAGCCTCATCCTCACGTCCCCCGCCGGCTTCCTGATCTTCACCCTCCTCGCCTGATCCAGTCCGCCTTTCGTGTATTTCGTGTGTTTCGTGGTTAAAAATTCCGTCCCTCCGCTCCGTTTTTTGCGTCTTCTGCGCCTTTTTTCGGCCAATCCTCCGCTCTCCTCCCTTTGACCACCACTCGCACACGCGTCGTCCTCCTCGGAGCCACCGGCTCCATCGGTGAAAACACCCTGCGCGTCATCGCCGCGCATCCCGACAAACTCGCCCTCTCCGCCATCGCCGCGCACAGCAACTGGGAAAAACTCGCCGCCATCGCGCACCGCTTCAACGTCCCCCACGTCGCCCTCTTCGACGACACCGCCCTCTCCGCCGCCCGCGCCTCCAACGCCTTCCCCGCCGGCACCGTTTTCCACGGCGGACTCTCCGGCCTTAACAACCTCGCCCGCCTCCCCGAAGCCGACACCGTCCTCGTCGCCGTCGTCGGCACCACCGGACTCCAGCCCGCCCTCGCCGCCCTCGCCGCCGGCAAAAACCTCGCCCTCGCCTCCAAGGAAATCCTCGTCCTCGCCGGCAAATTCATCATGGCCGCCGCCCGCGCCAGCGGCGCGCGCCTCCTCCCCGTGGACAGCGAGCACAACGCCGTTTTCCAATGCCTCGAAGGCCACTCGTCTGCCGACGTCGCCCGCATCACGCTCACCGCCAGCGGCGGCGCTTTCCGCGACTGGCCCGCCGAACGCCTCGCCCACGTCACCCCCGCCGACGCCACCAAACACCCCAACTGGTCGATGGGGCCCAAGATCACCGTGGACTCCGCCACGCTCGCCAACAAAGGCCTCGAACTCATCGAAGCCCAGCAGCTCTTCGCCCTCCGCGCCGACCAATGCCACGCGGTCATCCACCCGCAAAGCATCGTCCACGCCCTCGTGGGATTCACCGACGGCTCGACCCTCGCGCAACTCTGCCCGCCGTCGATGACTTTCCCCATCCAGCACGCGCTCCTCTACCCCGCCCGCGCCCCCGGCACCGACGCCCCGCTCGATTTCACGCAACTTCTCTCACTTGAATTCCGCCCCATCGACGAAACCCGTTTCCCTATGATGCGCCTCGCCCGCGAAGTCATGCAGACCGGCGGCGTCGCTCCCGCCATCTACAATGCCGCCAACGAAGTCGCCGTCGCCGCCTTCCTCGCCAATCGCCTCCCCTTCCTCGCCATTCCCCAAGTCGTGGATAAAACACTCTCCACCTTGAATTCTTTTGAACCCGACGACCTCGCCGCAGTCCTAGCCATCGACGCCGAAGCCCGCCGCGTCGCCACCTCCCAGCTCTGACATGCTCCAATTTATCCTCACCAACCTCTGGTCCGTCCTTCTCATCGCCGTCTTCTTCGGCGGCTCGATCTTCGTCCACGAGCTCGGCCACTTCCTCGCCGCCCGCCGCCGCGGCGTCATCGTCGAACGTTTCTCCATCGGCTTCGGCCCCAAGATTTTCTCATGGAAGGGCAAGGACGGCGTCGAATACCGCCTTTCCTGGCTCCCGCTGGGCGGCTACGTTGCCCTCCCCCAACTCGCCGACATGCGCGGCATCGAGGGCGACTCCCGCACCGACCTCCATCGCGTCCCGCCCCCGTCCTACGCCACCAAGATGATCGTCTTCGGCGCCGGCGCGTTCTTCAACATCCTGTTCGCCGTCTCCCTCGCCTGTATCGTCTGGGCCGTCGGTCAACCCGTCGCCTCCGAAGACCAGACCACCCGCATCGGTTACGTAGCCTCCTCCGTCGTCACTTCCGATGGAAAAACCGCCCCCGGTCCCGGCGTCGCCGCCGGCTTGCTCCCCGGCGACATCATCCGCCAGATCGACGGCAAACAGGTCAACGCCTTCAGCCAGATCGACCAACTCGTCGCCCTCGGCGCCGGCCGCGACTCCCAAGGCGGCCCGCAGGTCGTAATCACCGTCGAACGCGCCGGACAACCCCTCACCGTCACCGCCACCCCCGCCTACATCGGCGCCGACGCCATCCGCTCCCTCGTCATCGAGCCCGCCGTCAAACCCATGATCGCCACCGTCGGCCCCGGCAGCGCCGCCGCCGAAGCCGGCCTTCTCCCCGGCGATGTCATCACCCACATCGACGGACTTCCCGCCGACTACGTGAGCTTCGTCTCCGATCACCTCCGCGCCACCGGCGGTCGTCCCGTCAACATCACCTACCGCCGCGCCGGCCAATCCGCCGAAACCACCGTCCAGCCCCGCCTCGTCACCGACCCCGGCGCCACCACGCCCGCTCCCCGCATCGGTGTCAGCCTGAAAGGCGAACTCAACACCGTCCTGGTCCACACCCCGCCGTTGAAGCAGATCGAGAACCACGTCGTCTCCACGTGGCGCACGCTCATGAGTCTGATCAACCCCCGTTCCGACATCGGCCCGTCGAAGATGAGTGGCCCCGTCGGCATCGCGCGCGTCTTCCACATCCTCTCCCAAATCGACATCCGCCTGGTCCTCGGATTCACCGTCTTCGTCAACATCAACCTCGCCATCCTCAACCTCCTGCCGATCCCGGTGCTGGACGGCGGTCACATGATGTTCGCGACCATCGCACGTCTGCGCGGACGCTCCCTTCCCTCCGACTTCATCGCCAACACCCAGGGCGTCTTCATGGTCCTGATCCTGTCGATGATCATTTACGTCACCTTCTTCGACGTCCGCCGCTGGTCCCGCGACAGCCAGTCCACCCGCCCCCAGCCCGCCGCCACCCCCGCCAAATAGCGTTAGCCTTAAGCCGCCCCGGTTCGTGTAGCAGCCGAGGTAACGAGGCTGTAGCCCCGCCGCGCCCGCACAGGGTTTGACATTGGTCATTGGACATTGGTCATTGGTCATTTCCCAATGCCCTACTGCTCCTCCCGTTTCCACACCGTCCGTCGTCTCACCCACGAGGTCAAAGTCGGTCAGGTCGGCGTCGGTGGCGACAACCCCATCCGCGTCCAGTCGATGACCACCAGCGACACCCAGGACGTCGCCGCCACGGTCAAACAATCCATCGCCCTAGCCGAGGTCGGCTGCGAAATCATCCGCATCACCGCCCCCAACGTCCCCGCCGCGAAATGTCTCGCCGACATCCGCGCGCAATTCTCCGCCGCCGGCTTCGCCCACATCCCGCTCGTCGCCGACATCCACTTCCTCCCCTCCGCCGCGATGGAGGCCGTCGAGCACGTCGAGAAGGTCCGCGTCAACCCGGGCAACTACGCCGACAAAAAGAAATTCGCCGTCAAAGAGTATTCAGATTCCGACTACGACCTCGAACTCCAGCGCCTCCACGAATCCTTCTCCCCGCTCGTCCTCCGCGCCAAGGCACTCGGCCGCTCCCTCCGCATCGGCACCAACCACGGCTCGCTCTCCGACCGGATCATGAACCGCTACGGCGACACCCCTCTCGGCATGGTCGAGAGCGCCCTCGAGTTCCTCCGCATCGGCGAAAGCCACGGGTTCAAACAGATGATCCTCTCGATGAAGTCATCGAACCCGAAGGTCATGATCGAGGCCTACCGCCTGCTCGTGGAGCACATGAACCGCGCCGGCATGACCTACCCGCTCCACCTCGGCGTCACCGAGGCCGGCGACGGCGAGGACGGACGCATCAAGAGCGCCATCGGCATCGGCAGCCTCCTCTACGACGGTCTCGGCGACACCATCCGCGTCTCGCTCACCGAGGACAGCGTCTACGAAATCCCCGTCGCCCAGGCGCTCGCCAAAAAAGCCATGTCGCTCTGGCAACCGGCTTCCACGCTCACCGCCTCGCCTTTCGCCCGCTTCACGTTGTCGGCGGATGCCGTCGACCCGTTTCACTATTCCCGACGCCCCGTCCAATCACTCGCCCTCTCACCTGCCGCACTCGTCGGCCCCGAGCAGCCCCCGCGCGTGATCGTGCGCGCCCCTTCCGTCGAAGCCTTGCCCGAAGTCCTCGCACAACTGTCCTCGCCGCGCCTCGCCGACACTCCCGCCGAAGCCCTCCTTGTCCCCGTCCAAACCACCGGCGAGCTCCAATCCCTCTCCGACCATTGGTCATCGGTCATTGGTCATTGGTCATTCCCGGCGGCGGCCCCCGCCCTCATCATCGAACTCCCGCCCGCCCTCTCCGCCGCCGACGTCGCCGCCTCCACCGCCACGCTGCCCGCCGGTCTCTCCTCCGTCTTTCTGAAAGCATTCGGCGAGGACGACATCGAAAGCCTCCTCGCCTTCGTCGCCTTCACGCGCAACCGCGGACACACCCTCGCCATTGCCACGACCGCCGCCGGTCTCGCCGCGCTCGCCCCCGCCCTTCCTTCCCTCGGCGAAGACCGCCTCTTGTTTACGCTTTCCGCGCCGACCATCTTGCTCCCCGGCTCCACCGCCCATCCCACCGGAGCCTACCGCGCCCTCGTCGAACAACTCCGCCTCGACGGCTCCCGCGCCCCGCTCTGGATCCGCAACACCGCCGACACCACCGTCCACGGCGATCCGTCCTTTCTCTCGCGTCTCCTCGACGCCGCCATCCTCACCGGCTCCCTCCTCTGCGACGGTCTCGGCGACCTCGTCTCCATCGAAACCGAATCCGATCCCGCCCGCTTCGCCCGACACCACATTGGCATGGCGAATGGCATCCAAAAGCGAGGTTTTGCCGACGTAGAGGTTGATCTTGCCGGGGGCGCCGCCGACGTAGCCGAAGTCGGCGTCGGCCATTTCGCCCGGGCCGTTTACGATGCAGCCCATGATGGCGAGCTTCACGCCCTTGAGGTGGCCGGTCTGCGCGCGGATGCGC
>CAMBLN010000111.1 GCA_945868215.1 Opitutus sp. GAS368
GGGGTGGGTAGTGTGGCCTTAGGGTGAGTCCTAGAACTTATACTGGTAGGAGGTCGCGAGCCAGAGGTTGGAGGCGGCGCCTTCGGTCGTGCCGTTGAGCATGACGGAGAAGGTGCCGGCACCGACGTCGTATTCGGTGCCGAGGCCGCCGCTCAGCCAGAATTGTTTGTAATTTTCACCGGCGAGGCTGGTGAAGCCGAGGGTGACGCCGGGGACTGAAACGCCGATGGACGACGCGTGATCCTGGAAACGATAGACGCCCTCGAGGGTGGCGATGAGGCGGACGTTTTTGCGGAGTGCGTAGGAGGCGTTGGCACCGAGGTGGAGGTCGCTGATGGTGTCGCGCTGCGTCTGGTAGGCTGCGGGGAAACCGCCGCCGGTCTCGGTGAAGGCGTCGATCTTAGAGCGGGTGATCACGAGCTTGGTGAACGGGGTGATGTCGATGCCGGCGACGGTGAAGGCATCAACCCAATCGACGCGGAGGGCACCGCCGTAGGTCGTGGCGTCGGTGTCGGCGTCGGACCTGTCGGGGAGACCGCCGTTCAAGTAGCCGCGGCGGATGTCGAGTTTGCTGTCCTGATAGATGCCGGTGACCGTGACGAAGAGCGGGGTTGAAGGCACGGGAATGATGACATCGACGATGCCGAACGTGCCGGTGTGGTCCGTCTCGCCGTCGAAAGGAGTGTCCTGGGTGCTGTCGGTGCGGCCGACGGCGAGGTTGAGTTGCGCGGGGCCGAAGTTGTAACCGCCGCCGGCTTCGGCGACGGAGATGCTGCCGTCGCGTTCGCCGTGGTTGTCCTGACCGTAGTCACCGCCGGCCCAGGCGAGGAAGCGACCGGTCTCGGCGCGGCGGGACATCGGGTGGCCGTGGGCGCCGTTGAGGACGAGGCTGGCGGCGGTGCGGGTGGAGCTGATGGCGGCGGTGGTGCCGAGGATGCTTTGCTCCAAATCGGCGAGGGTGATGAGGCCGGAATCGCCCTTGGCGATGAAGTAGAAGCTGTCGTCTTCGAGGTAGCCCGTGATAACCGAGCCGTCATCGCTGACGCCTTCGGCGGAGCCGATGACGATGTCGTCGGCGAGGGTGATACCGGAGGCGGCGAGCCAGGCCTGGATGGACTGCATACCGTCGAGTTCGGTCCAGCGGAAGCCACCGGAGTTGATGTCCGGCCCGGTGCCGGACTGGCCCACCGCGACGCGACCATCGGGGGTGATGGCGTTGATGCGGGTGCGGTTGCCGCCGAGGTTGCCGATGTCGATCACTCCGTCGGTGGTCCAGCGGAAGGCGATTTGTTTTTCGTCATTTCCTACATTGCCGAAAATCTTGGTGCCGTCGCGACTGATGAAGTTGGCGTTCGAATACTGGGCTTCGGCGAGCAGGGAAGCGGGATGAATGTCCTGAAGGCCGCCGGCCTCGGTCCAACGGAAGGCATGGGGGCTGGCATCCTCCTCGAAACGGGCTTCGCCGACGAAGACATCGCCGGAGGCCGAGATGGCGCGGTGCGGGACGAGTAAGCTTCACCGAGGAGCCGGGTGCCGTTTGCGGCGGTCCAGCGATAAGCTTGAACTTCTTCGCCGTCATAGGCCTGGACGGCGATCACGTTGCCGTCTTGGCTCACGTATTGGGCGTTGGAGTTGACCATGCCCTCGGGATGGATGTCGGTGACGGTGGTGCCGCGCCAGTAAACGGCGTGTTGGATCATCAAACTCGGATTCGAAGAGACGCCGACGATGGTCGTGGCGTCGGGTGTGATGGCGGAGGCGTAGGTGCGGGAATCCTCATCGAGGCCGGGGAGGAAAACCGTGCCGGCATCCGTCCAACGAAACGCGAATTCAAAGTAGGTGTCCTCAAAAACGTTGTCGGGATCATACTGTCCGAAAACCGAGCCGACCACCACGGTGCCGTCGGCACTGACGAAATCGGCGGAGGCGCGACTGAAACCCGCACCGTCGACGTCGATGGGGAGGGCGGTGATCGTGTTGTTGCGCCAGACCACCGCTTTGGAGCCGTTGCGACCGACGATGACGTCGCCATTGGCACTGATGGCGTTGAGCGACGCGGACTCCTCATCGGGGAGAACCGGGAGGGCGGTGATATCGGGATTTTCAGGGATGAGCGTCGTCAAGCCCCTGACCGGTGCGAAGGTATAGGGGACGGAGTCGCCCAAGAAGTCGCCAAACGAGCTGAAAGCCGATTGACTGCCATCGGCGCTAAGCAGGATATGGGACCCGCGCTTAATATCGGCCAGAGCACTGGAGGCAGTCAGCAGAACGAGGATCGTTTTGAGAAGTGTGGTGGTTGCGTGGTTCATGAGTATATCCCGGGTGGAGTCCGGGGTGTTATACCCATTGCAATTTTTTAACATTCAGACCGGCAAATCTTAACCTGAAGAGGAATATGGAAATAAGAAGACCGGTGATTATTCCGGACGCAGCAGGGGCGGGGAAGGCAAGGCTGGGCGCAAACAAGCCGCAAGCGGGCGGCGGGATCGAGGAAAGGAGGCGGGATGTAGTTGATTTTTCACTACATCCGCTCTGGAGGAACTCTTTTTCAACCCCGGGCGGACGCGAAGGCGCACCGGGCGGGGGCAAGGAAGCACGCGATTCGGGCGGCGGGCGAAAAGACGTATTAAGTTATAAGTTCCTCTTCACGTGCATGATATGCAACCATTTGGACGAAAGGTTATTGGTGCGGCTGCCGTAACGGATCTGCGTTGAGCCAACGGAGCAAACGCTGCGGAGAAACGTCACTGCCCTTTGGGAACCGTTACGGGCGGGTCAGGCTGGTGCTGGCGGCCTGGCGGGCGACCATTTCGGTGAGGCGCTGGATTTCGAGTTCGGCGTTGCGTTGCGCGATGCGGGCGAGCTCGACCGTGCGGGCGAGGGAGAAGGTTTCGGTGTTGAGCGCGGCGCGGCGGGCGCGGAGATCGGCGAGTTGTTTTTCCAAGGCGGCGAACTCGGCGGTGCGTGTGGAGACGAGCGCGGTGTAGCGGGCGGTGTCGGCGGCGATGACGCGGCTCTCCTCCTCGTAGCGGGCGCGTTTTTCGGCATCGCGCTTTTGTTCTTCGGCGAGGCGGACGGCGGCGCGGGTTTCGGCATCGGCGCGGGCCTTGGCCTCGGCCTCGGTTTTTTTGGCGAGTTCGGCTTCCTGCGCGGCGGCGACGGCGGCGGCTTTTTCGGCGGCCTGGAATGCGGTGGTGCGCGCGTGCTGCAAGTAAACTCCGCCGAAGAGAGCGAGGAGGATGACGGGGATGATGAGGTAGAGGCGGTTCATTTATTTTAAGAGGTGTAAGAAGTGTAAGAGGTGTAAGAGGTGTAAGGGCTAAGGATGCTTACACTTCTTACTCTTCTTGCTCCTCTTATTGCTTCGTTTCGGCGGCGGCTTTGAGGCGGGCGGCTTCGGCGGCGGTGATTTTGTTGAGGACGTCTTCGAGGGCGGCGGCGTTGGCGCGGGACTGCGGGAGGATTTTTTCCAGGTGGGCCTGCTCGGCGAGCGCGGCGTCTTTGTCTATTTGGAGGCGGTTGACGGCTTCCTGTTCATCGGCGACCTCGCGCTTGAGGCGGTCGATCTCGCGGGCGAGGCGCTCCTGCTCGCGGAAGGCGGCGTCGCGGGCGTCGAGGGCGGCCTGGCGGATTTCGCGTTCGGCGGACTCGCGGGCCTCGCGCTCGAGGCGCTCCTTTTTGCGCTGCTCCTGGAGGACGATGGCTTCGGCGATGGCCTGTTCGCGGGAGGCGCGCTCGGCGACGGCTTTGGCCTGGAGCTCGGCCTTGAGTTCACGAGTGCGGGCCTCGGCGCGCTCGGTGCGTCCGCTTTGCGACCAGGCGTAGGCACCGATGAAGAGGGCGAGGGCGACGAAAGGGGCGATGAAGTAGGTTTTGTTCATGGGCGGGTCGGACGGGAGCGGGCTTCGTCGATGGCTTTGGAGAGACGGGCGAGGTCCTTTTTTTTCACGTCGTCGAAGGCGGAGGCTTCGGAGATGAGGCGGGCGGCCTCGTCGAAGGATTGGAGTTCGTAGGCGATGTAGGCGAGGAACAGGCGGGCCTGGCCGGGGTGGTCGAGGCGGCCTTTGGCGATGGCGCGTTCGAGGTGAACGCGGGCGTCGGCGGGGCGGGCGCCGGCGTAGTGGAGTTGCGCGAGGGTGAACTCAAGCTGGCCGTCGTCGGGGAGGGCTTTGACGGCTTTTTCGAGGGTGGCGACGGCTTGGGAGACGCGGAGGGTTTGCTGGTAGGAGTTGGCGAGGAGCTCCCAGTTGCGACGGGTGTTTTCGATGGAGCCGTCGGCGAGGCCTTTTTCGAGGAGGGCGATGGCGGGATCGAATTGGCGGAGGCCGAGGTGGAGGGCGACGAGGTTGAAACGATCGCGGGGCGTGGCGAGGTGTCCGCGGGCCTGGGCGCGTTCGAGGGCGAGAAGGGCGCGGAGGTTGTGGCGGGAGGCGGAGGGTTCGTCGGTGGAGGCGAGGGTGAGGTAGGTGGAGACGAGCTGCTGCCAATAGCCGGTGTTGTCGGGGGATTTTTCGACGAGCAGTTCGAGGATTTCGGCGGCGCGGGTGTGGTCGGCGCTTTGCTGAAGCGTGGCGAGCAGGAGGACGTAGAGGGAAGCAGGGGGCTTGGTCTGGAGGAGGAGGCCGGCCTCGGCGGCGCGGCGGGCTTCGGCGAGCGCGGCAAGATCGATGTGATCGGGGTCGAGGGTTGCCTGCTGGTAAAAGAGGGAGGCGGCGAAGAGTTGTCCGTCGGTCGTGGGTTTTTGGATACGCGCCTGCCAGCGGCGGAGGACGGAGACGGCGCGGGCGAGGACGATGCGGCGGACGGCGGGGTCTTTGGATTCGGAGGCTTGCTGCTGGTGGAGCTGGGCGAGGAGGAAAAGCGAGTCGGCGAGGGCGGCGGGCGGGAGATGGGCGAGACGTTCGCCGTTGTGCAGGGCGGTTTCGAGGGGGGCGATGGCGGCGGAGTAGTCGCCTTGGGCGATGAACACCTGGGCCTTGATCTGTGAAAGCAACGTGCGGTCGTAGCTGTCGGCCGCGGCGGTCGAGAGGAGGCGGTCGATGAGGGCGAGGGCGGGCGCGTAGGAGCGGGTCTCGGTGAGGGTGCGGAGTTGGCCGAGATCGTCGGCGAGGGCTTCGGAGATTTGCGGGGCGGGGGTCTGGGCGTGCAGGGGCACCACGACCAGGCAGAGGAGGAGGCAGAACAAGCCGACGGAATTTTGGCCGCAAAAAATCGCAAAAAAACGATTCTGGATTCGCGAGTCGCCCGTGCGCCCATAGGCGCACACACGGTCAGGAACAGCGGGCGGAGGTTTTAAGAATTGTGCGGACATGGATCAGTTGCCCGTGATCTTGAAGACGATCGGCAGGCGGACGTTACGCGTGCTGACGTAGGAGCCGTTTTTGCGGCCGGGTTTGAACTTGGCGCGGGAGACGGCGCGGAGGGCCTCGGCCTCGAATTCGCGGTGGGTGGAGCTGACGACGTAGGGGGATTGGACGTTGCCCTCGGAGTCCACGATGAAGCCGACGACGACCTCGCCGTTGATGCCGGCGCGGCTCATTTCCTGGGGGTAGAAAGGCTGGATTGGAGTGCGCGGGGCGGGAGGCTGGTCGAGGCTGGCGAGGTCGAAAAGGTTTTTGAAACCGGTGCCCGTGCCGGTGCCGATGCCGCCGCCGGGGCGGGCGGGGATGACGATGACGCCGGAGGCGCGGTTGATGCCCGGCGGGGGCGGGGGTTGGATTTGTTGGACGAAGGCGGAGGCGGTGGGCGCGGGCGTGTCGGCCTGCATGGGCGGGACGAGGTCGGAAATATCCCCGCCGGCCTCGGAGGAAGGCTCGGGCAGATCGACGGGGTCTGGCTCGACGGGCGGGAGCGGGGCGAGTTCGACGAACGGGATGGAGTCGTCCACGGGAGCGGGGGCGGGAGTGGATTTGAAGAAATCGCCACCGAGGGCGAGTCCGCCGTGGAGGAGAAGGGCGACGCCGACGCCGATGAGAAGATCGCGGTTCATGGGATCAACGGCCGGTGGCGCGGGCGGCGGTTTCGATTGAGACGGTGATGCCGGCCTTGCGGACCTCGTCGAGGGCGAGGACGGCGTCGCCGTGGCGGGCTTTGTCGTCGCCGGAGACGAGGACGCGCGGGTTGACGGTGGTGGCCTTGTAGTCGAGGAGCCGGCGCGGGATGTCGTCGAAGGAAATGGGATCCCTGTTCCAATAGGCGGTGCCGGTTTCGGAGACCTGGAGGATGACGGTGTCGTCGTCGGAGGCGGGCCGGGGGGCGGCGGTGGCTTGCGGGAGATCGACGGGGATGGATTGGATTTTGTTCAGCGAAAGGGTGAACAGGACGAACGTGGCCAGCAGGAAGAAGATCACGTCGATGAGCGGGATGATCTCGATGCGGGCCTTGCGCGGGCCGGAGGAGTTGCCGAAGGAAACGGACATGGCTGTTCAGGACGAACCGGCGGGGCGGATGCGGGTTTCGACGAGGATGCGGGAGATGCCGGCCTTGCGGACCTCGTCGATGACGTAGCGCGTTTGGGCGAAACGGGCGTTTTCGTCGCCATTGATGAGGACGCGCGGATCGAGGGTGGTCTGTTTGTAGGCCTGGAGGCGGGCGATGAAGTCGTCGAGCGTCACGGGTTGCTGGTCCCAGGCGAGGGAACCGTCGGCGGAGATGGTGAGCGTGACGGCACCCTCGGAGGCGCGGGCCTGGCTGGTTTCGGCGGCAGGCAGAGAGACGGAGAGGCCGCCGGATTTGTTGAGCGAAAGGGTGAACAGGACGAACGTGGCCAGCAGGAAGAAGATCACGTCGATGAGCGGGATGATCTCGATGCGGGCGCGTTTGGGCGCGCTGGCGAATTGTTGCTGGAGTTGTCCGCTCATGCGCGGGGTGCGGGAGGGGTTCCGGTGCCGGAGCGGAGGGCGGTGGACGGGCAGTCGTCGCAGGAGGCGGCTTTTTTGATGATGACCTCGAGGGCGTTGGAGGCGTCGGAGATGTCGTGTTTGGCGGACTCGATGCGGGCGCTGAGGATGTTGTAGGGGAAGAGCCCGATGATCGCGATGACGAGACCGGCGGCGGTGGCGATGAGGGCTTCGCCGACACCGCCGGTGATCGCGCCGGCGGAGGCGCCGATGTCGCCGTCACCGAGGGCGCCGAACGTGGCCATCATGCCGGTGACCGTGCCGAGGAGGCCGAGGAGCGGGGCGGCGGTGATGCAGGTGTCGAGAACGGGGAGACCTTGTTGGAGGCGGGCGAGTTCGCGGTTGGCGGCGCGCATGAAGGCGTTGGGCAGCGAGTGTTCGCGGTGGGTGAGGGCGTAAACGAGAATGCGGGCGACGTAGTCGGGGCTTTTTTGGCCGAGGGCGACGGCGGAGGCGGGATCGCGGGTTTCGACGTATTCGAGCATCTTTTCGACGACCTCGGGCTCGCGGGTGGAGTTTTCGCGGATGAGGAAAATCGTGCGCTCGACCACGACGGTGACGGCGAGGAAGGAGACCACCAGAATGGGCCACATGATCGGGCCACCTTGGGTGAAAAGCTCCATCGGGCTGAGGCCCATGAGAAGTGCGAAATGCGAAGTGGGGAGAATCATAAAACGAAGGGGTAAATTTTAGATACTGAGACTCTGTATCAAGTAAAATGAAGTGGGCGTGATGGAATAAAGCGTGCCGGGGTCACCAGCTGGACATGGCGTTGTTGACCTCGGTGAGGTGGTGGGTGCCGTCGTCGTGGGTGAGGACACGGAAGTGTCGGGCATGGAGGGCTCGCAAGGTGCTGCGGTGGGCGATGGTGAGGAAGGAGATGTGCGGCAAGGTGGCGCGCAGGCTTAGGTAAAAGGCGTGTTCGGCGGCTTCGTCCATGGCGGAAGTGGCCTCGTCGAAGAAGAGCCAGTCGGGCTTGTGGAGGAAAATGCGGGCGAGGGCGACGCGCTGCTGTTCGCCGCCGGAGAGGAGTTGCGACCAGTGGCCCTTCTCATCGAGGCGGGCGGCGAGGGTGGGGATTTGGGCCAAGGCGAGGGCGGTGCGGATCGCGTCGTCGGAAAAGGAGTCGGGCGGCTGGGGGTAACACACGGCGGCGCGGAGGGGGCCGATGGGGAGGTAGGGACGCTGCGGCATGACCATGCAGCGGAAGGGCGCGGGGAGGTGGACGAAGCCTTTTTCGTAGGGCCAGAGACCGGCGAGGGCGCGGAGAAGGGTGCTCTTGCCGCAGCCGGAGGGACCGGTGATGAGGACGGAATCGCCCGGGCTGAGAGTGAAGTTGACGGGTGCGAGCAACGGGCGACCGTCGGGACGAAACAAGGCGAGGTCGGCGACGACGAGTTCCTGGCCGACCTTGCCGGAGGAGTAAACGGGAAGCTGGGTGGCGCGCAGGGACTGGGCGTGCCGGATGCCGCGCATGAAGCCGTCGAGGCGTTCGGTAACGGCCCACCAACCGGCGATGTTTTCGTAACTGTTGACGAAAAAGTTGAGGGAACTGCGCACGCGTTCGAAGGCGTCGGTGAGCTGCATGAGTTGTCCGAGGGAAATGGTGCCGGCGAAGAAACGCGGGGCGGACAGGATCAGAGGGACGGAAGTGGAGAGACGGTAATAGACGGATTTAAAGGCGTTGAGATGGAGCTGCTTGATGAGGCGGGCGTTGAAGTTGCCGACGATGAGGCCGAAGCTGGCACCCAGAGTGCGACGTTCGGCGGGTTCGCCCTCGATGAGGGCGGTGCTCTCGCTGTTTTCGCGCAGCCGCATGAGACCGTAGCGAAAGTCGGCTTCGACCTTCTGCTGTTCGTAGGAGAGGCCGATCAAAGGACGGCCGACCTTGTGGACGAGCCAGCTGCCGAGCCAGGAGTAGAGGAAGCAGAACCAGACGAGATGGCCGGGGATCGAGGTGAGGAACGCCATGCTGGTCTGGTAGGCGTTCCAGAGGGCCAGGTAGGCGGGTTCGAGAATGGAAAGGTAGGCAGGCAGGCCGACCGGCGGAGGGAGGCCGAGCGGGGTCGGTTCGCCGCCGGAAAGTATCCAGAGAATAACTACGAAAGAGCAAAAACTGACGACGGCTCCGAAAAACTGCATGAACAAGTCGAGCGACGTGATCACAAAGTTACGGATGTCTTCGCTTATGCGCTGGTCGGGGTTGTCGCCGTGGAGGGCTTCAAACTGGCCGAGATAGTGGGCGCGGTCACCGAGCCACTGGTCGAGGAAGCGGGAGGTCATCCAACGGCGCCAGCGGATTTTGAGGAGGGAAAACAGGTAGTCCTCGGCGAGCCAGAAACCGATGGAGAGGACGGTGAGGACAATCATCACGCCGCCGAGATAGATGAAGTGCCCGTAGTCGCCCCGCTGGATGGTATCGAAGAAGGAACGGTTCCAGTAGGAAAGGCGGATGATGATCCAGTTTTGCGCCAAGGTGATGCCGATGACGGAGGCAAGGAGGGCCCACGCGGTTTTCTTTTCGTCGGATTTCAGCCAGAACGGGCGCGCGAGAATCCAGAACGTTTTGAGTCTGGAGCCGATGGTGGGAGGCACGGGGAAAGGCGAACGCGATGGCGGGCAAAGGACAACACCGGAGCGTGCGGGCGGAAAAAAAGCCGCCGGGGTGAGCGGCGGCTTTTGGGGGAGCAGAGCGCGAGCGAGCTCGCGGCCTACGACGGAGGGAGCGATTACTTGCCGGACTTCTTGGCCTTGAGGCGCTCGCCGGTGTTGAGGATGCGCTTGCGGAGACGGAGGTTCTTCGGGGTGACCTCGAGGAGTTCGTCCGCGGCGATGTATTCGAGGGCGCGCTCGAGAGACATCTTGGCGGCGGGGATGAGGCCGGTGGCGACACCCGAACCCTGCGAACGGAAGTTCGTGAGGGCCTTTTCGCGGACGGCGTTGACGGAGATGTCTTCGTTGCGCGGATTTTCGCCGATGATCATGCCTTCGTAGACCTGCTCGCCGGGTCCGATGAACAGCTTGCCGCGCTCTTGGCACATCAGGAGCGCGTAGGTCGTGGTTTCGCCGGCCTCGGTCGCGGTGATGACACCGGTCATGCGGGTGAGGACTTCACCGGCATACGGGCCGTATTCCTTGAAGAGATGGCTGGTGATGCCGCGGCCGGAGGTGGCGTTGATCACGTCGATTTCGAGACCGATGAGGCCGCGGGTCGTGATGGTGGCCTCGATCATGGTGGTGGCGGTGAGCTTTTCCATGTTGGTCAGCTGACCCTTGCGGTTGGCAAGGTTCTGCATGATGGAGCCGACGCACTCGTCGGGAACCTCGATCCAGACGGTCTCGTAAGGCTCGTGGCGGGCGCCATCGACGACCTTTTCGATCACGGTGGGGCGGGAGACGAGGAGCTCGAACCCCTCGCGGCGCATGGTTTCGACGAGGACGGCGACCTGCATGGTGCCGCGGGCCTTGACGTTGAACACGCCGGCGCGCTCGGCGTCGTCGATGTAGATGGAGACGTTGGTCTTCAACTCGCGCATGAGGCGTTCGCGAATCTGGCGGGAAGTGACGAGCTTGCCTTCGGTGCCGACGAGCGGGCCGTCGTTGACGGCGAACTGCATCTCGAGGGTGGGCGGGTCGATCTGGGTGAAGGGCAGGGCGTGCGCGTCTTCCGCGACGCAAAGCGTGTCACCGATG
>CAMBLN010000112.1 GCA_945868215.1 Opitutus sp. GAS368
TCCGGCCGGCAAAAAGAAGTCCAAGTCTCCATCCGCGGCGGCTGGGCCGCGCAATTGCGCGACGGCTACCTGCGCCTCCACGACTGGATACGAACAACTGCGCCGCAGTTGAAAACCGCCATTCCCGTTCCTTCATAAAACCACCCAACTTCGTCCTTCACCCCCGCCAAAACCACCCTTCAACTGCGGAATGTAGGTTGATGGCGGGCAGGTGCGTGCCGTTGGTCCCGGCATGGCTGGCGACGGCGGCGGCGAGATCGGCGGGTCTGAACGCGGGGTGTCGGAGAACGGTGCGAACGTCGGCGTGTGTCGATACGATCAGCTCGCCGCCAAGCACGGGCTCGGTGTGCAGAGGGGACTCGGCGCGCAGTCTCGCGTAGAGCGGGAAAGGGTTTTGGTAAAAGCCGTGCGACTTGGGGTCGTAGCAGAGCGGGGACGGCGCGGTGGACATGGGCCGAGGGGAAGGGGAGTTGCCCGGATTTTGCAAGCGCGGGTCCGCTGGCGACCCACGTTCGGAAAATGAAACCACCCGGCCGTCGGAAAGGACGACACGGAGGTCGTCCCTCCCTGGTTACCAGGTGTCGCTGCGGAACGGGACGGCGGGGAGGCCTTCTTTGTTGAAGAGGCCGGCGACGGGGGCGTTGCGCCAGGCGTAGCGGACGGCGACGGGTTCGGGGACTTCGGCGCTGGTGACGAGGACGGTGTCTTTTTCGATTTTGGCCTGGGCGGGTTTGAAGACCTTGTCTTCGCCGGCGAGTTCGAAGCCGGAGAGGTCGTTGAGCGGGGCATTGAGGCCGCTGTGGGCCACGTTGAACGTCACGCGGAAACCGGCGCCGTCGCGTTCGGCTTTGGTCATGACGGGGCCGCTGTCGATGATCTTGAAGCCGTAGTCGCGGGCGAGGGCGAGACGGGCGAGGCGGCGGCCGACGTCTTTTTTGTTGCGGGGGTGGATGTCGCGGACGTCGCCGATGTCGATGATGACGGCCTGGCCGGTGTTGGGGAGGGCGAGGGTCTGGGTCTGGGCTTCGCGGAGGAAGGCCCAGTCGGTGGACGTGGGGCTGGCGAAGTTGGCGAGCTGGACCCAGTAGAACGGGAAGTCGCCCTGGGCGAACTGGGTGCGCCAGCCGGTGATCATGGCGGAGTGGAGGGCGAGGTATTCCTTGGCGCGGCCGGCGTTGGATTCGCCCTGATACCAGATGGCACCGCGGAGGGCGTAGGGCACGAGCGGGGCGATCATGGCGTTGTTGAGGACGGTCGGCTGGTGAGGGCTGGCGGCGGGGTCGCCGGGTTTTTTGGGGGCGGGTTTGGTGAACGCGGTGTTGGCGGCTTTGGCGGCGTCGCGTTCGGATTCCCAGGCGGCGAGATCGGCGGTGAATTTTTCGAGGGCCTGCGGGTAGTTGGCGACGTTGCCGGCCCAGCGCTCGCGGACGACGGCGAAGGCGGGGTTGGCGTCGAGGACGTCGGGGCTGATCCAGGCCTCGACGGGGGTGCCGCCCCAGTTGGTGCCGATGATGCCGACGGGGACGTTGAGGAGCTCATGGAGGTCCTTGGCGAAGTAGTAGCCTACGGCGGAGAAGTTGCCGGTGGTGGCGGGTCCGGCGGATTCCCAGGTGGTGCGTTCGATGGCGACGGTGGAGGCGGGGGCGGTGGCGATGGTCCGCTTGATCTTGATGTGGCGGATCAGGGGCGATTTCGCGGAGGCGGGGATGTCGATGGCCTTGTCGAAGGTGCTGTTGACGGACCACTCCATGTTGGACTGGCCGGAGGCGATCCAGACCTCGCCGACGACGATGTTGGCGAGGGTGAGGGTGTTGTTGCCCTTGATGACGAGATCGGAAGGCGTGGCGTTGGCGGGCTGGGCGGGGAGATCGACGCGCCATTTGCCGTCGGTGCCGGCGGTGGTGGTGGCGGAGTGTCCGGCGAAGGTGACGGTGACCTTTTCGCCGGTGTCGGCGGTGCCCCAGACGGGGAGGGGTTTGTCGCGCTGGAGAACGGCGTTGTCGGTGAACAACGGGGCGGGAACGACGTCGGCGCGAACGGACGCGCCGAGGCCCAGGAGGGCCAGAAGGGTTAGGGTATAACGCATGGGAGAATCAGTGAGGGGGTGGAGAAGGGGAGGGGCAAATGTGTTTTGGGGGGCGGGACGACGGAGGGATGGCCATAAAGAGGCGCAAAAGGGCACAAGAGCCGAGGGTGGAGGTTTCTTCGAACAAGCGCGTTGGGGACAACGCGCTCCACCTTAGGAACCGTGCAGGTAGGAGTGGAGATCGGCGGCGAGGCGGGGGCCGAGGCCGGGGACGGCGGAGAGTTGGTCGACGGAGGAGGCGCGGAGGCGTTCGATGCTGCCGAAGTGGGCGAGGAGGGCGGTGCGGCGCGTGGCGCCGAGGCCGGGGAAATCGTCGAGGACGGACTCGCGGATTTTTTTGGAGCGGAGGTCGGCGTTGTAGGTGTTGGCGAAACGGTGGGCCTCGTCGCGGAGGCGCTGGAGCAGGTTGAGCGCGGGGGAATTGAGCGACAGATTCAGGGGGAGACGCTCGTCGGGGAAGATGATCGTCTCGTGTTTTTTCGCGAGGCCGATGAGCGGGGGCGGTTCGACGTCGATGGCGGCGAAGGCTTTCAAGGCGGCGCCGATCTGGCCGCGTCCGCCGTCGATGACGACGAGGTCGGGAAGGGTTTTTTTCTCGTCGCGGAGGCGGCGGTAGCGTCGGCCGACGACCTCTTCCATGGCGCGGAAGTCGTCGTTGCCGATGAAGCTTTTGATTTGGAAGCGGCGGTATTCGTCCTTGTCGGGGCGGCCCTCGTAGAAGTGAACCATCGAGGCGACGACGTAGGTGCCGCTGATGTGGGAGATGTCGAAGCACTCCATGGTGCGGGGCGGGGCGGGGAGGCCGAGGGCTTCGCCGAGGAGACGCATGGCCTCGGCGTCGGCGGGCGGGTGGGTGGGGTCGAAGCGCTCGAACGTGCGGGTTTTGGCGAGGGTTTTTTCGAGGGCGAAGACGACGTCGCGGAGTTCGGCGGCTTTTTCGAATTCCTTTTTTTCGGCGGCGGCGAGCATCTCGGCGCGGAGGGTGGCGAGCCATTCGCGGGATTTGCCCTCGAGGAACTCGCAGGCGGCGGCGACGCGGGCGCGGTAGTCGGCGGTGGTGGTTTCGTTGGCGAAACCGTAGAGCTCCTGGCGGACATCGTCGTAGAGTTGCCAGCGTCCGTCGGGGAGTTTTTTTGGCGAGGCGTCGCCGAGGAGGATGCCGAACTGGCGGCGCATCTGCGCGAGGGTTTTGCGGAGGAGACCGCTGTGGGCGAACGGGCCGAAGTAGCGGGAGCGGTCGTCTTTTTTAAAGCGGGTGAGGGCGAAGCGCGGGAGCTCGGGGGCGAGGTCGACGCGGACGAGCAGGAAACGTTTGTCGTCGGTGAAGTCGGTGTTGTATTTGGGCTTCCACTGCTTGATGAGCTTGCCCTCGAGGAGAAGGGCCTCGGGCTCGGATTTGACCTCGATGGTGTCGAAGTCGGTGATCATTTCGATCAAGGCGCGGATTTTCGGGTGGAACGTCATCGCGCGCGACGGCGTGAAGTAGGACGAGACGCGTTTTTTGAGGGCCTTGGCTTTGCCGACGTAGATGATGCGTCCGAGACGGTCCTTCATGAGGTAGACGCCGGGTTTGTCGGGGAGGTGGCGGACCTTCTCTTTGAGGTTAACGGGGGTGGACGCTGGCATTTTTGCTGAGTGTAGCCTAGTTACGGGCATCGCAAGTATGCTTTCCGAAAATACCACCAGGGCGGGCGCGGGTGTCCGCTTGAAACGTTATGAGTTGCTCACGCTGGGCGACGAGTTGCTGCTCGGGCTGACGGCGAACGCGCATTTGACGCATATCGGGGCGCAGTTGGGGAAGCGCGGGGTGTTGTTGCAGCGGAACGTGACGATCACGGACGAGGCGGAGGCGATCGCGGAGCAGTTTCGCGACAGCTGGGCGAAGGCGGATGTGGTGATCACGACGGGCGGGCTGGGGCCGACCTGTGACGATCGGACGCGGGAGGTGATCGCGGCGGTGCTGGGGCAGGCGCTGGTGTTTGATGCGGAGATCGTGAAGGCGATCGAGGCGCGGTTTGCGCGGCTGGGGCGGAAGATGACGGAGAATAATTTGAAGCAGGCGTATCGGTTTGAGCGTGGCGAGGTGTTGCCCAACGCGCACGGGACGGCACCGGGGTTGTGGGTGGAACAGGACGGAAAAGTGCTGGTGATGCTGCCGGGGCCGCCGAACGAGTTGCAGCCGATGTTTGCGGAGCAGGTGGTGCCGAGGCTGGCGGCGCGCGGGCTGTTGCTGGAGCGCGAGGCGTATGTGCAGATCCGCTCGGCAGGAGTGGGCGAGTCGGCGCTGGAGATGAAGTTGCAGCCGATTTTTGCGCGGCATGGCGAGGCGCTGAGCATCGCGTTTTGCGCGCATCAAGGGCAGGTGGATGTGCGGGTGAGTTCGCCGGGCGGACAACTGACGCTGGCGCAGCTCGACGGAATCGCGGCGGAGTGCGCGAAGTTATTGGGAGAGGATTTTATGTGCTACGGGGCGGACTCGATGGCGAAGGTGGCGGGGGATTTGTTGCGGGCGCGGGAGTTGACGCTGGCGGTGGCGGAGACGGCGACGGGCGGGATGCTGGCGAGCGCGTTCACGGACATCTGCGGGGCGTCGAAATTTTTTGCGGGCGGATGCGTGTGTTATTCGAACGAGTCGAAGATGCAGCTGCTCGATGTGCCGGAGTGTCTGCTGAAACAGCATGGCGCGGTGTCGGCGGAGAACGCGGTGGCGATGGCGGTGGGCGCGGCGGAACGGCTGGGGGCGGACTACGGGCTGGCGATCACGGGATTTGCGGGGCCGTGCGGCGGCAACAACGAGAACCCGGTGGGGACGATTTATATCGCGCTGCATTCACCGCACGGCGTGTGGTCGAAGAAGCTGCATTATCCGGGGCCGCGGGCGACGGTGAACCGGAGGGCGGTGAACGCGGCGCTGGACTGGTTGCGACGGGAGCTGGTGCGGGAGGCGCGCGGGGCGACGGTGGCGGGCGCGGCGACGGGCGGGTGTCAGTGAGGTGTATTTGATTTTTGGTGACGCGGGTGTGCGGGCGCGTCACGGACGGGACCGGGAGGTCCCGTCTCCATCCGGCCCGACGGTTCAGGCGGCGGCCTTGGCGGTGTAGAGGGCGGCGAGGGCGGCGCCGATGGCCTGGGAGAGTTCTCCGAGGGAGGCGGCGGAGACCTTCATGCATTTGCGCTGGGACGGGAAGAGGTAGGTGTCGGCGGCGCGGCGGATGCCGTCGAGGTAGCGTTCGCGGAAGGCGGGCGTGGTGGACTCGGGATCGATGAGGCCGCCGCCGATGACGACGAAGCCGGGGTCGAGGGCCATCGCGAGATTGGCGACATGGAGGCCGAGAGCGCGGGCCTGGAGGTCGAAGATTTGCAGGGCGAGCGGGTCGCCTTTTTGGGCGAGGCCGCGGAGGGAAAGCGCCTGGTGTTTGGGGGAGTCGGTGGAGGTAGCGAGCGGGTGGCCGGGGTGGGAGGGGAGGAGGTGGCGAATGTATTGGGGGAGTCCGGAGATTGTAGTGTAAGCTTCAATACAACCCCAGTCGCGGCCGCAGCCGCAGGTGAACGGCGGGACGGTGTCGAGACCGGCGCCGAGGAGGTGGAGGGGGGCGGGCATGTGGCCGGCCTCCATGCCGGCGAGGTGGTCGCCGGAGAGGGGGAGGCCGCGGTCGTCGATGTAGGCGGTGCCGAGGCCGGAGCCGGGGGCGAGGAGGACGACGGAGGCTTTTTGGTCGCCGCGGGCGCGGGCGGCTTCACCGACGCCGCCGAGGTCGCCGTCGTTGCCCACGACGAGCGGGATGGTGCGGCCGGCCTTGGCGGCGAGGGCCGCGGAGTAGTCGGCGTGGAAGTTCCAGCCGGCGAAGGAGAGGGGGAGGTTGGCGGAGCGGTCGAGGACGCCGTAGCTTTGGTAGGGGCCGGGCAAGGCGAGACCGATGCCGGCGACCTGGGACCACGTGAGATGGTTGTCGGCGAGGAAACCCTCGACGCCCTCGACCCAGCCCTTGATGACGGCGGCGGTGCCGTCCTGGGAGTTGGTGGAGCTTTGGCGGAGTTGGGTGGAGATGGGCGAGCCGTCGGCCCAGGCGCCGCCGGTTTTGGAGGTGGTGGCACCGCTGTCGGTGCCGATGAAGACGGATGGAGTGCTCATGAGGGGAGAGAGGAGGAAAAGAGAAAGGAAAGGGACGGGAAGGGGGAGGGGGTTTGTCACTTATTAAGTGACAAACCGGGTTGGGTAGACGGGCGGTTAATGGGGGTCAGCCGAGGAGGTTTTGGAGGGCGGCGAGGTATTTTTCGCGGGTGCGGAGGATGACGTCGGCGGGGAGGGGAGGGGCGGGAGGAGTCTGGTCCCACTTTATGGCGAGGAGGTGGTCGCGGACGAATTGTTTGTCGTAGCTCGGGGGGGAGCAGTCGGGGCGGTATTGGTCGGCGGGCCAGTAGCGGGAGGAGTCGGGCGTGAGGACCTCGTCGATGAGGACGAGGTTGCCGGAGGCGTCGGTGCCGAACTCGAATTTGGTGTCGGCGAGGATCATGCCGGCGGCGCGGGCTTTGTCGTGGCCCAGTGAATACAAGGCGAGGCTGGCGGCCTTGACCTTTTCGTAGAGTGCGGGGCCGACGATGGCGGCGGCCTGGGTGTCGTTGATGGGCGTGTCGTGCTCGCCCTTGGGGGCCTTGGTGGTGGGGGTGAAGAGCGGGGCGGGGAGTTGGTCGGCCTGACGGAGGCCGGCGGGGAGACGGTGTGCGCAGACCTCGCCGGTTTTTTGGTAGGAGGACCAGCCGGAGCCGACGAGGTAGCCGCGGACGACGCACTCGATGGCGAGGGGTTTGAGTTTGCGCACGATCATGGAGCGCAGTTGCAGGTCGCGGTCGGTGATGCCGCGGCGGGCGAATTCAGCGGGCTGGTCGGGGAGAAGGTGGTTGGGGATGAGCGAGGTGGTTTGGGCGAACCACCAGTTGCTGATCTGCGTGAGGATGATGCCCTTGCCGGGGATGCCGTCGGGGAGGATGACATCGAAGGCGGAGAGGCGGTCGGTGGCGGTGAGCAGGAGGGCGTCGCCGAGGTCGAAGATCTCGCGGACCTTGCCCGAGGCGATGCGCGGGAAAGGCAGGCCGTCGATGGAAGTGACGGCGCGGGCGGGCAGGGCGGCGGCGATTTGGGCGGAAGTCATGGGTCGGCTTAAACAGGAGACAGAAGACGCAGGACCGGATGAGCGGAAGCGAAAAGAGGGGGAGGCGGGCGGGAGCGAAAATTTACCCTTGCGCGAGGCGGTTTGGTGCCTAGTTTCCGCCGTTCCCGAGTTAGTCCCCATCGTCTAGCCCGGTCAGGACGTCTCCCTTTCACGGAGATAACCGGGGTTCGAATCCCCGTGGGGACACCAATTTTCAGCCCGCAATTCCATTGAGTTGCGGGTTTTTTGTTTTGTCGGGGACGGGATTATGGAAGGGACTCGGCGGATACATATCATGGCTGACCGTTTACCTACACTTCTCGTTCTCGCGGCCGGCATGGGGTCACGCTACGGCGGACTCAAACAGGTGGATCCGGTCGGGCCGTCGGGGGAGACGATTCTGGATTACGCGGTGTTTGACGCGATCCGCGAAGGGTTCGGGCGGGTGGTTTTTGTGATCCGGAAGGAATTCGAGGAGGCGTTTCGCATGCAAGTGGCGGCGAAGTATGCGGACAAGGTGAAGGTGGATTATGTGTTTCAGGCGCTGGATGCGTTGCCGCCGGGATTCGCGGTGCCGGAGGGGCGGGAGAAACCCTGGGGGACGGGTCATGCGGTGTGGTGCGCGCGTGACGCGGTGACGGAGCCGTTTGCGGTGATCGGGGCGGATGATTTTTTCGGGAGGGATGCGTTCCGGCAATTGGCGGGGTTTTTGCGGGAAAGCGCGGCGGGGGCGGCGGGTGGGGAGGATGCGGCGCCGAACTTCGCGATGATCGGGTATCGGCTTTTGAATACGTTGTCGGAGAACGGCGCGGTGTCGCGCGGCGTGTGCGCGACGGGCGCGGACGGTTATCTGGAAAAGGTCGTCGAGCACACGGGGATCCGGCGCGAAGAAGTGGCGGCGTGCGGCGGGGCAGGGGCAGGCGCAGGCGCGGGCGCGGGAGACGACGCGAACGGCGGCGCGGGAGAGGGGAAAAAATATTCGGGGGACGAGACGGTTTCGATGAATTGCTGGGCGTTTACGCCGGTGTTTTTCACGGGGTTGAACGAGCAGTTTGAGGCGTTCCTAGAGGCGCGGGGCGGGGAGTTGAAG
Organism: Opitutus sp. GAS368; assembly: GCA_945868215.1. GTDB lineage: Bacteria > Verrucomicrobiota > Verrucomicrobiia > Opitutales > Opitutaceae > Rariglobus. The sequence continues at coordinate 8,327 of CAMBLN010000112.1, forward strand.
TCGGAGTTTTATCTGCCGGAGGCGGTGTCGGAGCAGGTGGCGCAAGGGCTGGTGACGGTCGAAGTGCGGACGACGACGGCGAGCTGGTTCGGGGTGACGTATCGCGAGGACAAGCCGCGGGTGCAGGCGGCGCTGGCGGAGTTGGTGGCGAAGGGGGAGTATCCGGAGAGGCTTTTTTGAGGAATGGAAGAGTTTGGAGGGGAAAAGGAAACGGAGGTTTGTCACTTATTAAGTGACAAATGGGTTCGGGGGAGTTGCGGGCTTGCGCGGGGGGGAGGGAGGCGGTGAGGTGGAGGGATGAGCATGATGTTGTTGCCGCAGCAGGTGATCGCACGGAAACGGGACGGGCATGAGCTGACGGGGGAGGAGATCGGGGCGTTTGTGCGCGGGGCGACGGACGGGGCGTGGGCGGACTACCAGTTGTCGGCGATGTTGATGGCGATTTTTACGCGCGGGATGACGACGGCGGAAACCGTGGCGCTTACGGATGCGATGATGAAGTCGGGGGTGGTGGCGGATCTGTCGTCGGTGAAGGCGCCGAAGGTGGACAAACATTCGACGGGCGGAGTGGGGGATAAGATTTCGATCCATCTCGCCCCGATGGTCGCGGCCTGCGGGGTGGCGGTGCCGATGATTTCGGGGCGCGGGCTGGGACACACGGGCGGGACGTTGGACAAGTTGGAGGCGATTCCGGGGTTTCGGGTGGGGCTCACGTTGGAGGAATACAGGGAAAAGGTGGAGCGGGTGGGGTGCGCGTTGATCGGGCAGACGAAGGACTTGGCGCCGGCGGACAAGAAATTGTATGCGTTGCGCGATGTGACGGCGACGGTGGAGTGTCTGCCGCTGATCTGCGCGTCGATCATGTGCAAAAAACTCGCGGAGGGCATCGATGCGCTGGTGCTGGACGTGAAGTTTGGCGGCGGGGCGTTTATGAAGAAGAAGGAAGATGCGCGGGCGTTGGCGCAGGCGATGGTGGACATTGGCAACGCGATGGGGAAACCGACGCGGGCTTTGTTGACGGCGATGGACCAGCCGTTGGGGCGGGCGGTGGGCAACGCGCTCGAAGTGGCGGAGAGCGTGGAGTGTTTAAAGGGGAACGGGCCGGCGGATTTGATGGAGGTGACGTATGCGCTGGGGGCGGAGATGTTGTGTCTCGCGAAGGTGGCGAAGGATGTGAAGGACGGAGAAGCCAGGCTGCGTGAGGTCGTGGAGAATGGGGCGGCGTTGAAGAAGTTTTATGAGATCGTGGCGGCGCAGGGCGGCGGGGATTTGGGCGGAATGGCGCGGGCGAGTTTGCAGCGGGAAGTGCGTGCGGAGAAGGCTGGCGTGGTGCAGGCGGTGGATGCGATGGAGGTGGCGCTGGCGGCGTTGCGGTTGGGTGCGGGGCGGGTGCGGGCTGAGGATGCGGTGGATCATGCGGTGGGCTTTGACGGGCTCGTGAAGATCGGCGAGCGCGTGGCGGCGGGCGGGGTGCTGGCGGTGGTGCACGCGAACGATGAGGCGAAGAGCGCGGAGGCGGAGGCGGCGATTTTGCGGGCGGTGAAGATCGGGGATGCGGCGGTGGTGCCGGGGCCGTTGGTTGCGGCTCGCATCGGGTGAGGAGTTTGGATTCTGATCTGAGTTTTACCCCGTGAAGCTCATTTTATTTTTTGTCGTTTCGGCGGTCATCCTGGCGTTGGCGTATCGGTGGATGGGGCGGTTTTTGAATCGCGTGGCGGGGACGGCGGAGACGGGCGAGCAGACTCCGGCGCATGCGCAGCGGGACGGGTTGGACTATGAGCCGGCGCGGTGGTCTTGGTTGTTGCCGCAGCATTTTTCGGCGATCGCGGCGGCGGGTCCGATCGTGGGGCCGATCCTGGCGGGGATGTGGTTCGGGTGGTTGCCGGCATGGCTGTGGATCATCGTGGGCTCGATTTTTATAGGCGGGGTGCATGATTTTTTCACGTTGGTGGCGTCGGTGCGGCACTCGGGGAAATCCATCGCGGAGGTGGTGCGGCAACATATGAACAGGAGGTGTCAGCTGCGGTTTCTGGCG
>CAMBLN010000113.1 GCA_945868215.1 Opitutus sp. GAS368
ATTGCCGTCGGCAAGTCCGCCACCCTCAAGGTGACCGCGACCGGCTCATCGGACCTCTCCTATCAATGGCGCTTCAACGGCAAAAACATCTCCGGCGCCACCAAGTCCGCCTATTCCCTTTCCAAGGTGTCGTCCAAGAACGCCGGTGACTACACGGTCGTCGTCAAAAACTCCTTCGGCAGCGCCACCTCCGCCGAGGCCGTTCTCACCGTCGCCACCCCGCCCAAAATCACCCAACAGCCCGTCGCTTCCTCCAAATCCGCCGGCACCGCCGTCACCTTTAAAGTCGCCGCCACCGGTGGCTCGCTATCCGTCCAATGGCACTTCAAGGGCAAGGCTCTGCCCGGCGCCACCAAATCCTCTTTCACCATCAACGCCGTCTCCTCGTCCCATGCGGGCGACTACACGGTCGTGGTCAAAAACGTCGCCGGCTCCGTCACGTCGTCCAAAGCCCGCCTCACCGTCATCCCCGCGCCCGTCGCCTCCCCCGTCTCCATACCTGCCGCCGCCCTGCTTCATCTCGAGGGCATGATCACCGACACCCTCCACGGTCTCGAAACCGAGGAGGTCACCTTGGCGATCGGTGCCGGCGGCGTCTACGACTACACCCGCACCGGCCCCGCCACCGCCACCTTGTCCTGCGAATTGACCGTCGATGACGCCGATTTTAGCGAAACCAAAACCGGAATCATCACGCTTACGTTCACCTCCGCCGGCGGCGGCACTTATTCCGGCACGGGATCCTATCAAGGCACCCACGATCTTGACGGAGACTACGAAGGCACCTTTACCCGTTCGGGCACCTTCACCTACGATCCGTCGCCGTAAAGGCGTTGGGTCTCGGGCTCTCGCCGCCGAGCGGCTTACTCGCCCCCCGCCATCACTCGCGCCCAGATCACCCGGAACGGCTTCGTGAACTCCTTTGGCCTCTGTGCCATCCCCCGCGTCACTTCCTCCGTCGTGAACCAGTCCCCGCGCTCGATCTCCGCCGGGTGCAGCACAAACGGCCCGTCACTCTTTAACCGGTAAATCCACACAAATTCCCATCCCGTCTCCACCCCCGCCTCCAGTTTAAACAACCGCTCCAACCCGCTCGCCTCCGACACCGTCAGCCCGATTTCCTCCTCCAGTTCGCGCACCACCGCCGTGTCATAATCCTCCCCGCTGTTCAGGTGCCCCGAGCACGACGCATCCCAGCGCCCCGGCGACGAATCCTTCAACATCGACCGCTTCTGCAAAAACACCCGCCCGTCGCTCCCGAACACGATCGCGTGGATCGACCGGTGCCGCAGCTTTTGTTTGTGCACTTCCCTGCGCGTGGCCTGCCCGGTCACCTCGTCGCGGTCGTTGACCACGTCGAAAATCTCGTCCTGACGCTGGGCGGTTAAAAGGGCATCCATGTTTTTGTTGTCGCTTCGGAGGAGGCGGACTCTTTCGTCTGTCAAAACCGACCTAAGTTCCCATGCCCAAAATCGACGTCAACAAGGTAGCTGAAATTCTTAAACGCAACGAAGTCGAGCCCTCGCTCCTTCGCACCATCGTCGAGGAGATGAACCTGCTCGTGCAACCCGAGGTGGACGAAGAAAAGCCGCCCGCCCTCAAGAAACAATTCGCCATCCTCATCTCCGACCCCGACGGACGCCTCCCCGCCGGCAACGACTTCGTCGGCTGGGTCCTCCAGATCCCCGAAAACGAAAGCGTCCTGACCGCCGAGGAGCGCATCTTCAAAGCCGTCTACGAATTCAACACCACGAAAAAAGGCCGCCTCATGCCCGCCAAAACCGTCGGTGAAGCCTTGGAGCACGTCCCCGCCAAGCATTTCAAAGAGGCCAACATTTTCATCAAAACGAAAGTCCCGGTCCTCATGCTCAAGACCGACAACGAAATCCCCACCGACCAGGCCAAAGGCAAAGACGCCCGCCGCGGCCGCCTGGAATAAGGTGGAGCGCGTTGTCCCCAACGCGCTTCCTTCCCCCCTCCCGTAGGGCCTCACCTCGTGTGAGGCCGTCCCCTCGCGCCCCTCGCCATCCAGCTTGCGACTCCCCCGCGGCATGATGTAGGCTCTCCGCCCTACAAATGACCCTCTTCCTCATCGCGGTCTTCCTCACGCTCACCGTCTCCTTCGTCTGTTCCCTGATGGAGGCCCTGATCCTCAGCACGACCGTCAGCGAAGTCGAAGCCCTCAAACGCGACCACCCGCGCAAAGGCGAGCTGCTCGAAAACCTCAAGCTCCGCCTCGAAGAGACGATCTCCACGATCCTCACGCTCAACACGATAGCCAATACCCTCGGCTCCGTCATGGTCGGCGGTCTCGCCCTCAAGCTCTTCGGCGACGCCTGGCTCGGCGTCTTCTCCGCCGTCATGACCATCTCGATCCTCATCTTCTCCGAGGTCATCCCCAAAAACGTCGGCGTCGCCTACCGCAAGACCCTTCAACCCAAGGTCGTCCGCCCCCTCACCCTGATGGTGAAGCTCCTCCGCCCCGTCACCTACCTGTGCAACGTCATCGTGCGCGTCTTCATGCCCGCCACCACCGCCAACGCCCACGCCTCCGGCGACGAAATCATTCTCCTCGCCCAACGCGGCGCCAAAGACGGCAGCCTCACCGCCAGCGAATCCAACATCATCGCCAACGCCCTCCAGCTCGACGACGTCCGCGTGCGCAAAATCATGACCCCCCGCACCGTCGTCACCGCCCTGCGCCGCTCCGCCAACGTCGGCGAGGTCTTCTCCAAACACCCCAACATCCCCTTCGCCCGCATCCCGGTCTACGGACGCAACCTCGACGACATCGTCGGCCTCGTCCGCCGCCGCGACCTCCTCAAAGCCAAGGCCAACGACCTCGACCACGACCTCGTCGAGAAACACATGCAGGAGATCCATTTCATCCCTGAAACCGCCACCGTCGCCAACGCCCTCCAGCACTTCCTAAAAACCCAACAGCAACTCCTCGTCGTCGTGGACGAGTTCGGCTCCGTCTCCGGCGTGATCACGATGGAAGACGTATTTGAGCAATTGATCGGCCGCGAAATCTTCGAAAAAGACGACCTCGCCGTGGACATGCGCGCCCTCGCCCAATCCCGCCTCGCCAAACAAGTCCAGCAACGCCGCGCCAACGCCACCCGCCCCCCGATGCCGATGTAACCGTCCTTCCGACGGCCCTCCCCTCGCGTGAAGCCGCCCCGTCCCTCCGACATTGACGGCGGACCGCCATCTCCGCCGCCCTTAAGTCACCCGACGTAGGCCGCCTGCTCGCAGGCTCTCTCATCCGATTGGCCCGACGATACACCTTGGTTTATACGGGTAACTGTTAAATCTTGCTTACAAGTTCGAACCCATGAGCAAAAAGAAACCCGCCTCCGGCACTCGCGCCAAAAAGAAGACCGACGTCTCTCTGGTTCGCTCGTCGGCGGCGGAATACCTCACGTTTGTCGCCGCCAGCGGCCAAGGTGGCGTCGAGGCGGTCTATGCTGATGAAAACGTCTGGCTCTCCCAGAAAATGATGGGGCTGCTCTACGCCGTCGAGACCCACACCATCAACTATCACCTCAAGAAGATTTTCGCGGACAAGGAGCTGCAGGAGGTTTCAGTTATTCGAAATTTTCGAATAACTGCCGCCGACGGCAAAAACTACGACACCGGCCACTACAACCTCTCCGCCGTCATCGCCGTTGGCTACAAGGTGAATTCCGAGCGCGCCGTCCAGTTCCGCAAATGGGCCACCGGCATCATCGAGTCCTTCACGATCAAGGGCTTTGCCATGGACGACGAACGCCTGAAAAACGACGGCTCCATTCTCGGCAAAAAATACTTCGAGGAGCAGCTCCAGCGCATCCGGGAAATCCGCCTCAGCGAGCGCAAGTTCTACCAAAAGATCACCGACCTCTACGCCACCGCTATCGACTACGACGTCACCGCCGCCGCCTCCCAGCGCTTCTTTGCCACCGTGCAAAACAAGCTCCACTGGGCCATCCACGGCCAGACCGCCGCCGAGCTCATCCTCAACCGGGCCGATGCCGCCAAAGACCACATGGGCCTCACCTCTTGGAAAGATGCACCCAAGGGCAAAATCCAAAAGTTCGATGTCGTCGTCGCGAAAAACTACCTGACCGAACCCGAGCTCGCCCAGCTCCAGCGCCTCGTCTCCGCCTACCTCGACATCGCCGAGGACATGGCCCTGCGCGAGATCCCCATGACCATGCAGGACTGGGAAAGCCGCCTGAACCGTTTCATCGCCGCCACGGATCGGGAGATCTTGGAAGACGCCGGCAAAGTCACCGCCGAGATCGCCCGAGCCCACGCCGAAACCGAGTTCGAAAAATACCGCATCGTTCAGGACCGGCTCTATGAGTCCGACTTCGACCAGTTGGTCCAAAATCTGCCACCACAGGAAAACCCGAACCCGCCCCAACCCTGATCACCGAAGAGCAACTCGAACAAGAGTGCCTCGGCTGGTTCCGCGACGGCGGGTGGCTGCATCACATGCACCTCCCCCATCCGTGCCCATCCGCGCAATCCGTGGTTAAAAATCTCCTCCCTCCGCCTCACAAATCGTTCTCTTCCCCCTCTCCGACTTTCGTGTGTTTCGTGTGTTTCGTGGTAAAAATCCTCCCTCCTTCGCTTCCTTAGCTCCCTTCGCGAGACAACTCCGTTCCCGTTCACCTCACCCCGTATTCCCAAGGCTCAAACCCCCGCGCCTTCAACGCCGCGCCCAACGCCTTCAAATCCAGCTTCGCCCCCGGCTTCACCCCGTTCTTCACGAACCACCCTTGGTTCACCTCCAGCGCGAATTTCAAATCCCCGCGCACCGACTGCACCGAGGTCTCGTCATACGGCTGCATCGGATAAACCTCCCGCAAAACCCCGTCCGCCGTGAAGAATCCGATATCCAGCGGCGTCGGCGTGTTCCTCATCCAAAAACTCATCTGCTGCGCACCCGGATAAACAAAAATCATCCCGTCGTCCGCCCCCAGATCACGCCGTTCCATCAACCCGCGCTCCATCTCCTTCGGCTTCACCGCCAGTTGCATCCGCACCGTCTTTTCGCCCACCGCGATCTCAAAAAACGCCGTCGCCGGCTTCACCTCGGCCGCCGTCGCGCGCACCGCATCGCCCCGCCCGCACCCCGCCGTCAGCGGCAGAACCGCCAGCACCACGACCACCCGCCACAGCAACGAAACCGGATTTGCGTTTTTCACTCCGCAGGTGACTGATCGTTCTCCAACCCAAACACAACTTCATCGTGGCCCGCACCGCTCCTTCCCCGCTCCTCTACGCCGACACCACCCGCTCCGCCGACATGCTCTACTTCGGTCGTTTCAGCGTGCCCGACCCGTTCATCGCCTTCGCCGCCCGCGGTAAAAAAATCGCCGTCCTCAACGCCCTCGAATTCGGCCGCGCCCGCAAATCCTCCGGCTTCGACACCGTCCTCCCCCTCGAACCCTGGCTCGACCAAGCCCGCGCCAAATCCCCCAAGGCCGGCGCCGCCGAGGTCATCGGACTCCTCGCCCGCCACTACAAACTCCGCGCCTTCGACGTCGCCTCCGACTTCCCCCTCGCGCTCGCCGACAAGCTCCGCGCCCTCGGCCTGAAACTCCACCCCGTCCCCGCCCTCTTCCCCGAGCGCGAAATCAAAACCTCCGCCGAAGCCGCCGCCATCCGCGAAGGAAACCGCTGCAGCGCCGCCGGCATTGCCGCCGCCGAAGCCCTCCTCCGCCGCTCCAAAATCAAAGCCGGCAAACTCGTCCTCGACGGCAAACCGCTCACGTCCGAACGCCTCAAAACCGCCATCGAAATCGCCTGCCTCGAAGCCGGCGCCCTTTCCACCGACACCATCGCCGCCGGAGGCGACCAGGCCTGCGACCCGCACGAGCGCGGACACGGCCCGCTCCGCGCCCACGAACTGATCGTCATCGACGTCTTTCCCCGCGTCACCGCCACCGGCTACCACGGCGACATGACGCGCACTTTCCTCAAGGGCCGCGCCAGTGAAAAACAACACCACCTCGTCGCCGCCGTTCGCACCGCCCAGCTCGCCGCCCTCGACGTCATCCGCACCGGCGTCAACGGACGCCACGTGCACCAGCAATGCCTCAACACCTTCGAGCGCCACGGCTTTGAAACCAAACGCACCCCCAAAGGCAGCGTCGGTTTCTTCCACGGCACCGGCCACGGCCTCGGCCTCGACATCCACGAAACCCCGCGCGTATCCACCGTGGACTACATCCTCAAAAAAGGCTCCGTCGTCACCGTCGAACCCGGCCTCTACTACCCCGGCCTCGGCGGCTGCCGCATCGAAGACGTCGTCCAGGTCACCGACACCAAACCCCGCCTCCTCTCCTCGTTCCACTACGACTGGGAAATCCGCTAACGGCTCAAAATCCCAAACGCCAAAGTTCCAATCGCCAAAAAGCAGAGCGCCCCCAGGCGCTGTTTCCCTTTGGAATTTGATCCTTTGGACCTTTGAGATTTCCCCTTTAATCCATGCCCGAACTCGCCGAGGTCGAATACTACCGCCGCCGCTGGGACGCCGGCCTCCACGCCCCCGTCACCCGCGTCCTCGTCCACCCCAAAGCCGGCGTCTTCAAAACCACCTCGCACGCCGTCCTCGTCCGCCACCTCACCGGTGCCACCCTCCTCTCCTCCGAAGCCGCCGCGAAACAGATGCTCTTCCGTTTCGCCGCCGCAGACCACACCCCGCTCTGGCTCGGCATCCATCTCGGAATGACAGGCGAACTCACCGTTCAACCCGCCGCCCACACGCCGCGCAAAAGCGACCACCTCGTCCTCGTCCAACCCGACCGCGCCCTCGTCTTCACCGACCCGCGCATGTTCGGCCGCGTGCTCTTCCACCACGGCCCCGACGCCCCCGCTTGGTGGACCTCCATCGCGCCCGCCGTGCTCTCCCCCGCCTTCACCCCCGCCGCCGTCGCCGACTTCCTCCGCCGCCGCGCCCGCACACCCATCAAACCCGTCCTTCTCCTCCAAGAACGCTTCCCCGGCATCGGCAACTGGATGGCCGACGAAATCCTCTGGCGTGCCGCGATCCATCCCAGGCGCCCCGCCGGCAGCCTCACGCCCGCCGAAATCAAAACCCTCCACCGCGAAACCCGCTTCGTCGCCACCCACGCCTTGCGCATCATCGGCTCTTCCACCGCCGCCACGCTCCCCGATCCGCCCAAAACCTGGCTCTTCCCCCACCGCTGGGCCGACGGCGGCACCTGTCCCAAAACCGGCGCCCCGCTCGTCCGCGAAGACATCGGCGGACGCACCACATGCTGGTCACCCGCCCGCCAAACCCTTTAGCTCCACTTTTCCTGCTCCATGAAACTCCAGCCCGCCTCCAAGTTCGTCCTCATCGGCGATTCCATCACCGACGCCGGTCGTGACCCGTCCGGCGAAGCCACCCCGTGGGGCGCTCCCGGCCACGGCCGCGGTTACGTCGGCCTCATCGAGGCCTGGATCGGCGCAACCCGCCCCCAGGACCGCATCCGCCTCGTCAACCGCGGCACCGGCGGACACACCGTGCGCGACCTCAAGGCCCGCTGGCAGACCGATGTCCTCGACCTCAAGCCCGACTGGGTTTCGGTGATGATCGGCGTTAACGACATCTGGCGCCAGTTCGACACCCCGCTCCGCGTCGAGAACCATGTCTACATCAAGGAATACACCAAGACCCTCAACGAGCTCGTCGCCAAGACCCGCCCCAAGGTGAAGGGCCTGCTCCTCGCCACCCCGCACCTCATCGAGCCCAACCGCGCCGATCCCATGCGCAAAATGATCGATGCCTACGGCGACGTCGTCCGCGCCACCGCCAAAAAGCACGGCTGCCTCTTCGTCGACGTGCAGGCCGCCTTCGACGAGGTCATGGTCCACACCCACCCGATGACCCTCGCCTGGGACCGTATTCATCCGAACACTACGGGCCACATGATCATCGCCCGCGCCTTCCTCAAAACCCTCGGCGCTCTCTGAACCCTCCTGTACCGGGTAGCAGCCGAGGTAACGAGGCTGGGTTCTATTCCGACGCCAGTCTCGTCACCCCAACCGCCAAATATCCACTTTCCCTTCAAATGTCCTCCTCCCGCCAACGCCTCGACGAGCTCCTCGTCACCCGCGGCCTCGCCGGTTCCCGCTCGCAGGCCAAGGCGTTGATCATGTCCGGCCGCGTCCTCCACGGCACCACCCGCCTCGACAAACCCGGCAAGGAGTTCCCCGCCGACATCGACCTCCTCGTCGAACAACCCCCGCGCTTCGTCTCCCGCGGCGGCGAAAAACTCCAGGGCTGGATCGACCGCTTCTCCCTCGATCTGCGCGGTGCCCACTTGCTCGACGTCGGCGCCTCCACCGGCGGTTTCACCGATTGCGCCCTGCAGTCCGGCGCCGCCGACGCCGTATGCATCGACGTCGGCCGCGCCCAGCTCCACCCGAAGCTCCAGGCCGACCCGCGCGTCACCAACCTCGAAAAAATCAACGCCCGCCATCTCGCCGCCGCCGACCTCCCGCGCTCCAAATTCGACGCCATCGTCATGGACCTGTCGTTCATTTCCCTGCGCTCCGTCCTCCCCGCCGTCTGGCCTTTCCTCCGCCCCGGCGGCTCGCTCGTCGCCCTCGTCAAACCCCAGTTCGAAGCCGGCAAAGCCGAGGTGGACAAAGGCCGCGGCATCATCCGCGACACCGCCGTGCAAGACGCCGTCCTCGCCGACATCCAGTCCTTCGCCCTCGCCCAACTCCCCGGCGCCACCCTCATCGGCTCGATGGACAGCCCCATCACCGGCACCGACGGCAACCGCGAATTCCTCCTCGGCCTGCTTAAATCGTGATCCTCCTCTCCGAAAGGTAGGAGCCTGCTTGCAGGCGATGAGCACCTCCCGCCCGCGATAATCTCCCTAATCGCCTGCAAGCAAGCTCCTACCTTCCGCTCCGTCACTTTCGTGTATTTCGTGTCTTTCGTGGTTTCCCCTCCGGCTTGATTAGTGCTCATTAGTGCCAATTAGTGGTTTCCACTCCGTCTCCACCTCACGCATGACGCCCATCCGCAAACTCGCCTTCGTGGTCAACGAGCCCAAATCCGGCGCTCCCGAGCTTGCCGACGCCCTCATCACCCTCGCGCAGGCCGCCGGCGTCACCGTCAAACGCGCCTCCTGCCACCCCGTGGCCGACGACTTCCTCTCCGGCCAGGACGCCTGCTGCGTCATCGGCGGCGACGGCACCCTCCTCGGCATCGCCGCCCAGGCCGCCCGCACCCAGGTCCCCATCATCGGAGTCAACCGCGGCAGCCTCGGTTTCCTCACCACATTTTCGGCCGACGACATCCGCGAGTGTTTCCCCGCCCTCCTCGCCGGTGATTTCCAGATCACCCACCGCGCCCTCCTCGCCTGCTCCACCGGCGCCGGCCCCGACGATCTCGCGCTCAACGACGTCCTCATCAAAGCCAAGGTCAACTCCCGCCTCGTCAGCCTCGAGGTCACCGCCGACGGCGAACTCGTCACCCATTACGACTGCGATGGTCTTATCTTCGCGACGCCCACCGGCTCCACCGCCTACAACCTCTCCGCCGGCGGCCCGCTCATCCACCCGTCCGCCGAGGTCATCGCACTCACCCCCATCTGCCCGCACACGCTGAGCAACCGTTCCATCATCTTCCGCGCCGGCGTAAAACTCTCCGTCCGCAACCTCAACACCGACTCCACCCTGCTCGTCACCGTGGACGGACAGCGCGACTACAAGGTTTCCGACGGCCAGCCTGTCTCCATCACGCTCGCCACCACCCGCCTCCCCTTGGTTCAACGCCGCGACTACGCCCACTTTTCCGTCGTCCGCAGCAAACTCAACTGGAACGGCGGCGTCGCCCCCCGCACCAAGGCGTGAAAAAGCGCGGTCCGCAGACCGCGCTCGTGATTAATCGGAAAAGTATCCGGAAACTTATTGCGCAGGGGCGGCCGCTTCTTTTTCGGCCTTCTTCTTTTCCATCTCGGCCTTCTTTTTCTCGGCGGCTTCCTTCCTCGCGGCCTTTTCGGCGGCGATCTCGGCTTCATCAAGTTTGCCGTCCTTGTTGGTGTCGTATTTTTCGAGGCGCTTGGCCTCACCTTCCGCCTTTTTCTTGGCCTTGTCGGCTTCCCAGGCGGCCTTCTCGCCCGCGTCGAGCGTGCCGTCCTGGTTCGCATCGAATTTCTTCAAGACTCCCGCGGGAATCTTTTTCTCTTTGGAATCGGCGCCTTCCTCGGCCTGGGCGGCCGAGAAGGCAAATGTGGCGACCAGCACGCAAAGCGCGCCGCGGATAAACG
>CAMBLN010000114.1 GCA_945868215.1 Opitutus sp. GAS368
TCCGGGAAGGGGGAGGAGCTTCGCCCCTCCCCCTCACCCCCTCCCATAAATCATTTTATCCACCAAACCCACGAACCACCAATCCACTTTTGCTGAACTTGACGGACACAACTGCGATTAGCCGAAGCCACACCCCAAAGAATCGCCCCGTTGGGCGATTCCATTAGTGGTTAACCAACTCCGGTTCTCCGCCTTCTTCCGTGTAGTCCGTGTATTCCGTGGGCAAACCACTCCGCCCTCCGACTCCGTGCCCTCTCCGCCCGAACTCCGGCCACGCTCTGTGACAAAAACCGTCCCGTCCCTTTCGTGTCGTTCGTGTGTTTAGTGGGCGAACCCTCCGTTCACTTCCCGCTCTTCTTCGCCATCTCCTCCGCCTTCAAATACTGCGCCCGAAACTTATTCCCCAGTTCGTTCGCCAGCTTGATCTCATCCACCTTGTTCTTCGACCGCAGCGCCGTCCGTATCGCCCCCTTGGCCTCGTCGTAATCCACCGCGCTCAAATCCGAAAACACCGCCAGCGCGTCCGCCGGCATCCCCGCCTCGATCAGCGCCCCCCAAGCCCGCTTCAACTCCGGCTTGGTATCGAGACACATCACGCGGATCACAAACGACATTTCGCGAAACAGTTTCCCCGTCCGCTCCGGATGATAAATCAACCGCTCCTGCGGCGCATACGGCAGCTCCTCCGGATCACTCCGCACCTCCGCAATGCCTTCGATCGTATAAAAATCCTTCCGCACCGGCAGACGCCTCAGCGCAAAATACTCCGGCCCGTCCGGCACGCCCGGCTTCAGATTCCACAGTTTCTGCCCTTCCATCGTCAGCGAATACTCGATGAACGCCACCGCCGCCTCGCGGTTCGGCGCGCCGCGCAACAATCCCACAGGGTCCACCGACGCCACCGCGCCGCCTTCGGGCGCCACATAGGTCAACCGGTCGTTCGCCCCGCGCCGCCGCACCGCCTCCTGCTGCTGACGCCCGAAGAAATCGATGCCCATCCCCACCGCGCAATCCCCCGCCGCCACGTCGATCGGCACCTTCTGCGCGGAGTCCGTGAAATACCGCGCGTTCGCCCCGATCTTCTGCAGCAACCGCAGCCCTTCCAGCCAGCCTTCCGCCACCGCCTCGGCTTCCGCCGCTTTCATCGCCTCTTCGCTCGCATAACGCGCCGTCGCCATCCGCTCAAACACCACGCGCTGCATCTGCTGCTGGATCACATTCTCAAACGCCTTCGCGATCGATCCGCTCTTAGTCGGATCCGCCAGCGCCACTTCACCCACGTAAAGCGGATCAGCCAGATCCGTCCACGTGGTCGGTGGCTTCGTCACGCCGAGCCGCGCCAGCGAATCCTTGTTCGCGATGATGCCAAACGAGCTCAACACCGTCCCAACCCACAGCCCGTTTTTGTCCCAATACTCCTCGCCCGCGAACGATTGCGGAATCACCTCCTCGGTAAACCACTCCGGATGCATCCGCAAAATCCCGCTGTCCACCAGCCGACCCGCCTGCGCCTGCCGGATAAAATCATAACTCCCGCCGCCGTAAAACAAATCGATCCCGCAACTCACTTCCGACGCCAGAAACGCCGCCCGCGCTTCCGTCGCTTCCGCCGTCGCATCCGCCGGCAACGCCCCGTTCGCAAAACCGTTCAACACGTCGTTGCTCCAGCTTTTGCCCAGCGTCTTCGTCCAGTGATACTGGAACGCCGCCGTGTATTCGCCTTCCAGGAATCGCGCGATCTCCGTGGTTCCACCGATCAACCGCCAGTCCAGCGCGATCGTCTTCCCCGTGCGCGCCCGATACCACTTCGCAAACGCCAGCCCGAACTCGTGCCGGATCGCCTCGTTGTGCGGCGTGATGATCACCAGCGTCTCGTCCGCCTTCGCCCCCGCGTCCTTGGCCGGCCGCAGCGCAAACGGCAGCACCAGCGTCACCACCAGCAAAAAAATAATGATGCCTTGCTTAAGCATTGGGATGCGACCTCCAAACGTTAACCCACGCTTGTGGAGGGCGGACCGCCGTGTCCGCCGCCGCAGTCTCTAGGTGTTCTCCTGACTGTTCGGTGGGCCGCACTCTATGAACTCGGATTGGACCCTCTGTGCTCTCTGTGGCAAAAATCATCTCGGTTCAGGTTCCCAAAATCACCACGTCATCGGCATCCACGCTCGCAAACAAGTCCCCGTCCGACGCCGTGCCCACAAACCGCGGATTCAATTCGTAAATCTTCAACGTCGCCCCGCCCGCCGCCGCCACAAAATCATACTGCGCGACTTCACCCAGATAAACCGAATCACCGATGCGCCCCCGCACCGCATTGTGCCCGCGCGGCTCGCTGCCCAGCTTCCAACATTCCGGCCGGATCGAAAGCGTCACTTCCGCTCCCGCCGCCGGCTTGAAATTGGCATCCCCCACCACGCCGAGAAACCGCCCGATCGGCGTTTCCACCGCGATGAAGTCCCCGTCCGGCCCAAGCACGCGTCCCGTGATAAAATCCGTCTCGCCGATGAAGTGCGCCACCGTCCGGCACACCGGTCTCCGGTAAACATCCTTCGGCGACCCGACCTGCAAAATTTTTCCACCTTCCAAAATCGCCATCCGGTCCGAGATCGACAGCGCCTCTTTCTGGTCGTGCGTCACATACACCGTCGTCAGCTTGAACTCCTTGCACACGCGCCGGATCTCCGTGCGCATTTCCAACCTCAACTTCGCATCGAGATTCGACAGCGGTTCGTCGAGCAGCAGACAGCGCGGACGAATCACCAGCGCGCGCGCCAGCGCCACGCGTTGCTGCTGACCGCCGGAAAGCTGGTTCGGTTTACGTTCCGCATATTGCCCCATGCGCACCGATTCCAGCGCCTCGCCCACCCGCCGCTTGATCTCCGCCTTCGGCACTTTGCGCTCTTCAAGTCCGAACGCCACGTTCTCCGCCAGCGTCATGTGCGGCCAGAGCGCATAACTCTGGAACATCATTCCCGTGTTGCGTTTGTGGGGAGCCAGCCGCGTCACGTCTTCATCGCCAAAAAGAATGCTGCCTTCCTCCGGAATATAAAATCCCGCCATGCTGCGCAGCAGGGTCGTCTTGCCGCAGCCACTGGGCCCCAAGAGGAAAAACAACTCGCCGGGTTCAATCACCAGATCGAGGTTGCGAAGCGCCACGGCGGTTCCGAACCGTTTGGCGAGATTTTGAATACGAATCGATATCATGCGAAGGTTTCGACGGGCTTCCGAAAGCAAGAATTCGGCCGGATCGAAGTCAAAAGAATAGACCCTCTTTTCCATGTTACAGTTACGCGCGCGCGGAACGAACCAGTTGCCCTGCGCCCAAACCCCCGACATAAGTCTCGCCCACCAATGACCAAGGCCAAAAATTTCCCCCTGCACGCCGATCTCGAAACCGTGCTCGTCTCCGAAAAAGACATCAAAAAGCGCGTCAAAAAACTCGGTGCCGAGATCGCCACCGCCTACGGCGACGAGGAAATCACCGTAGTTTCCATCATTAACGGCGCCATCTTCTTCACTGCCGACCTGCTGCGCGAGATTCCCAACCCCGTCCGTCTCGATTGCATCCGCATCTCCAGCTATCGCAACGACACCAAGTCCGTCGGCCAGCCCAAGCTGCTCCAAAGCCTCACCCTCGACATCGCCAACCGCCACGTGCTGCTCATCGACGACATTCTCGACACCGGGAAAACCTTCTCCTCCGTCGCCAACATGTTGAAGAAGCTCAACCCCGCCAGCCTCCACACGTGCGTGCTCCTCGACAAACGCGGACGCCGCGAGGTCGAGTTCGAGGCCGATTTCGTCGGCTTCGAGATCCCCGACAAATTCGCCGTCGGCTACGGCCTCGATTTCGCCGAACGCTACCGCAACCTCCCCTGCATCGGCGTCCTCAAGCCCAACCTCCAAAACCCACCCGAGTGGGCCTAAGGTAGGGCGCGTATTCCTCTCCGCGCCTCCGTGCAGGGGAGCGCCTTGTGAGCACCCGCTCCGAAATGTAGGAGCCTGTTTACAGGCGATTCGGGCGGCTCACGCCTTCCTTTATCTCAAGCAGGCCCTTTGAACCTAATCTCCGCAGATTAATCCGTGCACATCCGTGTAATCCGTGGTTACAACTGCGTTTTCTAGGTTTAATTCAAAGCTCCACCTTTGCCGGCACGCTCACCCGCAGCACCGACTCCTCGCCGGTCTGCTGTTTCCAAGCCGCCCGGATCGCCTCGATCTTCTCGTCCGTCGCCGCGTCGTCCGCATGAACGATGACCAATAACCGGCTGCGCTCACGTTCGACCGTCGCCCCCGGCTTCGCGCTGCGCCACTGCCCGTAAACATCGATCACGCTCAGCCCGTCGGGAAATCGCGGCGTCACTTCTGCGTCGAGAAACTTCGCCCACTTCAACTCCGCCTCGGTGCTCAGCGCCGTCTCCGTCCACTCGCCGATCGAGAAATACAACTCCGTGCGCACCCACGCCTGTTCGCCGGCCTGCGCGCCGGCCTTGGCCACCGTCACCACCGGAGCGGTGCGCGTCGCGCAGCCCGGGCCTGCCAGCAGCAGCATTGTCGTTAACACCGTCACGCTCACGCGGGATATCTTCATTTCGGCCGAGCTTGAAGGCCCGACAAACCATGCGCAATCACTCGCAATCTCTGCGCAGCGCCGCCTCCGCATTTTTCATAAGGTAACCTCACTGTCTCTATTGGAGACGGCCATACCAACCCTATATGAAAGCCAAACTCCCGATCCTCCTCCTGTCCGCCGTTTGCTTCGCCGCTTCCGCCTCCGCCGCCAGCCCTTGGTCCGTGCGCGTCGCCGCCACCTACCTCCAAACCACCGACGGCACCTCCAACAAGGCCGTGCCGGTCGCCATCGAGGACAAACTCATCCCCGAGTTCGACATCAGCTACGCCTTCAACGCCCACTGGTCCGCCGACCTTGTGCTCACCATTCCCCAGCAGCACGACGTCAAATCCGCCGGCACCCCGCTCGGCTCCTTCAAACACCTGCCGCCCACCCTTCTCGCCAAATACACCTTCGGCACGTTCGGCGGCTTCACCCCCTACCTCGGTGCGGGCGTGAACTTCACGCTCATTTTCGACGACAACCTCGCCGCGGGCGCCACCAAACTCAACCTCGACACCTACAGCATCGGACCCGCCGCCCAGGTCGGCTTCGATTATAAACTCAACGAACGCTGGGCACTCAACGTGGACGTAAAACGCGCCATGCTCCGCACCGACGTCAAGACCGCCGGCGGCGTCAAACTCACCGAAGCCCGCCTCGATCCGTGGCTCTACTCCGTGGGTCTTCGCTATCAATTCTGAGCAACCTCGTTGCTCAGTCCCCCCCCGGACTCCGTCAACCCCCCGCCCCGCGTCCCACAAAAGACGCGGGGCTTTTTATGTCCCCCTTCCCCGCCCGCTGCTTTCCGCCGTCCCCATCCATCCCCATCCGTATTTCGAGCGAAGCGACAGTCCTCCAATCCGTGGTCCAAAAACTCTGTGATCCGCCCTCCGACTCTGTGTCCTCTGTGTCCGAGCTCCGGCTCGGCTCTGTGACAAAAATCCGTCTCACCGTTGCTCACTCTTCGCGCCCCTTCGCGGTTTAAATTCCGACCCAATCCGCCCCCCCTCACCTCCGCCGCTTCGCCTTCGCATAAGCCCGCGATTTCCCCTTCAAG
Source organism: Opitutus sp. GAS368 (assembly GCA_945868215.1). Taxonomy (GTDB): domain Bacteria; phylum Verrucomicrobiota; class Verrucomicrobiia; order Opitutales; family Opitutaceae; genus Rariglobus. Next base: position 5,673 of record CAMBLN010000114.1, read on the forward strand.
CTGCTCGCCGCCGCCTTCCGGTAATCCCCCGACTTCAACGCCTCGATCTGGTCGCGCAACAACGCCGCCCGCTCAAATTCCAGTTTGCCCGACGCCGTCGTCATCTCCTCTTCCAACTCCGCGATCACCGCCTTCACGTCTTCGTCGCTCCCTTCGGCCATCGTGCCTGCCTCTTCCTCGCGGTCCCCGCTGCCGTCGTAAACATGCAGACTCGACTGCGCCATGCGCTTCGTGCTCCGCGGCGTGATCCCGTGCTCTTCATTGTAGGCAATCTGCTTCAACCGCCTCGCCGAGGTCACTTCCTGCGTCTTCCGAATCGAATCGGTAATCTTGTCCGCATAAAAAATCACCCGTCCGTTTTCATGCCGCGCCGCACGTCCCGCCGTCTGGATCAACGAGGTCTCGCTGCGCAAAAACCCTTCCTTGTCCGCATCCAAAATCGCCACCAGCGCCACTTCCGGCAGATCAAGTCCTTCGCGCAAAAGATTGATTCCCACCAGCACGTCGAAATTCCCGAGCCGCAGATTCCGTAAAATCTCCACGCGCTCGATCGCGTCGATGTCGCTGTGCAGGTATTCCACGCGGATCTTCGCCTCGCGCATGAAGCTCGTGATGTCTTCCGACAACCGCTTCGTCAGCGTCGTCACCAACACGCGTTCGCCTTTCTCCACCGCCGCTTTGATCTCGCCGATCAGGTGCTCGACCTGCCCCTTCGTCGGCTGGATCACGATCTCCGGATCAAGCAGCCCCGTCGGCCGGATCACCTGCTCCGCCACCACCGCCGACTTCTCCATCTCATACTTCGCCGGCGTCGCCGAGACGAACAACGTCTGCCCCGTGATCGACAAAAACTCCTGAAACGTCTGCGGACGATTATCGAGCGCCGAGGGCAGTCGAAACCCGAAGTTCACCAGGTTCATTTTACGCGCCTTGTCGCCGTTCGACATACCGCCGATCTGCGGAATCGTCACATGACTCTCGTCGACCATCAGCAGCGCATCCTTCGCGAAAAAATCGATCAGACAGATCGGTCGCTCCCCCGGCTTCCGCCCCGCGATCACACTCGAATAATTTTCGATGCCGTTGCAGAAACCCATTTCCTGAAGCATCTCCAAATCGTAATTCGTCCGCATACGAATGCGCTGAGCCTCCAACAACTGCCCGTTCTTCTCAAAATACGCCACGCGTTCGTCCAGCTCCGCCTTGATCGCGTCGATGGCACCCGTGAGTTTGTCCTTGCTGGCGACATATTGGGTCGCCGGATACAAATCGAACTGGTCCAGCGAACGCGTGACCGTTCCCGTCGTCGGATCAAACTCGCTGAGCGCCTCGATCTCCTCGCCCCAAAACTCAACACGCAACCCGAGCTCCAAATACGCCGGCATGATGTCCACGACATCACCCCGCACGCGAAACGCCCCGCGCTTCAGTTCGTAGTCGTTTCGCTCGTAAAGAATATCCACCAGCTTTTGCAGCAGCACCTGCCGCCCCATCGGCTCGCCTTTGCGCAGCGCGATACGCATCTCCTGGAAATCCTCGGGTGACCCCAAACCGTAAATGCACGAAACCGACGCCACCACGATCACGTCGCGCCGCGACACCAGCGAACTCGCCGTCGCGATGCGCATGCGCTCGATCTCTTCGTTGATCGACGAATCCTTCTCGATGTAGGTGTCGCTCGAGGCGACATACGCCTCCGGCTGATAATAGTCGTAGTAGCTGACAAAATACTCGACCGCGTTCTCCGGAAAAAAGTTTTTGAACTCCGAGTAAAGCTGCGCCGCCAGCGTCTTGTTGTGCGAGATGATCAGCACCGGCCGGTCGCAGCGCGCGATCACGTTGGCCATGGTGAACGTCTTGCCCGAACCGGTGACGCCCAGCAGCGTCTGAAACTTGTTACCCGCGTTGATCGAGGCCGTGAGCGTTTCGATCGCCTGCGGCTGGTCGCCGGTCGGTTGATACTCGGAGTGCAGTTTGAACAACGATGCCATGTCGGTTTGAACCCCCACCATTACCCGCTTCCGCAAAGTGGCAACCGCGCCGCGCTCAAAGTCCCCAGCGTTTCAGCACCCGCGCCCAAAAGCCGTCCCGCCCGCGTCCTTCGGCCTCCCTCGTCAGGAACACCCCGCCTCCGCCCACCTGCACTTCGAACAGCGGCCCCCGCCCCTTGCAATACCGCCAGAATCCGTGGCTGCGCACCGCCTTTAATCCCAACTGCGGACTGAACCCGATCAGTCCCTCGTGCGCCGTCCGCTTGGAAAGCGATGTGCCCCCTTCTTGCGCCACCACGGTCTCGGACTTCAGCGCGCTCACACACGACACAACCAGACGGCACGGCCCAAAAAACTCGATGTATCCAAACTGCCCCGACACCCACGGCTGCCAGCGGTTGAACCGCCAGTGCCTCCGAAAGACCGGGGGTTGCTGCGCCGTCGCGATCAAACCCATCAAAAACCCCGCCCGCAGCACAAACGCCGCGCCCTCCGGCACCGACACCACGGCCAGTTCCGCAAAGGGATCGTCCTTGCACGCCATCACCACATGCCGCGCACCGTCGCTGCGGCCGTTGCGCAATTCCACCATCCGCCACAGCCCCGCGAACCGGCACGCCAACAACGAGCGCCAGCTCATCGTCAACCGGCTCTTCCGCGCCAACCCGTCATCGTTCGTCTGCAAAAAATTCCTCCGCACCCAAAGCACTTCACCCGGCCACAACGACTCCTCCACCGCCATCGCGCTTTCGCCGATCACCGGCAGCGCGGCGTTTTCCTCGGACAACCGCAGCTCCCGCCCGCGCCCCACCCATCCGGCCCATCCGTAATACAACAGAAACGCCGTAACCACACCGCCAAGCAGGTAGACCAGCACCACCGCCAGCACCAGCCAGCGGGCCTCCGTCCAAGCCTGCCTCGCGTAATAACCCGCCGCATCCTTTTGCTTACCGAGATTCAGCAGGGTCTCCTCGACCTCCGCCTGTTGCCTCACCAGCTCCGCGCGCGCCTGCACCGCAGCGGCGATTTTCTCCCGATTTTCCGTCATTTGTGTCTGCAGTTCCGCTTGGATCGTTTTGACACGCGCCACCTGCGCCTCGTGGGCCTTTCGCTTTTCCTCGTCACCAAACAACCGCTCGATCGTTCCGGGTTCGAGTTCGTGCAATCCTTTCAAGGTCTTGTCCGCCAGCGCCGCGCGTTTTTGCAACGCCTCCAGCGCATCCTCCGACGCTTTGCGTTGACGCTCCGCTTCCTCGATTCCGTCCGCAACCTGCCGCCGGGTCTCTTCATGGGCAGCGACCAGCCGGGAGCGACTTTCCCCGTATCCCGCGCGTTCCTTCCCGTAGAGCCAAAGTCCATACGCCAGCAGCGTCAGTCCCGCGATCAACACGGCCATCATCAGCTTGCGCATCAATTTTGAAACGAAGGTGGAAGCGGGGTTGGCCATGCGTGCTGACGTTCAAACGACTAACGCCGTCGATTTCAATGGCCCTTACACTCTGCTCTGAGATTTGCCATTCTCTTACACGCGTATAAGCTCTCGTTCTTCCCTATTCCCCCCCTTCGCATGTCCAAAGCCATCGTCTCCTCCCTCTACGATTCCGACGTTTTCAAACAGGCGTGCCGTCAATTCGACCAGGCCGCCGATGCCATCAATCTCCCCGAGTCCATCCGCGACCGCACCAAATACCCCAAGCGCTGCGTCGCCGTCGCCCTTCCCCTCAAACGCGACAACGGCACCGTCGTCGTCTTCGAGGGTTACCGGGTCCAGCACAACCTCTCGACCGGCCCCGCCAAGGGCGGCATCCGTTTCCACCAGGACGTCACCATCGGCGAGGTCGCCGCGCTCTCCATGTGGATGAGTTGGAAATGCTCCCTCGTCGGCCTGCCCTACGGCGGCGCCAAAGGCGGCGTCATCGTCGATCCTCGCCAGCTTTCCGAGGGCGAACTCGAGCGGCTCTCCCGGCGCTACATGCAGGAGCTCATTCCGTTCATCGGCCCGCAGATCGACGTGCCCGCGCCCGACATGGGCACCAACGAAAAAATCATGGGCTGGATGATGGACACCTACTCCAATCACCTCGGCCGCAACGAGCCCGCCTGCGTCACCGGCAAGCCCATCGCCCTTGGCGGTTCGCAGGGCCGCCGCGAGGCCACCGGCGCCGGCGTCGCCTACCTCGTCAAAGCCTACCTCGAAGATCTCAACATCCCCGTCGCCAACGCCACCGTCGCCATCCAGGGCTTCGGCAACGTCGGCGGTGAAGCCGCCCTCGCTCTCGCCAACTACGGCGCAAAGATCGTCGCGATCTCCGACTACACCACCGGCATCTACAACGCAGGCGGCATCGACATCAAAAAAGCCCTCACCTACGTCGCCTCGCAAAAAGTCCTCCACAACTTCGACGGCGGCGAACCGATCACCAACGAGCAGCTGCTCACCCTCGACTGCACCGTCTTGATTCCCGCCGCCCTCGAGCGCGTCATCACCGCCGAGATCGCCGGCAAACTCCGCTGCCGCGTTCTCGCCGAGGCCGCCAACGGACCCACCACGTTCAGCGCCGACAAAATCCTGGAGCAGCGCGACGACATCGAGGTCATCC
>CAMBLN010000115.1 GCA_945868215.1 Opitutus sp. GAS368
AGCGCCAGGCCGAAGGCGAACTCCTCACACCCCGGCCCCCGCGCTCCAACAAACGCCGCCGCGATTACCTCTTTCTCGTCATCACCGGCAACGCCTTCGGCGTCCTCGGCTTTATTCTGCTCCCCGCCAATCCGATGGTCCTCGTCCCCCTCTTCGCCTTCTTTGTGATCTACAACCTGGGTCTCGCCTGGACCCTCTACGGCGTCATGGACCGCTACTGACCCGGCACCGCCTGACTACGGCGCAGCAGCGAACCGCACTTCCCCCCTAACGCCACCGTGCCCGACGAACTCACACCCGGCACGCCGTCACCCGCTTTGCGGGCGCCCACACCCTCGCCACGGGTGCGCAAGTTTACGCTTCGGGCGTGCACGCCCTCATCGCGGGCGCGTGTTACCGGGCTCCGGTATCGTCCATTATCATGAAAGGCGCCCATGCCTTTGACGGCGGGCATGGGCGCCCGCGTCAAGGGCGCGGGCATAATCCCGAAGGAACAGGGCCTTCGGGAGTGCAAACCTGCGGTTAACGGGCGTCGGCGCGGCTGCGGCGGCGGGTCAGGGCCAGCGCAAGGGCGGCCGCTCCGCCGAGGGCGGCGAAGGCGGAGGGTTCGGGGATTGCCGCAAGGGTCGCGGAGGGCAAGGTGACGCGGTAAACGAGGATCATGTTGTCGTTCTCGAAACCCGCGTCGTAGGCGCCGCCGTCCTGAAAGCCGTCCGCCGTGATGAAGTCGTTGTCGTTACCCACAAAGAGGAAGTAGTCGTCGGGGTTTTCGGCATCCAGGGCGGAGGCGAGGGAAAGGGCCTCCCACTTCTCGGAGAGGTTGTCGGCTCCAAACGACGTGCCGTTGCCCAGGTTGAACTTGGCGAGCTCCGCGGCGTCGTTGAGGTCGATAAACGAGGACGACAGCGCGGGGGTGAGACCGGAATTGAGCACGCCACCGGGGGCGATGCTCGCTCCGAGGTCGTCGAAGGAAGTGCCGGCGATGTTGGTCGCGCCGGTGATGTCGAGCAGGAGAATCTGGCGGAAGTCGGAACGGCCTTCGTCCACCATCGCAGTGGAGGGATTGTCGAGACCGTTGCCCCGGCCGTCGCGGGCGAGGAGCAGGAACTGGGTGTCGTTGATCGCGATCAGTTCGCTCTGGGCGGCGACCGCCGCACTGCCCGGCCCGGAAGCCGTGGTCGGGGCGAAAGTGGGCAGCTGGACCACGTGCTCGGCGATGAGGGCGGGATTGGCCGGATCCGTGGCGAGGTCATAGACCAGCATACGGGTGTTGGCGCGGCTGCCGGCAACGCTGGCGGTGTTCAGATCCTGGCGGGTGGCGGACTGGAGCAGAGCGTAAAGCTTGGTGCCATCCGGGCTGATGGTCAGGCCTTCGAGCCCCTGGTTGTTTTGCCGGCCGGAAACAGGATTGGCGGGCGAGGGCGCGGGCTGGCCGACGCCGGGGTTGTTGGAGGCAAAGGACGTCGCGCCGCTGCGCTGGGGCAGAAGGGCGTCGGGAGAGTTGACCACCGAGAGGAGCGTGCCGTTGGCGGAGAAACGGTAAACGTAGGGCCCGTATTCGTCGCTCACGTAGAGGGTGCCGTCAGGGCGGCGCACGATGCCCTCGGCATCAAGGGCAAGGCGGCCGGTATGGGCTTGAGGCAGGGCTTGCGGGGTGATCGCCGGGCGCGAGCCGGTGCCGCTGGGGGTGGGGTCGAGGGAGGTAAACAGAGTGCCGCCGGACTCTTGGAACCGCGTGGTCTGGACGAGATTGAGCGCCACTTGATTCTGGGCGGGGGCTCCGCCGGCTGCGGGGGTGAAGGTGAAGCTGATTTCGTTGAAACGCGGGGCGTAGTTGGTGGTGCCGGCACCGTTGTAACCGCGGTCGGGCTGGGTGTAGAGAGTGCCGGAGTAGGTGTTGCCGGAGCGTCCCCAGGAGGCCTGGTCGAGATAAAAAGCGGAGAACGAACCGAAGGTCTCGCCGAAGGAATCGCGGGTGCTGGCGGCGATGCGCCCGACGCCGACAAGGCCGTGATTGGTGAAGGTGTCGCCCTGGAAGGAAACACTTTGAGCGGTAACGCCTGCCGCGAGAACCGAGCAGGCCACGAGGACGCCTGCGCAAGTGCGTGAAGTTGAAAATAGTTTCATCGCGGGAAAATCTATCAAGCATTCGTGCCGGATTAGTCAGTTGCAGGTGAAGTTTGGGTGACTTTTTTGATGCGGGCCGGAACCACCGGCGGTTTGGTCCTTGGAAATACTCACGCGACACCGGGCTCGCCCCGAATCTATCGCTTGCCCACCCTCCCGCCGCTCCTCACCGTCACCGCCTAGACATGGCCTTTCCCTCACCTCCCGCCATCCTCTCCGAGCGCGACCTCACCGCCTCCGAGCTCGATTCCCACCCCACCGCCGCCCTCCTGCGCCTCTACGCCTGGATGCACCTCGCCCGCACCGGCGACAACCGCATCCTCGACCTCTTCCGCCAGGGTCTCCTCAAGGGCACCGTCACCGGCGGCCAAGGCAACGAGGCCCTCATCATCCCCCTGATCCTCCTCGCCGACAAAGCCATCGACGCCATCTCCTTCACCCATCGCGATTTCGGCGGACACCTGATCTGGAGCGACCACCTCTGCGATCACCTCAACCAATACTTCGCCAACGCCGGCAGCCCCACCAAGGCCCGCGAGGGCAACGTCCACCACGGCGACGTCTCCAACCGCTCCCTGCCGATGATCTCCCATCTCGGCTCCATGCTCTCCCACGTCCTCGGCGTCACCGACTCCCAGCGCCGCCAGGGCAAACCCGCCGTCGGCTTCACCTTCTTCGGCGACGGCGGCTCCAGCACCGGCGACATCCACGAATCCCTCAACCTCGCCTCCGTCCTCTCCCTCCCGGTCGTCTTCGTGATCGAGAACAACAAATACGCCTACTCAACCCCCGTCAGCGAACAGTTCACCGCCGGCACCGAGCTCTACCAACGCGCCGCCGGCTACGGCATGGAGGGCTTCGCCCTCGACACCACGACCGGCGACATGACCGCCATCACCCGCACCCTCGCCGCCGCCATCGAGAAGGTCCGCACCACCTCGCGCCCCGTCCTCATCGAGGCCCACACGCTACGCATGCGCGGACACGCCGCCTACGATACCTGCGACTACCTCGCACCCGGCGAACTCGACGCCATCCTCGCCCAGGACCCGCTGCCCAAATTTCGCGCCCAACTCGTCGCCGACGGACACACCGCCGCCCTCGAAAAAATCGAGACCGACATCCACGCCTGGCTCGAAGCCTGTATCCAGGTTTCCTTACACGTCCCCCGCCCCGTCGCCGACGCCTCCCTCCTCGCCGACGTCTACGCCCCCGACGCCCCCGCCATCGCTTGGAAACCCGTCCCCGCCGCGACCGAACAACTCACCTTCGCCCAAGCCATAACCAGCGCCCTCCGCAAAGTCCTCTCCGAAGACCCGCGCTCCCTCATCCTCGGCCAGGACATCGGCACCTACGGCGGCGCCTTCAAGGTCACCGACGGCCTCCTCAAAGACTTCGGCCGCGCCCGCGTCTTCAACACCCCGCTCGCCGAAAGCGCCTGCACCGGCTGGGCCATCGGTCTCGCGATCAACGGACACCGCCCCATCGAGGAGTTCCAGTTCGCTGACTTCTCCACCGAAGCCGTCACCCAGATCACCCTCAACGCCGCCACCTATCACTTCCGCTCCGGTGCCGCCGTCCCCCTGGTCTTCCGCCTCCCCTGCGGCGGCGGCCTCACCATGGGTTCCTTCCACTCGCAGGAACTCGAGTCGCTCTTCCTCTCGATGCCCGGCCTTAAAGCGATCTACCCGAGCACCCCGCAGGACGCCTTCAACGCCATCCTCGCCGCCTACGAAGACAACAACCCCGTCCTCATCTTCGAACACAAGGGCCTCTACCGCCGCGGCAAACACCCCGTCGCCTACGACGCCAACTACCGCGACGTCTGGCAGCCCAAGCTCCTCCGCTCCGGCACCTACGCGACGTTCGTGACCTACGGCGAGATGACGATCCCCGCCGCCGAAGCCTGCGCGTATTTCGAAACCGAATACGAAAAGAGTTTCGACCTCTTCGACCTCCGCGGACTCGCCCCGCTCAAACTCGACGCCATCAAAGCCTCCCTCGAGCGCACCCACCGCCTGATCGTCCTCCACGAAGGCCGCCGCACCCACGGCTTCGGCGCCGAGCTGGTCGCGCGCCTCACCGAAGAACATTTCTTCAGTCTCGAAGCCGCGCCCCTCCGCATCGCAAGCGCCGACATGCCCGTCCCCTTCGCCCCCGAGCTGGAGCTAGCCTACCGCCCCACCCGCGAAAAACTCATCGACCAAATCGCCGCCTGGATCGGGTGACATGCGACATAAGACATGTCACCCGAAGAATTACACGTCCAACTGGCCTCGCTGATTTCTGTATGGGAAGGCGAGTGCGTGGAGTTCAAGGACGCCAACGACAACTACTCCACTTCTGATATCGGCAAATACTTCTCGGCCCTGGCCAATGAGGCCAATCTGCGCGGGTGCTCCTCGGCCTGGCTGATATTTGGTGTGAGCAACAAAAAGCGTTCCATCATCGGCACCGATTACCGACAAGATCACGAACGTCTTCACAGCCTCAAGCATCAGATCGCTCACGATACGGATCCCGCCACCTCATTCCGCGAGATTCACGAACTCACTACCCCTCAAGGGCGAGTTGTTCTGTTTGAAATTCCTCCGGCCCCACGCGGCATGCCGATTGCGTGGAAGGGTCATTTTTATGCGCGCGACGGTGAAACTCTGACGGCGCTGAGTATAACCAAACAGGATGAAATCCGCGCCCAGTCGCTCGCCGACGATTGGTCCGCCATTGTCGTCCGTGAAGCCACTCTCGCCGACCTGGACCCAAACGCTCTCACCAAAGCTCGCGAGGTCTTCATGGCGCGATATCGCGAACGTATTCCCGAAAACACCATTCGCGGATGGCATGACGCCACGTTCCTCGACCAAGTCAAATTGACCGTGCGCGGGGGCATCACCCGTGCATGCCTTATCCTACTCGGCCGCGATACGGCCACTACGCTTCTTAATCCCTACGTGGCCGAACTATCATGGAAACTCGAAGGCCCGGAACGCGGTTACGAACACTTCCACCCCCCGTTTCTTTTATCATCTTCACTGCTTTACCAACGCATACGACCCCTGCGACTCAGCTTTCTCCCTCACGGACAACTCATCCCGATTGAGATCTCAAAATACGATCAACGCATCGTTCTAGAAGCCCTGCACAATTGTATTGCACACCAAGATTATGCCCGTTGTGAACGCGTTTTGGTGATCGAACGAGTCGGCGAACTGGAGTTTCAAAATGCCGGCGACTTTTATGATGGTTCGCCTGACGACTATGTCCGAGGCACCCGATCTCCCCGCCGCTACCGCAACCGCCTGCTCGCCGAAGCCATGGTTCGCCTCGGCATGATCGACACCATGGGCTTCGGAATTAGGGAGATTATGTGGAAAGGCCAGGCCAGCCGCTACCTACCTTTACCTGACTTCGATTTGACTGAAACCGGCCATGTAAAACTCCGCATACAAGGCCGCTTTATTGACGAAAACTACAGCCGCACTCTGCTCGCTCACGCGGATCTCCCTTGGTCAGAAATCCTCGCTTTGGACTTGGTGCAAAAAGGCAGTGTCCCCGATGATGATTCGATCCATGCACTGCGTGCCAAAGGCTTGATTGAAGGTCGTCGCCCCGCCCTTCACGTTGCAGCCAGTATCGCTGCCGCCACGGAAACTGAAGCTGAATATATACGCCATCGCTCCTTCGATGACCGCTATTTTTGTGATCTCATCGTAGAATACCTTAAAAAATTTCACGAAGGTCGAAGAGCCGACTTTGAACGCCTTTTGGACGGAAAACTCTCCGATCTTCTAAATGAAAAACAACGATCTAAAAAAATCCATAACCTCCTCCAACGCCTGCGCAGACAAGGCGCAATAGAACCCGCCGGAAAAACCAAATCGGCAGTCTGGAAGCTACGTCTTCCTCCTTTGGCTTGATTGAGTAAGATTGGCTAAGATTGGCTAAGATTGGCTATTTATTGGCTAAACCGTAGCATTAAGATTGAGTGTAATATACTACAAATCAGTCGCTTAATAAGTCATCTTTGCACTCTTATGCTCGCCTTCCCACACATTTCAGCATGAAAGCCCTCATCCCCCCCGCCCGCTGGGCCGCCATCCGTCTCTTCGCCATGGACGTCGATGGCATCCTCACCGACGGCACCATCCACGTCTCCTCCGACGGTGTGGAAACCAAAACCTTCTCCATCCTCGACGGCATGGGCCTGGTGCAACTCCGCAAGCACAACATCCCCACCGCCTGGATCAGCGGACGCGCCTCGGGCGCCACCACCGTCCGTGCCGAGGAACTCAAAATCCCGCACCTCGTCCAGGGCCGCGTCGACAAAATCACCGCCCTCCAGGAACTCGCCGCCGAACTCAACCTCACCGCCGACCAGATCGTTTACATGGGCGACGACGACATCGACACCGCCGCCATCGCCTGGGCCGGTATCGGCGTGACCGTCCCCGACGCCATGCCGCTCCCTTTCGCCGCCGCCGACTACGTCACCCGCCGCCCCGCCGGCAAAGGCGCCGTCCGCGAAATTTGCGAACATATCCTCGCCGCCCACGGTCACACCCCGCACGCGTGAACCGCCTCGCCCTCACTCTTCCGATCCTCCTCTCCCTGACCGCCGCCCTCGCGCCGGCCCAGTCCCGCGCGCCCAAAATCAAACCCAGCGCCCCCGTCAAAGACCTCCGCCTCCCCACCTTCGACAAAGATGGCAAACGCGCCACCTTCCTCAAGGCCGGCGAAGCCGTCTTCGTCAGCCCCACCCGCATCGACGTGAAGGACATGAACTTCACCCTCTTCACCAAAGACGGCACCGGCTCCTTCGACACCATCCTCATTTCCCCCTCCGCCACGTTTCTCTCCGACAAACAAAGCGTCAGCGGCCCCGACACCGTTCGCCTCCTCCGCATCGACCTCGAAGTCACCGGCGAGCAATGGTCCTACAATCACGCCGAGAAAAGGGTTTTGATCGGCAAGAACGCCCGCGTCACTTTCCAAGACGAGCTCAAAGACATCATCAAATGACCTTCCCCCGCCCCGTTTTCCACGTTCTCTCGCTCGCCTGTCTGGCCCTCTCCATCGTCGTCACCCGCGCCGCCGAGCCCGCGCCCAAACCCGCCGCCCCGCTCGTCCCCACCGTCATCACCAGCACCCAAATGGAGATGTGGAGCACCGACACCGAAACCCGCTCCGTCTTCGAACAAAACGTCGTCGTCACCGGCAGCAATCTCCGCATCACCTGCGACAAACTCGACGTCACCGCCACCCGCCTCGACGACCCCAAAAACAAGACCGCCACCATCGGCACCTTGGAAAAATTCAAGACCCTCGTCGCCACCGGCAACGTCCACATCGTCCAGGGCGACCGCGAGGTCACCTGCGGCCGCGCCGAGGTCTTCCCCGCCGAGGACCGCGTCGTCCTCACCGAAAAACCCGTCGTGATCGACAACTCCGGCCCCTACGTCGCCACCGGCACCCGCATCGTCCTGCTCCGTGGCGAACGCCGTCTCTTCGGCGATAACATCAAGCTCCAGGGCCCGCCCATCCGCGACCTCGGCTTCGACAAATCCAAACCCGTCCAGGCTCCCGCCCCCCTCCCGCGCACCACCCCATGAGCGCCACCGCCGAAGCCACTCCCGCCTCCCCGGCCGATCTACCGTCCTCGCGCTTCGAGATCCAGGCCGTCGGTCTCGCCAAAACCTACGGCGACCGCGCCGTCGTCAACGGCATCGATCTCCGCGTCCACGCCGGCGAGATCGTCGGCCTGCTCGGACCCAACGGCGCCGGCAAGACCACCACGTTCTACATGGTCGTCGGACTCGTCCCCGCCACTCGCGGCCGCGTCCTGCTCGACGGACGCGACATCACCCGCCTGCGCATGCACGAACGCGCCCGCCTCGGCCTCGGCTACCTGCCCCAGGAACCGTCCACCTTCCGCAAACTCACCGTCGCGGAAAACATCCTCGCCATCGCCGAGGCCATCAAAATCCCCCGCCGCGAACGCCCCGCCGTCGTCGCCCAACACCTCGAGGAGCTCCACCTCACCCACGTCGCCAAACAGCCCGCCTACACCCTCTCCGGCGGTGAACGCCGCCGTCTCGAAATCGCCCGCGCCCTCGTCACCAAGCCCAAGTTCCTCCTCCTCGACGAACCCTTCGCCGCCATCGATCCCATCTCCGTCTCCGAGGTCCAGAAGATCATCCTCCAACTCAAATCCCGCGGCATCGGCGTCATCATCACCGACCACAACGTCCGCGAAACCCTCCGCATCGTCGATCGCGCCTACCTGATCCACGAGGGCCGCGTCCTCAGCGAGGGCACCGGCGACTTCCTCATCAACGACCCCCAGGCCCGCGAATTCTACCTCGGCAAAGACTTCAATCTGTAATCTGGAAAGCAGGAAATCAGGAAAACAATCCCTCTGTTTTCATCTCCCCCTTTCCTGATTTCCAGCTTTCCACATTCAAAATTTCCGCCTTCCCCCATGCAAAAAGCCATCCACGGAATCACCGTCGCCCACTTCGAGGACACCTACCGCGAGAAGCTCAAACTCGAACTCGTCTCCGGTGCCGAGGGCGTCCACCGCCTCATCCGCGAAGGCTCCATCAACCGCCCGTCCCTCGCCCTCACCGGCTTCTTCAAATATTTCGCGAACAAACGCATCCAGGTCCTCGGCGCCGCCGAGATGACGTTCTTCAAAACCCTCCCCCACGAAAAACAGATCTCCATTCTCAACGAGATGGTCGACCGCAGCGTCCCTTGCCTCGTCCTGACCCGTAATTTCCACCCCACCCCCGCGATGGAGCAGATCTCCCGCGAACGGAAACTCCCCATCTTTCGCACGCCCATGATCACCATGAACTGGGTGAACCTGGCCACGCTCTGCATCGACAACGAATTCGCCCCCTCCGGCACCGAGCACGCCACCACCCTCGACGTGAAGGGCGTCGGCGTCATGCTACGCGGCGACTCCGGCGTCGGCAAAAGCGAATGCGCCCTCGCCCTCATCGAACGCGGACACTCCCTCGTCGCCGACGACCTCACCGTCATCAAGCTCCTCGACGAACGCGACCTCATCGCCTCCAGCCGCGACCTCAACCGCGGCTACATGGAATGCCGCGGCATCGGCATCATCAACATCGCCGAAATGTTCGGCGTGAAAAGCATCCGCGTCGAACAACGCATCGACATGGTCGTCTCCCTCCGCGAATGGACCCCCGAGGCCATCGAGGAACGCACCGGCCTGGAGGAAAACTTCTACGAAATCCTCGGCATGAAACTCCCGCACGTGGAGCTCTATGTGCGCCCCGGCCGCGACATCGCCCGCCTCGTCGAAGTCGCCGCCCTCGTCCAGGCCCTCAAAAAAATCGGCCACGACCCGGCAAAAACCTTCAACGACCGCCTCATCGAATTCATGTCCCGCCAATCCGAGGAAAAACCCCGCGTCATCCGCCCCGTCGAACGCTCCCGCCCGCCGTTCGAAACACCCTGACGCCAGCAGAACCGCCACTGGGAGCGCCGACATTCCTGTCGGCTTTTCACCGCCCGCGCGCCATGTCGGCACCCAACCTCCCCCTCCACCGTCAGGCGCACCCCGGGGACGAATCCACCGTCGTCGCCCTCATGCGCGACTTCTACACCGAGGAGCACCTCGTCTTCGATGAAATCGTCACCCCGCGCGCCGTGCAGGAGCTTCTCTCCCAACCCGCGCTCGGCACGGTTCTGCTCTTCACCCACGCCGGCTCCGTCATCGGCTACCTCGCCCTCACCTACGGCTTCAGTCTCGAATTCCACGGACGCTACGCCCTCCTCGACGAACTCTACCTCACCCCCGCCGTGCGCGGCCGCGGCTGGGGCCGGCACGCCCTCACCGTCGCCGCCGGCACCGCCCGCGACGCCGGGGTCGCCGCCCTCCGCCTCGAAGTCAACCACGCCAACCTCCGCGCCCGATCAACGTATCTAAAATCAGGATACCACGACAACCGCCGCGACCTCCTCACCCTCTGGCTCCGCTAATCCCGCATCGCGCGGCCGCACCGCGCCGGGCTACCCTCATTTCACCGGACTCATCCGCGCCCGTCCGTGTTTCGAGCATGGCGACACTCCTGCAATCCGCGGTGGGGGG
>CAMBLN010000116.1 GCA_945868215.1 Opitutus sp. GAS368
CGCCCCGCCTTGTCGAAAATCAACCGGTGCCCTTCCAGCCGCGCCGGACCAAACCACTCCGCACCCGGACACGCGCGTTCAAACTCCGCGCGCCCCAGATCCTCGCCGTAGGCAAAATGCAGCATCTGTCCGCTCAATTCAGGCATAACCCCTTGTCAGCCGGACTGCGCCGCTCCGCAAGTCCGCAAACGCCCCTCAACATCTCCCGCCTTTCCAGCCCGCTTACGGCGCAGGCGGTCTGCCGCCCGGCGGCGGCCGCTCTCCCTCCGCCCCGCCGGGACCTCCCGGACTTCCCCCGCCGGGTCCGCCCGGCCCGCCGGCCGCACGGTTCTCACGGTTCTCGTTACGCTTGGCCCGCTCCGCCATCCATTGTTTCCGCCGCTCCTCTTCCCGTGCACGGATCTCCACCAGACGCCCGCGTTGCTCCTCGGTTAAAAATTTCGCCATGTCCGCATCCATCTTGGACACCAGCGCCGCCGCCTGCGCAAAGGACTGGCTGCGCACTTTCCGCAATTCATCCGACGCCCGCCCGATGATCGGCTTGATCTTGTCGCGCTGCTCCGGCGTGAGATTGAGCTGCTCCGCCAGCCGCCCGCCGATTTCATTCGGGCCCATGCGTTGCGCCGCCCGCTTCTCCCGCGCGAGATGATCCGCCACCCGCAGGCTCACAAATCCGCCCGTGACCGCGCCCGCCACAAAGATGCCGCCCACCGCGAGAATGATTTTAACCGTGGATGCCATGATCAGGAGGCGGCGTCGAGCCACTCGGACACCGGATCGTTCACGACCACGGTATCGTTTTCAAACGCATTGAGCACGGACCCCAGGTTGAGCGTCACGCCGAGCACCATCAGCAATCCGCACACGCCCAGCGAACGCATCGAGAAGCGCGCGAACAGCGTCGAAAACGACGGCTCCTTCACCGCCGCAAACGCCAGCGCGCTCACGCGCGTCGCAAAGCCGGACGGCGCGGCCGCATCGCGCGCATCAGCCGGAGCCAGACGGGCGGCCGCCACGAGACGGTTCCAAGGTGAGGTGTGGTTTTTCATGCGCGTTCCTTTTTCTTTAGCTCTTCGAAGAGCTTTTTCAATTTCCGCCGCGCACGAAAGGCGCGGACTTTGATGAGAGTGATGTTCCAGCCGGTCAGCACGCCGACTTCGGCCAGGGTTTTTTGTTCAAGATCGAGCAGTTGCAACACGAGCCGGTCGTCCGGTTTGAGCTGGTCCAGCAGCTTGTGAACCAGTTCATGGGCCGCCATCGCGTCACCCGCCGTCACGTCGTTCTCGCTGGTCAACACCGCGTCGAGCACGTCCGCCTCGTTCTCCGAAAGATCCGCCCAGCGAAACTCCGGCCGGCGTTTCTGCGCGCGCAAATGATCGATGCAGGTCGTCACTGCGATGCGCGACACCCAATGGGTGAAAGGCACGCTGCCCTGATACTGTGCGATTCGCGTGAACATTTTCAGAAAAATCTCCTGGGTAAGGTCCTCTTCGGCGACGCGTCGCGGCAGACGCGCGCGCACGATGCGGATGACCATGGGATGCAGATGCTCGACGAGTTCACGGGCCGCCCGTTGGTCGGCCTCACGCACGCGCGCCAGACACCCCGGAAGGTCGAATGTCTCTTCGTCGGCGTCAGGGGACATGGGAAAATGGATGGACCGGCATACACGATAAGCAAGACGCGGCTGCACCGGCGGAGTTACACCCGAAAGCCACCCCAACCCGTTCCTTGACTTCACTCCGCCGCGGCGGCTAATTGACGCCTCTTGATGCGAAACATCATTCAGGCGCTTCGACTTAGCTAGACGCACGATCCCCAAGGCCGCGCAAGCGGTTGGTCGTGCGTCCGTCGCTCAGCTCGCGCCTGCCACCGGCAAAGTCCGGCCCGGCGGCTTCATCGCCTCAACCGTCACGTTTCCTTGTTTCGCTTATGCAATCCGCTCCCGTCACCAAATACCGCCCTTTTCCTCCGGTCCCGCTGACCAACCGCCAGTGGCCTTCCCGCACCCTCACGCACGCTCCCATCTGGTGCAGCGTTGACCTGCGCGACGGCAACCAGGCCCTCGCCCAGCCCATGAGCGTCGAGGAGAAACTCGAGTTCTTCGCCTTGCTGGTGAAAATCGGCTTCAAAGAAATCGAAGTCGGCTTCCCGTCCGCGTCGCAGATCGAATTCGATTTCTGCCGCCGTCTGATCGAGGAAAACCGCATCCCCAGCGACGTCTCCATCCAGATCCTCTGCCAATGCCGCGAGGAGCTCATCACGCGCTCCCTCGAAGCCTTGAAGGGCGCGAAAAACGTCATCTTCCATCTCTACAACTCCACGTCGCCCAAGCAGCGCGAATACGTCTTCGGCGCGTCCAAGGCCGACATCGTCGGCATCGCCGTCAAGGGCGTCTCGTTGCTGAAAAAACACGGCCAGGCCTTGATCGACGCCGGCACACGCCTGCGCTTGGAGTATTCACCCGAGAGTTTCACGAGCACCGAGTTGGAGTTCGCCTTGGAAATCTGCGAAGCCGTCACCGACGTCTGGCAGCCCACCGCCGACAACAAAATCATCCTCAACCTGCCCGCGACCGTCGAGTATGCCACGCCCAACGTCCACGCCGACCAGATCGAGTGGATGTGCACGCACCTCACGCGTCGCGACAAGACCATCGTCTCCCTGCACACGCACAACGACCGCGGCACCGGCGTGGCCGCCACCGAGTTGGCCATGCTGGCCGGCGCCGACCGCGTCGAGGGCACGCTCTTCGGCAACGGCGAGCGCACCGGCAACCTCGACTTGGTCGTCGTCGCGTTGAACCTCTACACGCATGGCATCGATCCGAAGCTCGATTTCGGCGACATCAACGCGATCCGCGAGGTCTATGAGCGTTGCACGCGCATGGAAATCCACCCGCGCCATCCTTACGCCGGCGAACTGGTCTTCACCGCCTTCAGCGGCTCCCACCAGGACGCCATCAAGAAGTCCATGCCGCACCAGAAACCGGATCGCCCGTGGGATGTCATCTACATTCCCATCGACCCGGCCGACATCGGCCGCAGCTACAAGGCGATCATCCGCATCAACTCCCAGTCGGGCAAAGGCGGCGTCGCCTACGTCCTCGAAAACGACTTCGGCTACCAGCTGCCCAAGCTCATGCACAAAGAGATCGGCAAGGTCGTCAACGACCTCGCCGACTCCAAGGGCGCCGAGCTCTCCCCGCAGGACATCCACGATGTATTCGTTCGTGAATACATCGACCGCGCCACGCCCGTCACGTTGAAGGAATTCCGCACCATCGAGCGTTCCAGCACCGTCACCTGCCAGGCCGACCTGCTCGCCTACGGACAAGAGAAGATCGTCACCGGCACCGGCAACGGCCCGATCGACGCCTTCGTGCAGGCGTTGCGTGCCGCCGGCCTGCCCGCGTTCGAACTCGTCAGCTACTCCGAGCACTCGCTCGGCAGTGGCGCCGAGGCGCGCGCCGTCAGCTACATCCAGATCAAGACCGAGCGCGGCGCCTCGTTCTTCGGTGCGGGCATCGACACCAACATCGAGCTCGCCTCGATCAAGGCCGTCGTCAGCGCCCTCAACCGCGCCTTGTCCAAGGCCTGATCAAACCTCCTCCCCGGCGCCAGCCCCCAACCCGGGCTGGCGCTTTTTTTATATCCGCTCCACGCGACGATAAAGCCCCACGCCCAAGGCGATGAACAACACCGGCGGCAACCACACCCAAAGATCCGGCCGCAGCGCCGGCGAACGGTCCAGCCAGCTCACCATCACGTTCAGGAAATAATACGCCAGCGCCAGCAGCAGCGCCACGCCCAGGTTGGCCATCGTCTCCTTGCGCGAAACTTTGATGCCGAGCGGAATCGCCATCAACGCAAAGGCCAGAATCATCAGTGAACCCGCCGCTTTCTCGTTGATCGCCACCGCGACCTTCATCTGCGCAAGCGCCGGAGCCTGCTCGCGCGCCAGCTGGCTCTTCCGGTCGATCAACTCGTCCCATGTCAGCAGGCTGTCCTTGCGATACACCCGTTTGCTCCCGAACAGATTTCCGAGCGGCAGCTCGAGCGGCACTTCGCCCATCGGCGCCTGGTAATCCGTGTTCGCAAACACCTCCGGATTCTTCGGATTCCGCCGGTCCGAAAACGTCTCGCGCAACACCACTTTCATTACGTTCGCCTCCTCGTCATAATCCACGCTGGCGCTTTTCGCGCGCATGAACTCCGTGACGCGTTTTTCCTTGTCCAGTCTCCACACCCACACATCCGCCAACTCGCCGCCGTTTTTGCTGCCCGCGTAAACCACCACCCCCTGAAAATCACGGATGAACGTCTTCTCCACGATCATGCTCAACGGATTGTTCCGCACCGCATTGCTGACCGTGCTGCGATACGCCGTCCGCGCCTGCGGCATAAAATAAAAATTCAACGCCAGCGTCACGCCTACGCCAACCACCGCGATCAACAGAATCGGCCGCGCCACGAAGCCCAGCCCCAGCCCCGCCGCCCGCATCGCCGTGATCTCCTGCTGCGCCGACATCCGCCCCAGCACCAGCAGCACACCCGTCAGCATCCCGATCGGTAGCGCATGCACGCCCACATACGGCACCAGCAACACACTTAGCTTTAAAAACGCCTCCAAGCTCAACTGCCCCGCCAGCAGATAACCAAGCAGATCCTTCAACGCGTTGCCCACGATCAGCACGAACGCGAACACGCCCGCCGCCACCATACAGGTGAAGAGCACACTCTTGAAGATATGGCGTTGCAGGAGGTTCATGCCGGTTTGTGGTTTTCTTTGTGTCTCTTTGTGCCTCTTTGTGGCCATTCTATTCTTCGTTATGCGTTACACGCCCGCCAAAGCGCCGCTCACCGGCGAAACCCTCGACTCCCTCACCGCGCTCCTGCGCGAAAAGGGCGAGCCCGCTTTCCGCGCGAAACAGATCCTCGAATGGGTCTATAAAAAACGCGCCCGCACCTGGGACGACATGACCAACCTCTCCAAGCCGCTCCGCACGTGGCTCGACGAGACGTTTGAACTCATGCCCGCCTCCCTCGTCCTCGGCAAACAGTCCACCGACGTCACCGACAAACTCCTCCTCGAGATGGGCGACAAGTCCCTCATCGAGACCGTCATCATCCGCGTCCCGCAGGAAGGCGTCGGCCTCGACGAATCGCGCAAGACCATCTGCATCTCCACCCAGGTCGGCTGCGCCATGGCCTGCGCCTTCTGCGCCTCCGGCCTCGCCGGACTCAAGCGCGACCTCAACGCCGGCGAGATCGTCGCCCAACTCCTCCACGTTTGCTACCGCGAGGACGCCCGCACACCGCGCGCCCGCATGGAACTCGCCTCCTTCGACAACATCGTGGTCATGGGCATGGGCGAACCTCTCGCCAACTACGACAACATCATCCGCGCCCTAACCATCGTGAACGCCGAATGGGGACTCGGCGTCGGCGCCCGCCGCATCACACTCTCCACGTCGGGCCTCGTCCCGAAAATCCTCAAACTCGCCGAAGAGCCGCTCGGCATCCGTCTCGCCATCTCGCTGCACGGCGCGACCGACGAGGTCCGCGAAAAAATCATGCCCGTCAACAAGGCCTACCCGCTGGAAAAACTCCTTCCCGCGATCAAAGCCTTCAACGAAAAGCACGGCCGCATGGTCACACTCGAATTCATCCTCATCGAGGAAGTGAACGACATGATCGAGCAGGCCGAAAAACTCCGCGACATCGCCATCGACCTCCACGCCCACGTGAATCTGATCCCGTATAACACCGTGGAAGGCCTCCCGTGGAAACGCCCGTCCGCCACGCGCCAGGAACGTTTCGCCGACATCCTCCGCCGCGCCCGCGTCTCCGTCACCCTGCGCCGCGAAAAAGGCCACGACATCGACGCCGCCTGCGGACAACTCCGCCTCAAAACCGAAAAAGACCGCGAACTCGCCAACGCCTGATCGTCTCCTCGACACCCCTCCGCCGCGCCCCTCACCGAGGCGCGGCTTTTTTGCGTCCTTCGTCCGTCTAAAAAAATCTGGAACTTTTCCCGCAAAACCGTTTTCACACCCGCCTTCAACCCCTGCATTTCCCGTCCCTCTGTTTTCGCTCCATGATCGAAGTCAAAGGCTTGGTTAAACACTACGGCTCCAAGCGCGCCGTGGCCAACGTCAGCTTCACCGTCAACCGCGGCGACATCCTCGGATTTCTCGGCCCCAACGGCGCAGGAAAATCCACCACCATGAAGATGATCACCGGCTTCATCAGCCCCACCGCCGGCACCGCCCTCGTCAACGGACACGACGTCACCCGCGACCCCGTCGCCGTCAAAAAACAACTCGGCTACCTCCCCGAAAGCGCCCCCGCCTACGGCGAGATGACCGTCGAGGAATTCCTCGCCTTCATCGCCGAAGTCCGCGGATTCCGCGCCCGCGCCGAGAAAACCACCCGCATCAACCGCGCCCTCGATCTCACGCACCTGCAATCCGTCCGCACGCAAACCATCGAAACGCTTTCCAAGGGCTACAAGCAGCGTGTCGGTTTCGCCCAAGCCCTGCTCCACGATCCCGCCGCGCTCATCCTCGACGAGCCCACCGACGGTCTCGACCCCAACCAAAAAAACGAGGTCCGCGCTCTCATCCGCAGCATGGCCGCCGAAAAAGCCGTCGTCCTCTCCACGCACATCCTCGAAGAGGTCGACGCCCTCTGCACCCGCGTGATCATCATCTCCCAGGGCAAAATCGACGTCGACGAATCTCCCGCCGCCTTGCGCGCCCGTCAACCCGGCGCCCGCCTCGACGAAATCTTCCGCACGCTCACGAGTTCCGACGCCTGATTCCGCCCTCACTCCCTCATTCCCCCACTCCCTCTCCGCCCCCATGTCCCAGATAACCCCCGTCCTCAAACGCGAGTTTCTCGGCTACTTCCGCTCTCCCGTCGCCTACGTCTTTCTCGTCGTTTTTCTCATGGCGTCGGTCGGACTCGCCTTCTTCGTCGGCCAGTTCTTCCGCGCCAACCAAGCCTCGCTGGAAAGCTTCTTCGTTTTCCATCCGTGGCTCTTCCTCTTCCTCATCCCCGCCGTCGGCATGCGCCTCTGGTCCGAGGAAAAACGCTCCGGCACCGTCGAACTGCTCTTCACCCTTCCGCTCACCACGCTCGACGCCGTCCTCGGAAAATTCCTCGCCGCCTGGGCCTTCCTCGCCGTCGCCATCCTGCTCAGTTTTCCCATGGCGATCACCGTCGGTTACCTCGGTGATCCCGACTGGGGCGTCATCGCCAGCGGCTACCTCGGCAGCATCCTCATGGCCGGCGCCTACCTCGGCGTCTGTTCGCTCACCTCCGCGCTCACCAAGAACCAGGTCATCAGCTTCGTCCTGAGCGTCCTCGCCTGCCTCGTCCTCGTCTTCCTCGGCTGGAGTGTCTTCAACGGTGCCCTCTCCGCCGTCCTCCCTGTCTGGGCCGTGGACCTGATCGCCAACTTCAGTTTCGTCACCCACTTCGACGCCTTCACCAAGGGCATCATCGACCCCAAGGACGTCGTCTTCTTCCTCTCGCTCACCGGCCTGACGTTGTTCCTCAACGTCGTCGCCCTCGAACGCTAACCCTTTGCCCCCGCTCCCATGAAATCCGGAAGCAAAGCCCTCATCATCGTCCTCCTTTTCGCCGGCCTCGTCCTCGTCAACTACCTCGCCTCGCAGCTCCCGTTCCGCGGCGACACCACCGCCGGACGCATCTACACGCTCTCCCCCGGCACCAAGTCCATTCTCGGAAAAATCGAGGAACCCGTCGTCCTCGACTTCTATTTCTCCAAAGACACCGCCGGACTCCCCGTATCCTATAAAAACTACGCCGCCCGCGTTCAGGAGATGCTCCGCCAATACGTCCGCGCCTCCCACGGACGCCTCTCGCTCAACGTCATCAACCCCGCCCCCGACACGCCCGAGGAGGAGCGCGCCACCGCCGCCGGACTCCAGCCGCAGTCCGCCCCCGGCTCCGCCGAACCCGTTTACTTCGGCCTCGTCGCCATCCAGGCCGACCAGCAAAAAACCATCCCCGCCTTCAGCCCCCAGCGCGAAAGTCTCCTCGAATACGATCTCTCGCAGCTCGTTCATTCCGTCCAGCAGCTCAACCGCCCCAAGCTCGGCCTGATCACCAGCCTCCCGCTCCAGCCGACACCCTTCAACCCGATGGCTCCCATGTCCCGCCCGCCCGAGCCCGGCCAGTTCATCGCCACCGAATGGGAACGCAGCTTCGAGATCGTTCGCATCGAAGCCTCCGCCGAAAAGCTCCCCGAAAAACTCGACGCCCTCGCCGTCGTCCACCCGCAGGGCGTGTCACCAAAACTTCAATACGCCATCGACCAGTTCCTCCTCGGAGGCAAACCCGTCTTCCTCGCCGTCGATCCGTCTTCGCAACACTTCAAACGCCAAAGCGGCGGCCAGTTCGGCGGACCACCCCCGTCGCTCTCCAGCGACCTGCCCGACCTTCTCAAAGGCTACGGCATCACCTACGACGCCCAGCAGGTCACCGGCGACCTCGACCGCGCCACTCCGCTCCAAGTTTCCGCCACCGGACAAGTCGCGCGCATTCCCACGTGGCTCACGCTCGATTCCTCCTCGCTCAACCCGCAGGCCCAGCCCACCGCGCAACTCCAGTCGCTCCTTTTCGTCGAGCCCGGCAGTTTCCGCATCGCCGAAAAACCCGGCGTCACCGTCACCAAACTCGCCGAAACCTCCGAGCGCGCCGGCGACGTCATGGCCTACACACTGACCATGCTCTCGCCCGACCAGATCGACAAACAAATCATCCCGTCCGGCCAGCGCACCCTCGCCGCCTCTCTCCAGGGCAAATTCAAAACCGCCTTCCCCGACGGCCCCCCGCTCGTCGCCGC
Organism: Opitutus sp. GAS368; assembly: GCA_945868215.1. Classification (GTDB taxonomy): domain Bacteria; phylum Verrucomicrobiota; class Verrucomicrobiia; order Opitutales; family Opitutaceae; genus Rariglobus. Next base: position 8,878 of record CAMBLN010000116.1, read on the forward strand.
CGACTCCAAACAACTCAAGGAAATCACCGGTAACTCCACGCTCATCGTCGTCGCCGACACCGACTGGCTCCTCGACGATTTCAGCATCCGCAAATTCAACTATTTCGGCACCCAGGCCGCCGAACCGCTCAACGACAACCTCGCCTTCGGCGGCAACACCCTCGACTGGCTCGCCGGCTCGCAGGACCTCATTTCCATCCGCGGCAAAGGCTCATCCCTCCGCCCCTTCACCGTCGTCCGCGACATGGAGGTCGAGGCCCAGAAGAAATATCAGGAACAGCTCGTTGCCCTCGAGGCCCGCATCAGCGAGACGCAGTCCAAGCTCAGCCAGCTCCAAGGCAAAGCCACCGAAAGCGGACGCCTCGTCGCCACACCCGAGATGCAAAAAGCCATCGAGGATTTCCAAAAGCAGGAAGCCGGCATGCGCCGCGAGCGCCGCGAAATCCGCCGCGCCCTCCGCGAGGACATCGATGCCCTCGGCAACCGTCTTCTCGTGATCAACCTCCTCGCCACGCCGATCCTCGTCGGAGCCTTCGGCCTCTGGTTCTACCGCTCCCGCCGCAGCTGATTTCCGCCCTCCGATCATGAAGCTCAAAACCCTTCTCATCGTCGTCGCCCTCCTCGCCGCGCTCTCCGGCGCCGCTTGGTTCTTCAACCGCCCGTCAACCGCCGCGTCGTCCTCCGACACCCGCATCGGCCAGCCCGTTCTCGCCACCGCCGTCGCCGAAAAAGTCGCCCGCGTCCGCATCACCGAAAAAGGCAAAACCGTCCTCCTCGTGCGCGACGCCGACCCCTCCGCAATCTGGCGCGTCACCTCCTACCACGACCTGCCCGCCGACTTCGCCAAACTGGCCACGTTCGTGAAATCGCTCAACTCCGCCGACGTCGAGCGCCTGGTCACCACTTCACCCGACCGCATCAAGCGTCTCGAATTTTCGGATACAACCATCACCCTTTTCGATGCCGCCGAAAAACCGCTCCTCTCCCTCACGCTCGGAAAACCCGCCGACACCGGCGGTCGCTACCTGCGCTTCGGCGACGAAACCAAAGCCTACCTCGCCCGCCTTGACACCTGGCTCGACGTCGAACCGAAGAACTGGGCCGACGCCACCCTCGCCAAGTTCACGCCCGCCGCCATCGGCAAAGTCACCCTGACCTTCCCCTCCGCTCCCGCCGGCCCCCGCTCCCGCGCCAACGCC
>CAMBLN010000117.1 GCA_945868215.1 Opitutus sp. GAS368
GGAATTCTCGACCAAGGCGTGTCGGGGTTTGGGAAGGCGGGGCGGCTGGTGTTTATCGATTGTCGCGGTCCGCGTTTCGACACGGTGCCGATGCCGGAGGGCGCGCATTTCTGGATTTTCAACACGCACACGAAGCACGCGTTGGTGGACGGTTTGTATGCGGCGCGCCATCGCGAATGCATGGAGGCCGCGAAGGCGCTCGGCGTGTCGTTGCTGGTCGAGGCGAAACCGGCAACGGTGGAGGCTTCGCAAGGGAAGTTGTCGGCCGATGCGTTCAAACGCGCGAAGCACGTCGTCGATGAAATCGCCCGCGTGGACCTCACGGTGAAATCATTGGAGAACGGCGATCTCACGACGGTGGGCGGGTTGCTCACGGCGTCGCATCGCAGTTCGCAGCTTTATTTCGGCAACAGCACGGAGGAGCTGGATTTCCTCGTGGATACGCTCACGACGACGGAGCACGTGTATGGCGCGCGGTTGACGGGCGGCGGATTTGGCGGCGCGGTGATGGCGCTGACGGACGCGTCGTTCGGCGAATCGCAGGCGCAGGCGGTTGCGGCGGCTTACGAGAAGAAATACGGGGCGAAACCCGATGTGCTGCACATGCTGACCGGTGACGGGGCGCAGGTGCTGTGAGGGCGGAGTTCGGCGGGCACGGCGGCCCGCCCTCCACGGATCACTGGAACATCGCGGCGAGCTCGGCGAAGTAGTCGTCCATCCAGGCGCTGAAGCAGAAGAAGTGGAGCAGCGCGGCGATGGCGAGCATGGGGCCGAAGGGAATCTGTGCACCCATGCCGATTTCGGTGGCTTCGCCTTCGGGGGTTTCGGCGCGGGGGGCGACCTGGACTTTGTCGCCGAAGAGTTTTTTCCAGATGAGCGCGAGGCCGATCCAGATCGTGCCGACGACCGCGCCGCCGAAGATCGAGAACACGGCGCCTTGCCAGCCGAGGAAGGCGCCGATGGCGCCGACGAACTTCACGTCGCCGAAGCCCATGGCTTCTTTTTTGAGGAGGGCTTCGGCGATGAGGGCGATCCAGAGGACGAGGCCCGAGCCGATGAGCAGGCCTTGAAGTGAGATGACGCCGGATTGGAGGGCGTTGACGAAGAAGAGATCGTCGGCCTGATTGTGTAGTGAAGGAACGAATACAGAGAGCACGACGCCGACCACGCCGAGTCCGATGGTGAACTCGTCGGGGATGATCATGTGGTCGAGGTCGATGAAGAGGGCGCAGAGCACGCAGCTCACGAAGAGCATTCCGCAGAGAGCCTTGGCGGGCGGGAACATGAGCCAGCACGTGAGGAAGAGCGCGGCGGTGAGGAGTTCGACGAAGGCGTAGCGGAACGAATAGGAGCGTCCGCAGCAGCGGGCTTTTCCGCGGAGGAGGAACCAACTCAGGACGGGGATGTTGTCATACCACTTGATGGGCGCGCCGCAGCCGCAATGGGAGCCGGGGGTGACGATGGATTTTTCGAGCGGCATCCGGTAGATGACGACGTTGAGAAAGCTGCCGACGATGGCGCCGAAGAGGGCGACGGCGGCCGGGAAAAACCAGGGGAAGGCGGCGGCGAATTCGGCGTAGTCGGAGATCATGCGTGGGCTTTCATGGCTGAATGGACGGCGGTGCGCATGGCGTCAACGGGCACGGGGGAGTCGCTCCAGATTTCGAGGGCGCGGGCGCCTTGGTGGACGAGCATGGAAAGGCCGTTGGCAGCGGGGATGCCGAGGGCGCGGGCTTGCGCGAGGAGCGGGGTTTCGGGCGGGTTGTAGATCATGTCGTAAACGCCGGCGGGACGGGCGCGGGAGGCGAATGCGGCGAGATCGACGGGGAGCGGGTCGGAGGCTTTGAGGCCGGCGCTGGTGGCGTTGATGACGAGGGTATCGGCGGGCACGGACCACTCGCTCACGCTCGTAGCTACGTCGGAATGGGAGAGGGCGTTGAGAGGGATGCCGTTGGCGAGAGGGGTGAGCTGCGCGAGGAGGGCGTCGAGATTGGCGCGGGTGCGGTTGACGAGGGTGAGGCTGGCGCAGCCGCGTTGGAGACATTCGACGGCGGCTCCGCGGGCGGCTCCGCCGGCGCCGAGGAGGAGGATATGCGCGCCGGCAAGATCGAGGCCGAGGTCTTCGCGGATGGCGGTGGCGAGGCCGTAGCCGTCGGTGTTGTAGCCGTGCCAGCCGGCGGGCGTGCGGCGGAGGGTGTTGACGGCGCCGATGGGGAGCGCGGCGGGATCGATGGCGGCGATACGGTCGAAAGCGATGATCTTGTGCGGGACCGTGAGGTTGATGCCGTGGAAGTTGCGGGCGTGGAGTTTTTCGAGGGCGACGGGCAGGTCGTCGGGGGCGATGTCGAAGCGGAAGTATTTCCACGAGGCGAAGCGGGCGTCGCGGCGGGCCATTTCGGCGAGCGCGGCGTTGTGCATGGGCGGGCTGACCGAGTGTTTGATCGGGTGGCCGAGCACGGCGAGGGCGGTGCCGGGGAAGGACCAGGTGTCGAGATCGGCGAGCGTGTGGATCGGGTCGGCGGACATCGTTGCGTTCTTTTCGGAAGAGAGAACGAGAACGAGTATGAGAACGAGAACGATTATGCGATCTTACGGCTGCGCGTGGCGTTCGTAGGTGGATTCGAATTCTTCGACGAAGCTGGTGAAGAGCCGGGCGCGGACGGCGTCGCCGGCGGCGGTGTAGTGGTTCACCAGGTTGCGGCAGCTGCGGCAGAGGACTTCGCGCACGGTCGTGGGGGCGAGGTCGGAGACTTTCGGGTGGTGGTCGCCGGCTTTGAGAAATGCGAACACTTCCTCGGGCGAGCGGAAGGCGCCTTGTTCAAAAGGGTCGATGAAGAGCGGAGCGTCTTCGAGGTAGCAACCGACCATGAAGTGGCCGGGGAGGCCGACGGGTTCGAGGTCGATGCCGAGGCGTTGGGCGACGAGCAGGTAAACGATGCTGAGCGAAAGGGGGATGCCTTTGCGGCGTTCGAGGACGATCGGGAGAAAGCTGTTGAGCGGGTCGGTGTAGTGCTCGGCGTTGCCGCGAAAGCCGTTCTCGTGGAAGAGCACGCGGTTCATGATGCGGCATTTTTCGCGGACGGAGAGCGGCTCGGCGATGAGTTCGCGGCAGCGGGCGGCGAGGTCGTCGAGGCGCTGGCAGCTCAGGCCGACGTCGAGGTCGGGGAACACGGTGCGGGCGAGGAGGAGCGCGCCGGTTTCGAGCTCGTAGTTGAGCGAGCGGATGAAGTCGCGGAATTCGGAGACGGGATCGGTGAACTTGAGTTCTTCGAGGTAGCCGCGCGCGTGGGTGGACAGGAGACGTCCGCCGTTGGCGGCGAGATTTTCGAGAAAGAGGCGGGCGGGTTCGCCTTGGGCGGTGAAGTGCGCGAGGAGCGCTTTGCGGACGGCCGGACTCGGGTCGTCGAGCAACGCCAAAACCGCTTCGTGGGAGAAGGGTGCGGGGGCGTTGTGCATGGGATGAAGACAGCGCGGATTCGCTTGGGTTGCAAATGTGGAATGGGTAAACCGATGGGTGGCACGGACGCTCGCGGATCAATCCATTCAGATTTTTTAGCCGCAAAAAGGCGCAAAAATTATCCTTGGTGCCGACGTGGCTCTCCCGCGCGCCTATAGGCGCTTTTTGTGCGGGATGGCGAAAGCGGACGACACGGAGGTCGCCCCTCCCTTTTTCAGCGGCTGCCGTAGAGGGCACTGCCGATGCGGACCTGGGTGCTGCCGGCGAGGATCGCGGGCTCGAGGTCGCCACTCATGCCCATCGAGAGTTCGCGGAGGGGGATGTTGAATTTTTGCGCAAGGGTGTCGCGGAGTTCGCGGAGAGTCGTGAAGGTGCGCGCGGCGACGGCGGGGTCGTCGGAGAGCGGGGCGATTGTCATGAAACCGTCGATACGCAGGTTTTTTTTGGCGAGGGCGTGTTCGAGGAGGCGCGGGGCGTATTCCAACTCGGCGCCGAATTTGGCGGGGTCGCGGCCGGCGTTGATTTGGAGGAGGACGGGGAGGATTTTGCCGAGCGCTGCGGAGGCGTTGTCGAGGTGGTTGAGGAGTTTTTCGCTGTCCACGCTTTGGACGCGGTCGAAGTGGGCGGCGGCGAGTTTGGCTTTGTTGGATTGAAGGTGTCCGATGAGCTCCCAGTGGATCTTTGCGGTGCAGTGCGGTTGTTTTTCGACAGCTTCCTGGACGCGGTTTTCGCCGACGGCGCGGAGTCCGTAGCGGGCGGCGTAGTCGGCGGCGGAGGCGGGGTGGGTTTTGGTCACCGCGAGGAGCTCGACGGAGGCGGGATCACGACCGGCGCGGGCGCAGGCGGCGGCGATCTGCGCCCGGATGGCATCAGCGCGGCTTTTGAAGGCTTCGTAGTCGGGGAACATGGGCTACCTCGTTATAAAGTTGATTTTGATAAGATTTGTTTATACTGAGCAAGAATACCCTGACGCCTATGCAAATCGAAAACTTCAAAATCTTCGCTGATCTCGTCGAGACGAAGAGTTTCTCAAAAGCGGCAAAGATCAATGCCATCACGCAATCCGCGGTGAGTCAGCAGGCGCGGGCGATGGAGCGGCATTTCAAGGCGCTCTTGATTGATCGCAGTCAGAAGCAGTTTCAACTGACGCGCGAAGGGCAGCGGGTTTACGAGGCGGCGAAGGAGTTGCTGCACAGCTACGACAAGCTGGAGAGCGAGCTGCAGGAGATGAAGAAGGTGATCAGCGGGACGATCCGCATCTCGACGATTTATTCGATCGGGCTTCATGAGCTGCCGCCGTTCATCAAGCGCTTCCTGGTGGATTTTCCGTCGGTAAATGTGCGCGTGGAGTATCGCCGGTCGAATCTCGTGTATGAGGACATTCTGCACAATTCGGTGGATTTCGGGTTGGTGGCGTTTCCGGTGCGCACGCGGCAGATCGAGCAGTTGCCGTTTCGCAATGACCGGCTGGTGCTGATCTCGCATCCGAAACATCCGCTGGCGAAGTGCGCGGAAGGCGGCGTGGAGTTGAAGCAACTGGCGGGTCAGCGGTTCATCGGATTCGATCCGGATATCCCGACGCGCAAGGCGGTGGACCAGATTTTCCGGGACAACAAGCTGGAGATCGAGCCGGTGATGGAGTTCGACAACATCGAGACGGTGAAGCGCGCGGTGGAGATCGACCACGGTATCGCCATCGTGCCCCAGGCGACGGTGCTGCAGGAGCAACAGCAGGGGACGCTCGCGATGATCCCGTTTAAGAACAAGGAGTTCACGCGTCCGCTGGCGATTTTGCACCGCAAAGGGCGGGTGCTGACGCCGGCGATGAAGAAGTTCATCGAGACGCTGGGGATGAATATGCCGGGGTCGAGTGATGATACGTGAGGTGCGGCGCGGACGCCTCGGAGAGGCGTCCCTACCTTTCGGGCTATGACGGCGCGCTTGCTTCGGGCGGGGTGGTCGGAACAAAGTGATTCTTTTGGCCACTAGGCCGCAGTTTTTTATGTCTCCGATTCTCTCCCAGATTTTACTGGGCCTCTATCTTTTTACTTTGGCGGGTATGTGCGTGTTTGGCCTGCACAAGGTCAAGATGCTGTGGCTTTACGTGCGCGCTTCAAGCCGGCCGGTGGTCGCGCCGCCGGCCTGGACGGGGCCGCAACCGAAGGTGTGCATTCAACTGCCGTTGTTCAACGAGCCGCTGGTCGTCGAGGCGTTGTTGGAAAAAGTGACGGCGATCCGCTGGCCGGCCGCGTTGCTGGAGATCCAGGTGCTGGACGATTCGAATGACGAAACGCCGGAGATCATCGGGCGGTGGCTGCGGGCGAATCCGGAGCGGGCGGCGGGCGTGAGTCACATCCGGCGCACGGATCGTTCGGGTTACAAGGCGGGCGCGCTGGCGTATGCGAACACGCTGACGGACGCGGAGTTTTTCGCGATTTTCGACGCGGATTTTCGTCCGGAGCCGGATTTTTTGGAAGTGATGATGCCGCAGTTTGCGGATGCGGGCGTGGGCGTGGTGCAGGCGCGGTGGGAGTTTAATAACCGGCGGGAGAGTTTTTTGACGCGGTTTCAGGGGATTTTCCTGGATGCGCATTTTGTGGTCGAGCAGGCGGCGCGGCACTCGGCGGGGTTGTTTTTTAATTTCAACGGGACGGCGGGCATCTGGAGGCGGGCGGCGCTGGACGAGGCGGGTGGATGGACGCCGGACACGGTGACGGAAGATCTCGATGTGAGTTATCGCGCGCAGCTGAAAGGCTGGCGCTTCGTGTATTTGCCGCACTACGCGGTGATGTCGGAGCTGCCGCAGAATCTGACGGCGTTCAAATCGCAGCAGCGCCGGTGGACGAAAGGAGGGATGCAAGTGATGCGGAAGCAACTCGGGACGATCCTGCGCAGCGACGTGCCGGCGCGGATCAAGCGCGAGGCGGCGAGCCACCTGCTGGTCGGGTTTATCCATCCGTTGCTGGTGATGTTTTCGTTTATTTTTGTGCCGTATCTGGTGTTCGGGGCGAAGCTCTCGGGGACGTGGTTCGTGTTTAATCCGCTGGTGGTGGTGCTGACGAGCGGGGCGACGGTGGCGCTCTACATCACGGGGCAGTATTTCAGCCAGAGGAAGTGGAAGGAAGGCGTGGTGGTGTTCCTGACGGCGCCGCTGATGCTGGCGTTTGGCCTGGCGATGAGCGTGACGTGCTGCGTGGCGGTGGTGGAAGGGCTGTCGCAGCGCGGAGGAGAGTTTGTGCGCACGCCGAAGGGCGGGCGTGCGGTGACGGCGGGCGGGTTGTTGTCGCGGTTGCGGAGCCGGACGCTGTTTGCGGCGATCATCGTGTTGGAGCTGGTGCTCGGCGGCGTGATGCTGGCGGGGGCGGTTTACTTCGAGCAGTGCGGGTTGGAGTCGATCGCGATCATGTTGTTGGTGAAGGCATCGGGGTTTCTCGGCATCGGGTTGATTTCGACGAGCGACCTGTTTCCCCGGCTGGGTGCGGCGCGGGCTTGACCCGGGGAATAAGCGGCGTCCCTTGCGGCTCATATGAAGATGAAGTTGTTATCACGGGTGTTGTTCGTGTGCGCTGCGGCGGGTGCGCTGCTGGTGGCGGGTTGCGGGAAAAAGGAGGAGGCTATGAAGGCGGTGCCGGAGTTGCCGGTGTTGCGTAAGGCGCCGGCGTGGGTGCTGAAGGATGTGGATGGGCGCGAGGTGAAGGCGGGCGATTATGCGGGCAAGGTGGTGGTGGTGGATTTTTGGGCGACGTGGTGTCCGCCGTGCCGGAAGGAGATTCCGGAGTATGTGGCATTGCAGGAGAAGTATCGGGCGCGCGGGTTGGTGATCCTGGGATTCTCGGTGGATGAGTTGCCGCCGGCGGACGTGAAGACGTTTGGAAAGCAGTTTAAGGTGAATTATCCGCTGCTGATGGCGGACGGCGACACGGCGGAGGCGTTTGGCGGCGTGGAAGGGTTGCCGACGGCGTTCGTGATCGATCGGGCGGGGAATATCCGCCACGTGAAGCTGGGGCTGGCGAACGCGGCGGAGTTTGAAGCGCTGGTGGCGTCGCTGCTTTGAGGTGAGGGCAGGGGGGCGTGCGCCCCTCGGACCGGAGCTCAGGATGAGCGCACGAGGTTGATGACTTCGGACGGGGACAGCGTGGCGGCGCGACGCTCCACCTCTCCTTGATGCAGGCCGAAGAGGCGACGTCCGTCCGCAAGCAGCTTGGCGTAGGTGTCTTTGATCACCGCCGTTTCCATCCGGCGTCCGCCTGCGTAATAGCGCAGCGCGAGCTGGCCGATCGCGTAGGTGGCGGCAAACGTGATGGCGGCGCCCGTTCCCGCGCCGACCGCCGCCTTCCCCAGTCCGCCGACCATGCCTTTGCCAAGCATGCCGCCGACCAGACCTCCGAGCAGTTTGCGCGCGTAACCCTCCACCGCCTGGGCGGCCAGTCCGGCTCCGGCGGTCGCGAGAAAATCCCGGATATGGCCGCGGTCGAGCGTGTAGCCGTGCGCCTTGCCGACGCCGTAAACCAGCTTCATTTGCACCGGCACCACCGCCATCGTGGCCATGGACTGGGGCAACAACTCCAGTGCGCCGGCGAGAATCGCGTGGTTGAGGATGCTTTTCTCCAACCCGGCGATATCCACCGGGACCAACTTGGGTGCCGCGGGGGTAGCCATGGCGGGGATGGCTGCGGACGCCGCGGGCGGCAGGGTTGCGGCGACCGTGGAGGCCTCGCTCTCCGCCCGGGTGGCGGCGGACGCGGAGTCCAAACCGAGAGCGCGGCGCAGACCGGCGAGGAAAGTCTTCTCGCGCTCGTCGGGAGGGCCGTCGGTGTCGCACACCCCGAGGGCCATCTCATAGGCCATGAGTCGCACCGGTTCGGACGACAGTCCGGCGGCGGCGGCCTCGACGGACAAACGCCCGCCGAGCACTTCTTGGTAAACCGTCCAAGGGTTGAATCCTTCGGGTGAAAATCCCTCGGTGATGCGTTTGAGTGCGGCCCGTTCGGTGTCGGATTTGGCACCGTCGGCGAGGGCGGCGTGAATCAAGATGGCGTAAACGGCGCGTTGATCGGTTGGGGAAAACATAGGCGCCGACTTTAGTCCAAACGAAGTCATGCCGCCATTACGCGCCGCCGCTTCGTTTCCACCCGGAGGGGAAGCAGCCGGAATGTTAACGGGTTTCAGCGCCCATTTCTTTTTTTGCGACCTCCTTACGTGTGCCTGATGGTTTAGAGATTTTCGCGAATGTAGTCGGGGCGGTTGGTGATGATGGGCTAAGTTTCAAAGCGGTGGAGTTCTGCCCGAAACAAGAGTGCGAGAGATTCTACATCAGATCGCAGATGCCACAAACCCATTGGACTTGGTCAATCAACTTGATGAAGACACAAGCCGGGCACTAGCCAGCTACCTCCTGCAGCCCGGCTATGGACTGTTCTTTGACACAGCACGCAACCACGATGCTTGGCTGCAGACTACACCAATTCCGAAAAAGGTATCTGAGCTTGCTGCCGAAATTCTCGTCACGGTCCGAGCAAGGTTCCCGTCACGCTCTATAGATGATGCCACTGCTGAAAGGATGGAATTCGACTCAGATGAGGTTGAATCCTTCCGTAACCAGATCGAAACAGCAACCTTTGCGGTTCCCGATTCTACAGCGACTACAAAAACAAGAGGTAGTGCCCAGAAAGCGTTCGCTGACGCTGTGAAGTCTAACTATGAGATGCGCTGTGCGGTTACTGGAATCAATACTCGGGAGTTTTTGGTCGCTTCACACATTGTTCCTTGGAGCAAAGACCAAAGCATCCGACTGGATCCAGCGAATGGTATTTGCTTATCTTTACTAGTGGACCGAGCATTCGAGAAGGGTTACCTGATCGTTGAAGATGATTATTTCATCCGAATTGATCGCGATCGAATTGGTGAAGATGAATCATTACGGAGTCAGCTTGAGCCATATAATGGTGTTAAGTTGACTACTCCAAACGTGGACAGTCCCAAAATTGAGTATCTTCAGAGAAGGCGGGCCTTAATTGCGATGGCTTGAGCCGTCGAGCCAAAGGGGGGCCGTCGAGCCGCTCACGGGGTTCAGAAAATGGGGGCGGGCCGAAACATGTTAACATTCTGCCGGCTCGGGCCTGAGTGGTGACTATGTATGGCCGATCGGGAGGTGAACGCATTACCGGCCTTTTCGATCCCGCAGCGCCTAGGGTTGGCCTGGTTAAGGGCGGTTGAGACGGTTTAAAAAGGAAGGGCCCGCCGAAACCCCTAACGGCGGGCCCTCTATTTTTCTTATCCGGTTTATGGCCGGTATCCATGTTACCCCTAGACCCTGCCGAGGCAGGGAAGTCTGCTGTCGGAATAGGTTTTAGCATCGGGTGTGCCAACCGCGTAAAAGCGCTGCGCGCCACGCGGTTTTTTTGGGACGACCTAGTATCTTGTAACATAAAGTATTTCGCATTGATGCCGAAGCCTGAGATCGGTTATGTCCGGCATGGCCAATCGATACAAAGTCACGCTTACGCGAGCGGAGAGGGAGCAGCTCACCGAACTCGCCCGCAGTGGTAAATCCACGGCG
>CAMBLN010000118.1 GCA_945868215.1 Opitutus sp. GAS368
GACTACCGGCTGACGGGCGGGACGCGCGGGGCGGATTATCGGGCGGGCCGGGTCGAGATGCCCGCGCGGGTGCTGCCGGGCGAGGCGTTTCTGGTGGAGTTTTCCATTGCGGGCAACGTGGACGGGGCGGTGCCGTGGGAAGTGTCGCGCGAAGGACGGGTTGCGGCGCAAGGCGTGGCGGACGTGCGCGGCGGGGTGGCCCGCGTGCGGTTGACCGACCGGCTCGGCGGCGGCGGTGCGGTGCGCTACACGGTGCGCGTGAAACCGCCGCATGATGCGCATCCGGAAAACAACCACGCGGACACCTGGGTGGAAGTGGCGGGAGGTCCGCGCGTGGTGTTGGTGACGAATTATCCGGACGATCCGCTGGCGGGATTGATGGCGGCGCAAGGCCTCGTGGTGGAGCGGGTGACGGAGCCGGGACGACTCTCGCCGGAAGCGCTCACGGGGGCGCGGCTGGTGGTGTTCAACAACGTGCCGGCGAGCCGGGTGGCGCCGGAGTTTCTGGCGGCGCTGGAGTTTTTTGTGCGCGAGCAAGGCGGCGGGTTGTTGATGGCGGGAGGTCAGAACAGTTTTGGATCGGGCGGGTATTTTGCGTCAGCGGTGGATGCGCTGCTGCCGGTGTCGATGGAACTGCGCAAAGAGCATCGCAAGCTGGCCACGGCGATGGCCATCGTGCTCGACCGCTCGGGCAGCATGGCGGCGAGCGCGGGAGGCGGGCTCACGAAAATGGACCTTGCGAACACGGGCACGGCGCGGGCGATCGAGCTGCTGGGGGAGTTCGACGCGGTGTCGATTCACGCGGTGGACTCAACGCCGCATGAAATCGTGGGACTCGCGCAGGTGGGCGGAAACCGCGAGCGCATGATGGATGCGGCGCGACGCATCGAGAGCATGGGCGGAGGCATCTATGTTTACCAAGGATTGCGGGCGGGTTGGGCGGAGTTGCAAAAGGCGCAGACGGGGCAGCGGCATTTGATCCTGTTTGCCGACGCGGCGGATGCGGAGGAGCCGGGCGACTACAAAAACCTGATCGCGGAGATGCGTGCGGAAGGCGCGACGGTGAGCGTGATCGGGCTGGGGTCGCAGGGCGACAGTGACGCGGCGTTTTTGCGCGATGTGGCGGAGCTGGGCGGCGGACGGATTTTTTTCAACACGAACGCGGGGGATCTGCCGGAGATTTTCGCGCAGGAAACGGTGTCGGTGGCGCGGTCGGCTTTCATCAAGGAACCGACCTCGACGCTCGGCACGCCGGGCTGGTCGGAGATCGCGGCGCGCACGCCGCAATGGCCGGGGACGGTGGACGCCTACAACCTGAGTTATCTGCGACCGCAGGCGACGGCGTCACTGGTGACGACCGACGAATATCAGGCACCGCTGGTGGCCGCGTGGTCGCGCGGGGCGGGGCGGGCGGCGGCGGTGGCGTTTCCGCTGGGCGGTTCCCATTCGGAGACGGTGCGCGGGTGGGCGGGCTACGGGGATTTTGTGCAGACGCTGACGCGCTGGCTGGCGGGCGACGATACGCCGCCGGGGCTGGCGTTGCGCACGCGGCTGGAAGGCGAACGACTCACGCTGGAGTTGCTCTATGATGACAGCTGGACTTCACGCGTGGCGCAAACCGCGCCGGTGGCGATGCTGGCGACGCCGGGTGTGGACCGCAGCAAAGACGACGTGAGGCCGCTGGTGTGGGAACGGATCGAACCGGGATTTTTCAGGGCGTCGGCGATTTTGGAGCCGGGGCGCCGCGTGCGCGGGGTGGTGCGGGTGGGGGCGACCACGCTGCCCTTCGGACCGCTGGCGGCGGGCGGGAGCGCGGAGTGGAGTTTTGAGCAGGAGCCGGTTCAGGAGCTGCGCCAGCTCTCGGTGCGCAGCGGAGGCGTGGAGCGGCTCGATCTGGCGTCGATCTGGGACGCGCCGCGCGCGGTGAACCACCGGGCGGTGCGCGGGTGGTTGTTGGCAGTGTTATTGGGGCTGTTGCTGGTCGATGCGGCGTTGAGCCAGCTCGACGTGTCGCTCATCCCTGCGCGGGCCACCACTGGTAGAGGAAAAAATAAACCAGCACGCCGGTGATGCTGACGTAATACCAGATGGGGAAAACGAAGCGGGCCCATTTTTTGTGGCGCTCGAAATCGCCCTTGAAGGCGAGGGCGAAGGTCTTGGGGACAAGGTAGGCGATGCTGATCGCGAGGAGAATGTGGGTGATCAGCATCACATAGTAGACGGTGCGGATGGCGCCTTCGCCGCCGAATTGGGTGTGGACGGCTTCGCCGGCGCCGGCGGCCATGCCCTTGAGAAATTTATGGCCGAGGTAGCCGACCAGGAAGACGGCGGAGACGACGCCTGCGGAAAGCATCGAGGCGCGGTGGGCGTTTTTGTTGCCGGATTTGATGAAGATGAAGCCTGCCGTCATCAGGAGCGTGGCGAGGGCGTTGAGGGCGGCGTTGAGGGCGGGGATGTCGTTGAGGGTCACGGGAGGAAAGTTTCAGGCAAAAAGGAAACGGTCGGCAACGAGGGTGCCGAGTTGGAGGGGCAGCCAGCCGATAGTGGTCAAGAAAAGTTTGCGGGCGTTGCGGTCGCGGCCTGCCGGACGCAGGAAGGCTGCGGCTGAGGCGAGAAACCAAATGGCGAGCAAGGCGGTCACGATCGTATAGTAGCCGCTCGCGAGACCGAGGGGCTGTGGCAGCAGGCAGACCACGGCGAGGGCGATGGAGTTGATGAATGACCAGCGGGCGACTTTGCCGCCCTCACTGTCACGAACGGGGAGCATGGGGAAGTTAACCGCGCCGTAATCGTGCCGGTAGGTCCACGCGATGGCCATGAAGTGGGGGATCTGCCAGAGGAAGAGGATAGCGAACAGAATCCAGCCGAGCGCGGTGACTCCGCCGGTAGCGGCGGCCCAGCCGATGAGCGGAGGAAACGCGCCGGCGACCGCGCCGATCTCAGTGGACCAGCGTGACCAGCGCTTGGAAGGCGTATAGATTGCGAGGTAGGAAACGATGGTGAGCAGCGCGAAAAACGCCGCGGAGCCGTGCATGTAGGTGAACAGCACGCCGAGACCGCCGGAGCACAGGCCGACACCGATCACGAAGGCTGAGCCGGTGGCGACTTTGCCCGAAGGGATGGGGCGGTCGGCGGTGCGCGGCATGACGGCGTCGGTGTCGCTTTCCATCCATTGGTTGAGCGCGGCGACACCGCCGGCGCAGGCGCAGGTGCCGGCGACGAGCGCCCAGAATTCGGTGGGATGCCAGCCCGGACGGGCGGCACCGTATCCGACGAGCGTGGTGATGACCGAGAGCATGCTCAGCCGGGGCTTGGTCAGCTCCAGGTAGTCGCCAAAGCGGGCTTTGGGCGCGTCGGCGGAGGACGAGGCGGTATTGTCCGCGGTGGAGTCGGCGGTCATGCGGCGAGCGGGGAGGTTTGTTGTTCACGACGCACGATCACGTCGCGATGCGACCACCAGGTGACCGTGAAGACGGTGGCGAGAATCAACGCGCCGCCGATGACGTGGGCGGTGGTGTAGTAGGGATTGCGGATCGTCCACACGGAGAGAGCGCCGAGCAGAATCTGGATCGAGAGGAGGCTCACGATGAGGGTGGCGGCGCGTTTAAAACCGCGGCCGGCGGCGGAGGAGCGCCACAGCTCAATCGCCAGCCACACAAGTGCGCCGGTCAGCACGACGGCCATGACGCGGTGGGCGAAGTGAATCGCCACGCGGAAATCCCAGGCCGACGGGATGAGTCCACCGTCGGGGGTGAGGGGAAAAGTGGGGATCGCGAGACCGGCGTTGTTGTGACGCATGACGGCGGCGATGACGAGTTGGGCGACGACAAGAAGCGTGGAAGCGATTCCGAGAATTCGGATGCGCGCGCTCAAGGTGCCGGTGTTGCCCGGGGCGACGGGTGTCTCGATCCACGGGCGAGACAGACCGGCGGCGATCGCGAACAACACGCAGGCATAAAGATGAGCCAGGATGCCGTGGGGAATGCGGAGCATTTCGCCGAGGGACATTTCGAAACCGGGGACGGCGAGCGAGTCGAGGAGGACGCGTTTGCCGCCGAGGAGGCCTTGGACGATGACGATGGCGAGGGCGGTCCAGCCGAGCGTGCGGAGCCAGCGGCGGCTTTCACGCAGTTGCAGCCAGACAACCGTGCCGATGGCGAGAAAGCCCATGACCATGCCGAAGAGCCGGTGGGAGTGTTCGGCGAATTTGTCGATCTCGGTGAGCCAGCCGTCGGGGTTGATGGAGCCGTTGGAGAGAGGCCAGTCGGGGAAAGCCATGCCCGCGTGAATGCTGGTGGTGAAGGCACCGAGCGTGACGACGCCGAACACCCACGCGGCGGCGAGCGCGGCGAACCAGGCGAGCGCGGGCTTGTAGGAAGAGGTCCTTGAAGTGGTCATGATCGTGGTCATCAGGCCGCGTTGTGGCGCAGCGAAGGGAAATGACTACCTTCCTCAAAGCTTTTGACAAATTTTTCCTCGGGGGAATGCGTAGCTATATGTTTTCTTCGCGACTCCGCTGGTTGCAGCTAATGACACTCGCCTCCGCTTGTGCTTTTTTTGCCGGCTGCAAACCAGCCAATCCCTCCGCCCAATCCGTTGCCGCCGAGTCGCCGAAAGAGAAACGTTTCCCGCTTACCGGTCAGATCATCAAGGCCGACCCCGAGCGACTCACGCTGCTCGTCGATCATGAGGAGATACCCGGCTACATGCCGCGGATGACGATGGAGTTTGCCGTGACGCTCGGAGACGTGCTCAACGCGCGCGAGGGCCAGCATATCCGTGCAGAGCTTGTCGAGCGCGAGGATGGTGAGTTTGCCCTCGAAAAGATCTGGCCCGTCGATGCCGTGGCCGACGCAAAAGTGGGAGCAGCCGGCAGTGCGTTGCGTCAGGAAACCGCGATCCGGGGGCGTCGCGCGTATCGTGAAGTGGGGGAGAAGCTGCCTGATTTCGCGCTTTACGACCAGACCGGACAGGTGGTTTCGCCCGCCCGCTTTCGCGGAAAACAGATCATGCTAAACTTCATCTTCACGCGTTGCGCCGTCGCCACCATGTGTCCGCTGGCCACGGCTAATATGACGACCACCCAGCGCAAGGCGAAGGAAGCCGGGGTGAACGACATCGAGTTTATCTCCATCACGCTCGACCCCGAATACGATACGCCCGGAGTGCTGCTTACTTACGCCAAACAACGCGGAATCGACACCGCCAACTTTTCGTTTCTCACCGGACCGGAGAGTGCGATCAAGGATTTGCTCACGCAGTTCGGGGTGCTGGCGGAATTCAAAGGGAGCATTCTGACCCACACCGTGTCCACGCTGCTCATCGACTCCCAAGGGAAGATCATCTGGCGTGCCGACGGAAGCAAATGGTCGCCGGATGAGTTCGTGTCCAAAATGAAGAAATCCTCATGAGTGCCCGGAAACGCACGCAGATCATCCTTATCACCGCCGCCGCCGCCGCGCTCTACGCCGGCTTTCGCGCTCTGCCCACCGGCACGAATCTGCACCAACTCGACTTCAACACACAGGGCAAAGGCATGATCGAGATGTGCGATCCGTCGAATCCGCAGTTCGTCGCGGTCACCACCGCGCGCTCGCCCGTGACCCTGAGCGTGCGCAGCGATACGCCCGCCGCCGCCGGCCGCGAGTCACGCCTCACGCTCACGCTGAAGACCTCCACCGGAAAACCCGTCGGCGACCGCAACCTCCTGATCCAACACACGCGCAAACTCCACCTGCTCGTCGTCGACCCCACGCTGCGAGACTACCAGCACCTTCATCCCGAACCCGCCGAGACCGAAGGCGAATGGACCGTCGCATTCACGCCGCGCCTCGCCGGCACCTACCGCGTGTTCGCCGACTTCGTGCCGGTGCCCACCGGACGCAGCCTTTACACCGGAGCCGACCTGTCCGTCGCCGGCGAAGTCGTTGAAACTCCGGTCGCTTTCTCGTGGTCCGCCGAAGTGGACGGTTACCGTTTTCAACTCACGCCCGCCGCGCCGATCCGCGCCGGCCAGCCCGCCGATCTGGTCTTTACTGTGCTCGCGCCCGACAACGGCCCCGTGCCGCTCGAACCCGTGATGGACGCCTACGCGCACCTCGTGGCGTTCGATCAGGCGCACAGCGGTTTCGCGCATCTGCATCCCGTCGAGGCCGCGCTCACGCCCTTCGCCGATCCGACAAAGCCCGTGCTTAATTTCAAAATCACCATCCCCGACGCCGGCATCTACGTGATTTGGGCGCAGGTGAAACTCGCCGGTCGCGAGGTCTTCGCGCCGTTCTGGTTCGAAGTCGCGGAGTGAGTGAGAAAGTTTTCCGGCGAATGCCGTCGCGACGCGGCGGGATGTTGTGGCAGTTTTTGCGAAACCCATGCCCATCGACACTTCCTCCATTAACCATTTCCTGCGCACTCACGAACTCGTGATCGCGACGAACCCCTGTGTGAGTCCCGATTTCTGCCTCGATTGGGCATCATTGTCCGCGAAAGTGAAAAACGGCTCGCCCGATCTCGTCACGCACGCCCCGAGCCGCTTTGAAACCGCCGCCGGCACGTGGACTCTGATTGAAGATGAGCAGGGCGATCACGGCTGGTTGTTGCAGGCCAAGGATGCGGGCGCGGCCATCGGCGCACTGGAGGACGGCGTGGCGCTGGGATCGGGCCACACGTTCGTATTTCCCGCGACGTGGGCGAATCTCTTGCGGCTCAAAAATCTCATTCAGGAACACGATGCGGGTTCCACGATTTTCCCGACCGCCGCTCCCGCGCTCGGACGCAGCACCCTCGGCATCGGCGCGCGTTTCACGACGCTGCACTGGCCCGCGGTGGACTGGGCGATGGCCGCGCTCGGCATCGGCGTGACCGCCAACCAAAACTCGATCCCGCGCGAACTTGTTTACGACGTGAACGCGATGCTCGAAGGCCGACTGGACAGCGTGCCGTTTCCCTTCATCGGCACGAATGTTCCCGAGGGACACCAGGGACAGAGCGTCGAAGGCATGAGCCACGGCTGCGTGTTGTCCAAACTCAAGACCGGCTTCCACCGCCGAGGCATCGCGTGGAGCTTCAACGCCGACCACCAGCCCATTGGCGGCAAGTTTGACGTGCGCGAAGATGCGCTGGTCGAGGGTTGTCTGTTGGCGAGCTACATCACTTTCGATCTTTCACCCGAGCTCGCGCAGACGCGGCCTCCCGCCGATGCGGCCGCCTGGGTTGCCGCGAATGTCGATGCCACCCTCGTCAACACCGTGCGCGCCCGTGTCGCCGCCGCCGGTCTCACCATCAACGAAGCCGAGTTTGTCCGTCTGCTGTCGCAGGTGTGGCCGTCGCTTCAGAAAATGAAGACACGCGACGGGAAATACCGCGCGGTGCGCGAACGCGAATTCACGACGGCGGCGGGCCGCGGGTATTTGCGCGAATTGTCCATCGACGAACTCCCGGGGCTGACCACGCCGGAGACGACGGCGATCATGCTGTCGTTGTGCGAGGCGCTCGACATGAAGATCCACTTCGTCGCGCCCGCCTTCGGTTTCCAGAAAAACATGCCGTATCCCGACAACGACGCATTGCGCGCGTTGATCGAAAAACAGTGGGCGGTGTGCCGCGAGTTTGACGCGAGCATCGGGTTTCATTCCGGTTCGGGCAAATCCGCCGAGAATTATCAGGTCATGGGCGCCGTCACCGGCGGCCGTCTGGAGATCAAGACCAGCGGACGTTACACCTACGAAATGGGCCGCGCGCTCTTTGCATCGAAGAACGCGGACGACCAGGTGCTGTGGAAGGATTGGTATCAGTTCACCGTCGAACTGGCGGTGAAAGGCGCGTTCAGCGGCGACGAGACGGAGCGCAAGTTTGCGCGTGTGTTCGTGGCCGACGCCTTGGCGCGGGAAAATCAGGCGGCGGGTGAAACCGTCTTCGCCGACGAGCCGTCGCTGCGTGCCGCGCTGGCTGCGCTCACGCCCAGCCCCGAGCACATGTTCTGGTTCGAGTATAATTTCCTCCACGTGCTGGCGGCGGACGGGCGCGCTGAAAAATCCGCGCTCGGCGACCACACGAAAGCGGGTTACCGCCAGCGGGCGCGTTTTTACGCGATCAGCGACGAAGGCCGGCTCAACTACGCCAGGAACGTGGCGACCTACATCGTGTTTCTCGCGGAAAATACGGGGCTCGTCGCGGCGGACCGCTGCGCACAGGCACGTGAGCGACTGGCGGAGGCGCGGACGGTTGCCGACCTGGTTGCGCAGATCGGATCCGGATCCTGAACTTGAGCGTCCGGGAAGATCGCGAGCGGTTTTGCTATCAACCCGGTTGTTTATCAGTCCGGCGCTGTCCCGCGTAAATCAGCACGGCGAGCACCAGCGCGACCGCGAATCCCAGCGCGGCGTAGCGCAACATGCCGTCGAAACCGCCGGTGTGGGCGCGCACCTTGGCGGCCAGCATCGGACCGGCGATGCCCGCTGCCGACCACGCGGTGAGCAGGTAGCCGTAGATGACGGCCATGTGTTTTCCGCCAAAGAGATCGCCGACGTAGGCCGGCAATGTCGCGAAACCTCCGCCGTAACAGCTGATGATGAGAAACACCAATCCCTGAAACAGGATTGGATGTGTGATCTGCGGCAGCACGAGGAAGGCGATGCCTTGCACCACGCAGAACGTCATGAAGGTTGCGGGGCGTCCGATCACATCGGAAAACGACGACCAGCCGAGGCGGCCGAATCCGTTGAAGAGACCCATCACGCCGACCATCGTCGCGGCCTGCGCGGCGGTGAGTCCGGCGATTTCCTGCGCCATCGGGGACGCCGCCGAAATGATCGCGATGCCGCAGGTGACTTGGATGAAAAACAACAACCAGAGCAGTGCAAAGCGCGTGGAGAACAGGGCTTGGCGCGGTGCGATTGAGGTGACGGACGGCGACGACGACGTCGTCGCTCCCGTTGCCGACCAACCTTGTGGAGCCCAGCCTTCGGGCGGGCGGCGCAGCACTTGCGCGCAGACCAGCATGACCGCCATGTAGCCGCCGCCCATGAGCATGAACGTGCGGGCGAGGCCCGTGGCGGCGATGAGTTGCACCACGAGCGGTCCCGCCAGCAAAGCGCCGAAACCGAAGCCCATGATCGCGAGTCCCGAGGCGAGTCCGCGCCGGTCGGGAAACCACTTGATAAGCGTCGCCACCGGCGTGAGGTAACCGACGCCGAGACCGATTCCGCCCAGCACACCGTAGCCGAGGTAAAACAACACCGGCGACTTCAGTGACACCGCGAGGCCGGCGAGCAGCAGGCCGCCGCCGTAGCAAAGCGCCGCGAACGTGCCGGCTTGGCGCGGTCCGCGTTGCTCGATGGTTTTGCCGAGAAACGCCGCTGATAACCCGAGGCAGGCGATGGCGAGGCTGAAGGCGAGGGTGACCTGCTCGTAGCGCCAGCCAAGGGCGGCCATGAGCGGCTTGGTGTAAACGCTGTAGGCATACACCGCCCCGATGGAGCCGTGACTGCCCACGGCGGCGGCGGCGATAAACCAGCGGGTGCGTGAAGTGACGGTGGCGGACACGCGTCGGGGTTATGCGCCGCCCCGGAACGCGGCGACCCATTTCCGGCATTACGGACGGTTTTGTCAATTTATGCGCAAAGAACCACCGCCGATGCGCCACGCGGAAAGGCGTTTTTCGGCACACTCGTCATGTCCCATTTTCAACATGCCAATTGCAGAAACCATCACACGCTCCTCCGGCTCTCCCGCCGTTTCCTCTTCTCCTTGGCGCACGTTCGCCGCCGGCATCTGGAATGACCGGATCAACGTGCGCGATTTCATCCAGAGCAACTACCGTCCTTACGAGGGCGAAGGCAGCTTCCTCAACAAGTCCACGCCGCGCACCCTGAAGCTTTGGGACGAGGTCCGCGGCCTGCTCGTTCGCGAGCGCACCTCGCCGGGCGGTATGTTGGATTTGGATACGTCGGTCATTTCGGGCATCTGCTCGCATCCGCCCGGTTACA
>CAMBLN010000119.1 GCA_945868215.1 Opitutus sp. GAS368
CCGCCCAGCGACTCGCTCGCCAGCTCCGCCTGCGCAAACAACCGGTAACCGCGCCGCGGACGCAGCGGGTTGTCGCGTCGGTCCTTCGTCAGCCCGAGGTCGATGCTGGCCACTTTCACATTGTCCTCGTCCAGCGCCCGCGTGGTGAGCCGGTTGTCCTGATTGCTCAACGACTGATACGTGTAAGCCAGCGAACCTTCCGCGCGTATCCACGGAATCCTCCGCCGCACACCCGCCGTGCCGCCGTATTCTTCGCGGTCAAACGCCTGCTCCTCGCGCCTCAACCCGAACAGCCGCGCCGTGCCGTCCACCGATTCACCAAACAGCTCCGGCACCGTGTAACTGTATTCGCCGCGCGTGCTCTTCAACGACTGCACCAGCTGGAACCGGCTCGTGTGCGCCCGCCCGAAAAGATTCACCTGCTGCCACTCCACACCGCCGCGCACCTGCTCATAACTGCCGTAGCCCGCCAGCAGGCTCGCATCCCAGCGCGGCAATTCCTCCACCGTAAAAACCGCGTCACGCACCTCTCCCGCCGGCGGTTCATACTCCACCTCCACCGAGCGAAAAACGCCCAGCCGTGAAATCCGGTAGCGCGCCCGTTCCAACGCCAGAGGATTCAACGGATCGCCTTCGTCCGCCCGCACGCGTCTGCGCATGACCTGTTCACGCGTGTGTTCGTTACCCTCGAAACGCACTCCGCCCAACGTCACCGCCTGTCCCGGCGTCACGCGCACCGTCACCGCCACCGACCGACGTCCGTCCATCGCATCGGACGCCACGGCATCGACCGCCACCACCGCATCCGCATAACCCGCCTTGTAAAACTCCCTCCGCACGCGCTCCGTCGCATCCTGCTGCCACAGGCGCGACCACGGTTCCTGCAACGGCAAATCTTCCGGCAGGATGATCACCGGCGTAGTCTCCGCCCCTTCAATTTTCACGTCCGTGACCATCCAGCGCGGGCCTTCGTTCACCTCGACGCGCACATCCACCTCGCCCGTGCGCGCATCGTCCCTCGCCACCGTCGCCTTCACCGTCGCGTCGGCGTAACCGTCCTGCCGCAACGCCTCCTCCAGCGAAGCCTGGGCGCGCCGCAGTTTCGCCGGCGAATACGCCCGCGCCTCCGTGCCGACCAGCGGCACCTGATTCGGACGGAAATAGCCCAGCGCCTCCTCCTGCTTGATCGCCGTGAGGCCGGTGATCTCCACGACTTCCACCACCGAGCGCACGCCTTCGGTCACCTCCAGCCGCACCGCCACCGCTTTCAAATCACGCGGCAACAACGTCGAGAGCGTCGCATCAAAAACAAACTCCTCCCTGCGCCCGTCCGTCAGCGTGAGGCGCGCCCGGATCGACGGACGCAGGAAACCTTCCCCTGCCAGCGACGACACGATCAGCAACACCGCGTCTTCCACCGTGTTCGCATCGACCGCCGGCCCGCGTTCCTCGCCCAGGATGCGTTCCAGCGTGACCCGTTGCTCGCGGTTGTCCCACCAGCCGAGACCCGACACCGTCAACTTCGCCGGTTTCTCCCCGGCCCAAGCCACCGCCGGCATCATCGCCAGCACGCACAGCGCGCCCCGCAAAAGCATTCGTTTATTTCGCATCATCGGCCTTCTTTTGAGTGTCCCCCGCCTGCGGACGTTTCTGCGAGAAAATCTTCCACTTCACGCCCACGTTGTATTCGTCGAACTCGTCGTATTCACCGACCACCGACCATCGCGGATCGAGTTCGTATTCGACTTCATACGTCTCGCGCCCCTGCCGTGAAATGCGCTCGCCGATATTCACGGTCAACCGGTCCTGCGCCGACGAATCAACGCCCAGTTGCCCGAGCAAGGACTGCCCCAGATACGCCCCCAGCCGCGCCGCCCGCTCGCGGCCCGTGTAGCTCACTTCGTTCTGCGGCGTCTCGCCCGCCATCACCATCAGGAGCACCTGTTCCGACTCCAGCGCCGGCGTGGAGCTGAACGTCAGCTGCGGTTTCTCCACCGGGCCGCTGATCTCCATGCGCAGGTCATACCCGTAACGCCGGCTCGTGCCCGTCAACGACACCCGCGGCTCAAACGGATTCGCCGCCGTCAGCCGCACCCAGCCTTGCTGCACCGCAAAGGTCGCGAAGGGCAGCAGCACCTGCCCTTGGTTCACCGTCGCCTCGCCCGTCAACCGCGGATCACCGAGCGTGCCGCCCAACCGGAAATTCGCCGACGCCACGCCATTAAACACCGGCGTGCGCAGCCGCAGGAAACGATCTCCCCGCACGGTCACATCCAGCGCCCACGCGTTGAACGGCGGCAACGTCACCGCAAAATACGGCGGACGCCTACCCGGCGCATTACGCCCCCCGCCCGTCGGCAGCAACGCCCGCACATCCATCAAAAACAGGCTGTCCCGCAACCGCGTGCTTCCCGTGATGCGAGTCACGTTGTCGTCGCCCGTTTTAATCCGCAGATCGAGATCGCCGCGCACCAGCAGTCCCGCCTGCCGCACAAACGGCAGATTCTCCCCTTTCAACGCCAGATCGAGCCGCGGCACGCCGTCCGACGGCAACGCCGCCGTGCCGGTCAAGACCACCGGCTGACCGCCCGACATCGCGTGCACGTCCTTCACGATCACCGTTCGCCCGTCCAATTCGATCTCCGCCCCGATGGATTGCAAAATACCCAGCGGCCCCAGCGGACGCGTCGCGGCATCCATCAACCGGATCACGCCGTAAAGTTGTCCGCCCGGTTTGAGCGACACATCCACCTGCAACTTGCCCGCCGGTGAAAGATACGTCGGCACATAACGAGCCAGCGCCGCCACCTCCGCATCCGGAATCTCGATACGCGCCTCGCCGTCCACCCGCGCCAACGCCAGCGGATCTTTGAGCACCGCCGCCCAGTCCTTGATCGGCAGCCGTCCGCTCGCCCGCACCGCCTGCCCCGATACGCTCGCCGAAAAAGTCTCCAGCACCAACCCGCCGCGATCCCCCGTCACACGCGCCGTCACGCCGTCCACCTCGGGCAGCGACCGCGACCACTCCGCCGCGCCCGGTGAAATTTTGGCAATGCGCATCGTCCCCTCGCCCGTCGGCTTCTTGACCGTGCCGGCCAGCCGCACGTTCACATCCGGCTCGGTGATCACCAATCCCGTCAACTCCGCCAGCTGCTCCCAAAACGCCGCATGCGGCGAGGTCATCGCGTCGAGCGCCAGCGGACCGTCCTCATCCAGCCGCACACGTCGCTCCGACCAAGGCCACACCGTCACCGGCGCACGTCCCGAAATCGTCGCGATCGGTCGTCCTCGCATCGCCGCGCGCAAGGTCTCCAACTCCACACCCTTCCCGTCGCCCCGCGCCGCCAGCGTCAGCTCCGCCATCCGCCCGTCATCCAGGAAGACCGAAGCGCCGCCCGTCGCCGTGAACACCAGCGGCCCTTCCGTCCACGCGCCTTGCACCGCGAGCGTCGAGAGCGTCCATTCCGGTCCGGGCAACGCCACGAGATCCCGCAGCAAGGTCGAGCGCACGTTTTTTGCCTCCAACAAAAGACTTCCGCGCTCCACCCAATCCACACTGCCCGCCAACCGGCTGTCTGGTCCGGTGAACTCCACCGCGTCGATCTTCAGCACCGGCGCCCAAGCCACGCGCGCCGGTTTCGCCAACCGCAACCGCTCTTCGCCGTCCTGAATGAGCACCAGCGTATCCACGCGTGCCGACTGCGCATCCGCCGAACCGCCGATCCTCACCTGCGTCGCACCCGCCATCGCCTCCGCCAAAAACTCCGTGATCACCGCGCCTTCACCTTTCCAATCCGCCGTGCCCGAAAACGTTTTCAACGGAGCGATGCGCAACGCCTGTGCCTTCACTTGTCCGCTGTGCGTGATCGCCGGCCACGCGCCCGCCGCCTGCGCATCCACCGTCATCGTTTCAAACTGCGCCTTCGCCGGCAGCCAACGCGCCGCAGTCGCCCGGCTGACCTGCGCGTTGAGTTTTCCTTCGGTCAACACGCGCGCCTTCGCATCCCACCGTCCGCCCAGCGTGAGCCGGTCGCCGTCCGCCAGTTCGACATTCGCCTCCTTCACCCACACCTGCGGCCACTCCACGCGCACGACCACCTCCGCGTTTTTAACCGCCTGATCCGCCACGACCGCGTCCACCGCCTTCAAAACACCTTCGAGCAACGGCACGCCGTCCGCGTCCGGCGTCACAGTGATTGATCCCGTCACGCGTCCGCTGCCCTTGAACCCCGGCAGTTGCGCCAGATCCGCCATAAGCTCGAAGCGCGACGCGCCCGTCACCAGTTGTCCGCCCCTCGCGAGCTCCAGCGGTTCGCTCAACGTCCCCGTCACCCCGGGCAGCGTGATCTCCAGCCGGTCCACGCTCAACCGGTCCACCGTGCCCGACCCGTGCAACCCGACTTGCAACGGCGGCACCTCGGCCCCCGCCAACGGCTCGCCGGTCGCCGTCACATCGACCGACAACGCCCGCTCGCGCCACACCACGCTGCCGCCGGCGTTCACCGTCTCATAAAAATCCCCGAGCCGCAGCCGCGCCCCCGGCAGACTCCACGCCGTCGCGTCGGCCCGCGCCTCGCGCGGCAGCCAGCCCGTCGGCGCAAACGTCGCCGATGCCGTCCACGGCTGGTCATACCACGTTCCGTTAAAACTCAACGTGTCGCCCGCACTCACGCCATTGACCGCCCAGCGTTGATCCGTGTTCTCCGCCCGCGCCGTCCATCGATTCGTCTTTGCGTCGCGCTTCGCCACGACATCCGCCGTCACTCCGCGCCAGCGCAGTGCTTCCACCGTGACTTCGCCGTCCGTCCACGTCGTCGGACCCAGATCGATGCGCCCGCCCTCCCACGCCACCGCGCCGCTCCGTGCGCTCGCACTCGGCAGCCACGTTTCAATGGGCTCCAGAATGCGGTCGAGCCGCGCCCGCAACACCACCCAGCCGTTCGGCTTGCCCGACGGCGGCCTGGTGGACTTCCCCACCTCGACGCTCCAATCATCCACCTCCACATGTCTCCGCCCTCCGCCCAGCCACAGGAGCGGCGTGTTCAGCTCGACCCGCGACACGTTCACTTCCACGGCTTCCGTGTCCACCCGCAGCCCTTCCAACGCAAACCGCGCGTATCCGACGCGCCGATACTCATCGAACGTCACGCCAAACCGTCCGCCGACCGCGGCCAGCGCCGCGCCCAGCCACAGCGGAAGCGTGGCCGCCGCAATCAAAGCGGCGGCGACGACCGACACCGCGATGATGACGAACTTTCGACGCATAAAAAAACTACGCGGCCGTCACCAGGCCGTTGCGCACCAGCAACGCCGCGAGATCAGGGTCACGACCCATGAAACGACGATACAGTTCCGCCGGTTCCGCCGAATTCCCCTTGCTCAGGATATGCTCCACAAACTCCGCGCCCACCTTCGCGCTGAACACCCCTTCGTTTTTGAAGCGCGTGAACGCATCCGCATCGAGCACCTCCGCCCACTTGTAGGAGTAATAACCCGCCGCGTAGCCCACCGGATCACTGAACAAATGGCCGAACCGCTTCACGATGGTCTTCCCCGCCGGCTCGGTCGGGATCATGCAGTCCGCCACGAGCGCGCGCGACTTCGCGTCGATGTCCCCCGAAACAAACTCCGGCGCACGCATGTGCAGCAGCAGGTCCATCTTCGCGAACTGCACCTGGCGGATCGTCGCGCAGGCGGAACGGAAATTTTTCGCCGCCGTCATCTTCTGGAAAATGTCTTCGGGAATCGTCGCGCCGGTCTCGTGGTGACGCGCGAAAAGATCGAGGCTCTCGCGCTCCCAGCACCAGTTTTCCATGATCTGCGACGGCAGCTCGACGAAATCCCAGGCAACGTTGACGCCGTTGAGCGACTTGATCTCCACCTCGCCGAGCAAGTGGTGCAGCAGGTGGCCGAACTCGTGAAACACCGTCTCGACCTCGCCATGCGAGAGCAGCGCGGGTTTGCCGTCCACGGGCGGCGTCATGTTGCCGCAGATGTAGCCGAGGTGCGGCGCGCGGGAGCCGTCGGGCTGCGGACCGCCGGTCACGAGATAACCCATCCACGCCCCGCCGCGTTTCGGTTCGCGCGGATGCCAGTCGGCGTAGAACGAACCCAGATGGCGTCCGCCCGCATCGCGAAGCTCGTAGAATTTCACCTCGGGATGCCACACCTCGACCGTGCCGGCCGGACGCTCCGTGATGCGCAAACCAAACACGCGGCTCGCGAGATCGAAGAGCCCGCCGATCACGCGGTCCATCGGCAGATAAGGCCGCAGCACCTCGTCGTCGAAGTCGTAGCGTTCCTGGCGAAGTTTCTCCGACCAGTATCCGACCTCCCACGCCTTCAACACGGAGCGCGGCGCACCGGTCTGGCGGGCTTTGAACTCTTCGAGCTCCGCACACTCGCGCACAAACGCGTCATACGCGCGTCCCTTCATGTCCTCGATAAAAGCGAGTGCACGTTCGCCCGAGCCGGCCATGCGGCGCGCGAGCACGAGATCGGCGAAATGCGGTTTGCCGAGGAGGCGCGCCTTCTCGTCGCGCAGCGCGATGATCTTCTGCACGAGCGCGGCGTTGTCATGCGGAGCCTGCGCACCGACCGCCGTCGCGGCGGTCCAGACTTGCTGGCGGAGCGTGTCGTCGTCCGCATAAGTCATGACCGGCTCCTGCGACGGCATGTGCAGCGTGAAGCGCCAAGCGGGACTTTCGGGCGAGCCGAGGTTCTTCGTTTCGGCACTGCGCCTAGCGGCGGCGATGGCGTGGTCGGGCAGACCGCGCAGGCGAGACACATCGGTGACAACGAGTTCCCAGGCGTTGGTCGCATCGAGGACGTTGTCGCCGTATTTTTGGGTAATCTCGGCGAGCTCGGTTTGCAGCGCTTCGAGCCGCGCACGCTGGTCGTCGGGCAGATCGGCACCGGATTGTTTGAACTCCTCGACGGTCTCGTCGAGGAAGCGGCGATGGATGCCGGTGAGCGCCGCGGCGGCGGGCGTTTCGGCAAAGGCCTTCAGCCGCGACCATAGCGCGGGGTTGAGCGAGATGCGTGCGAAGAACGCGGAGACGGTCGGCAGCAGCGCGTTGTGCGTATCGCGCAACGCGGGCGAGTCGGCGACGGACTGGAGATGCGTGACCTTGCCCCACGCATAGTTGAGTTCCTCGGTCGCGCGTTCGAGGGCGAGAAAGGTGTTGTCGTAAGTGACCGTGGCGAGGTCGGTCGCCGCGATCGCATCGATGGCGGACTGCGCGCGCGCGAGGGCGCTTTCGATGGCCGGAGCGATCAGCTCCGGCGTGTGCTGCGACCAGCGGACTTCAAACGAGGAATCGAGAAAGGGATTGGCGGACATGCGTGCACCCAGCGAACGCGATGCCCGCCCGCGAGCAAGCCTGCTCCCGAATGATTACCAGGCGTAGCGCGCCCCCACCGACCACTCGCGACGGGCTCCCGGCACGAGCGGCACCTCTTCGTAATAGGTGTTCCAAAGGTTATCCACCTGCGCGGACAACGTCAGCCCCTTCACGCCCGGCACCGTGTAGTAAAGACCCAGCGAACTGAGCAACACCTCGTCGTTGCGGCGGCGGAGCGCATTGTCTTCCTGCACGCGGAATTCGTTGTCCATGCGCGCCTCGAAACCGGCGCCAAGACGGGCGACAATCGCCGCGGTCACGCGATGCACCGGAAAATTGAAGGCATAAAAACTGTCCGTGCCCGGCGCGAGGTAGTCCTCGGTCTTGTGGAGCCAGGCATAACCCAGCACCAGGTCGATGCGGTCGAAATTGCGACGGGCCACGCTTTCAAAACCGAGCGTGTCGCTATCCCCTTGGGCTGCGATGCGCGCCGTGCGCGGCAACGCCGGATTGAATGTCCAATCAACCAGGTTTTCATCCTTCCGGAAAAACACCGCCGTCTTGAAGGTCCAGTTTTCGATGGTCGTGTCGGCACCGAGTTCGATATTTTTGGACTCCGAGCGGCCGAGATCGCGATTACCGCGGAAAAAGCGCACCGCCGAATTGGAGTTCAACGCGGTGTAGCCCGGCAACTGCGTCGTCTCGGAATAAGCAACATACACGCGCCTCAACGCACCGCGGTCCTTCGCAAGCGCCACCTCCGCCACCGGCGAAACCGCGGAACCCGAGCGGTTGCTCGCATCATAGTTGGCACCCGCCGTCATCACCAGAGAACGGCCGCCCGCCAGCGTCACGGTGTGGTCCGCAAACAACCCCGCGTAGCCCTGCGTGCGGTCGTTATACCGCCCGTTCACCGGACCCACCACCAGCTCGGTCGATTCGATCTCATCCGCAATCACGCCGGCGCGATAACGCAGCGCGGTCGCCTCGGTGAATGAATGGCGTCCATCGAAACTCGCGCCGGTCACTTCGGTGCGGTGGATGAACGCGGTGTTGGGCGCGGCACGGTTGAACTGATATTCGTCATCGTTGCGACGATAGTAAGCACCCGCCTGGAAATAATCGCCGTCGGCTCCGTGGTTGATGCGGTGGTTGAGCACCAGGAGCGTGGTCTGCAGGTCGTCGGTTTCGGTCGAACCAAACGGTCCGGCGTAAAGCTCGCGCCATCCGAAAAATTTATCCTGATAACCCGCGAAAAGATCCGTTTGCGACACGTCGTCGGCCAGCTGGATGCGGGCGTTGTAGCGCGCGAACTCGTGGTCGCCGAATGGCCGCGAGCCTTCGGACTCCGAGTAGGCCACCGAGGCGTCGGCCGCAAGCGTGCGACCCGCGATTTTCTTGGAGCTCACATAACCTGAATAGGCTTCGGTCCGCAACAGGTTGTCACTGCCGCCACCCGCGGAAACAAAACCCTGGGAGGTTACGCGATTCCAACCATAGCCCACGTTGCCCGCCGTGGCGCTCCAGCCCGACATGGCATTCTGCGCCCCCGTATTGATGGTCGGCGCGCCCAGCATCGAGGGAGCCACCGGAAGCTCGCCCGCGTAGTGGCCCGTTTGAGGATCGTAAATCGACACCGCACCGACGGTGAAACCGGTTTGGTCAAACGTGCCGCCACGAATCGAGATGTCCGACTGCGCTTCGGCAAATCCGCGTGACTGCACATCCACCAAGGGCTCAAACCGCAGCACCGAAACCGGTGTCGCGAAGCTGGAAACCGGGACCTGGTTCGCCACGTCGGGCGAATACACCATCACCGGGGCCAGCTCAACCGGGTCCGCCGGAACGGCAACCTCGGCCAATACAACCAAGGGTGAAACAATGAGGACGGATGCGATGCTTATGCGATGCATGCTGCCAGAGCTAGCACCCCAAACCCGCAAAACAAGCCCATTGTTAATCAATTTAACATTACGACTAACATAGCCCGATATCCCTTTTCCACGTCTTCACGATCCACCGCACAAAAAAACCCGCCGGTAAAGGCGGGTTCGATAAATCGGGATTCAGCAGATGAATTATTCGCCGTCGTTTCCGATGGCTTCGACCGGACAACCCTCGAGGGCTTCGGTGCAGAGAGCGATATCGTCCTCGGTCTCCGGCTGCTTGTGGACGAAGGAATAACCGCCTTCGTCATGACGGCTGAAAAACGCCGGAGCGGTCTCACGACAGAGATCGCAATCGATGCACTGCTGGTCGACGTAGAACTTGCCGCCCACGTTTTGGTCCCATTTGTCTGCTTTGTTGGCCATGTCACCGCAAGAAAGACGAATGACTTAGACTGTCAAGCGACCATGCGGCGGGAGACGGGAAATCCGCTCATTCGCGCCCCGTCAAAAGCCGTCCGGAAGCCGGTTGGCGGCTTGTGTTTATGCGCCCGCTTTCCATCTTAACCCCTGCATGCTTTCCGATCGCT